>CANRIU010000013.1 GCA_947630755.1 uncultured Oscillospiraceae bacterium | reverse complement strand
GACACAGCCCTAAGTGCCGGATAGGAACGGCAAAATTTTTTACACTTCTATTACTTCTTTATCGCACATTAGCAAAGGTGACGGGAGTTAAACCCGCGTTCGACTCCCGTCACCTTAATCCGGATATTGCGGCGGATAACCCGCCAGCAGCCACAGTCGCGGAACTTTGTGCAGCGGCAAACGTCAAGCCGGCAGTAGCTCCGGCAATTTCCCGGTCTGTAAACCCAGCCGCGCTCATTGCACTTACAGCAGCGGTTTCAGAAAATTGCATTAATGCCATCGCAGAGGCCACTTGTCCAGCAGTAAATTGAGACGATTTAAGCGTACTTGCAATCTGTTCCGCACCTGACCCACTCAAACTCATCGTAGCGGCAGTTTGTGATTCAGGCAATCCATTCAATGCTAAATTCATTGAATCAAATGTTGCCCGTGTCATTCTTCCAGTAGATGCAATATAAACCGCCGTGCTAGTTGTGGACATGCCGGGCAGCAAAAGGGGTGATTTAATGAGCTGGCCTAAAACACTTTTGAGTGTAGTTATCGGTTTTCTGTTTTCTGCTGTCGTCGGCTATCTGTTTCAAAACGCAATCATATATATTGTCTTATGGGTGGGATGTTCTCTCGCCCTTGTAAATCTCTTTTCCAAAAATAAGCAGTGAATTTCTTACGCGCCTTTCATAAGAGCCATAGACACTTTGGCGTTCTCCGGCTTCAGAAATTTGTCGCCTGGCGCGCGACCTTTTCCTCCTTTGTTTTTGGTATGATAACACCATCAAAAACAAAGGAGGTCTTTTATAATGAAGACGAATCTCACAGAAATGGTATTTATCCTTGACCGCAGCGGCTCCATGGGGGGTCTGGAGTCCGACACCATCGGGGGCTTCAACTCCATGATCGAAAAGCAGCGCCGGGAGCCCGGCGAGGCTCTGGTCTCCACCGTACTCTTCGACAACGACTCCCAGGTCATCCACGACAGGACGCCCCTGAAGGACGTGCCGAAGCTCACGGACAGGGAGTACTACGTCCGGGGCTGCACAGCCCTGCTTGACGCCATCGGCGGGGCAATAAAGCACATAAGGAACGTCCACAGGTACATCCGCCCCGAGGACGTGCCGGAAAAGACCGTGTTCGTCATCACCACAGACGGCCTTGAGAACGCCAGCAGGAGCTACAACTACCACATGGTGAAGGAGCTCATCGAGGAGCAGAAGGCAAAGGGCTGGGAGTTCATATTCCTCGGCGCGAACATCGACGCCGCAAAGGAGGCCGCGCGCTTCGGCATCGCCGCAGACAGGGCCGTGAGGTACAAGTCCGACAGCAAGGGCACGAAGCTCAATTACTCCGTCATCTCCGACGCCGTTTCCGCCGTCCGCTCCAACGCGCCTCTCGGGGCAAACTGGAAGGACAGAATTGAAGAGGACGTTAAAAAGAGAGGAAATTGATTTTTAAATAAGGTGACGGGAGTCGAACACACGTCGGTTTCTGACGGCTGATTTGCGCCCGGACTTCGGCAAAGCCCTTGGAAATACGAAAGTATTCCCTGTGGGCTTTTACTCGCCCGGACACAAATCCGCTCGCCAGAAACTGCTTAGCACTCCACGGGTCGCAATTTTCGAGTGATTTTCGCCGGGTCGGAGGAAGCCTTGCTGACGCAAGGCGACGACGACAAGGTGAAAAGCGCCGAAAAGGGCCCGCATGGAGCGACGTGGGTTCGACTCCCGTCACCTTAAGCTCTTTTGCTCAATTTATGATATTCCCCGTGTTTCAAAACACGGGGAATTTTCTTATTTTGGTCTTTTTCCGATTATTTCAGGAAATTTATGCTTAAGGTGACGGGCTTTTTGACTGTCCAGGTTTAATTTCAGCTTATACTAAAACCTGTTAAAAAGTGCAAAGCACTTTTTATAGCGCCGAAGGCGCGCAAGGTTAGTATGAGACGTCATTTAAGCGCTTCCAGCGCTTAAATGGGCTGTGCGTAGCACGGCCTTCCCAGATATAAATTGATATTTTTATCTGGGAATAGTATTAATTTTTACTCTTTTGCTCCACAAGCTCAGGTTTTTGGTGTACAATCAGGGTGAGGTGATGAGAATGAAGCTGTTTATTGTGGAGGACGACCCGGGGATAGTTGAAAATCTCACAAGGTTTCTCACCGGGGAGGGGTTTGAGGTGGCCTCCGCCCGCACGGCCTCGGGGGCGCTGGAGGGCATGAGCGGGGATGTGGACCTGGTGCTGCTGGACGTGGGGCTGCCCGACGGCAGTGGCTTTGCCCTGTGCCCGGAGCTCAAGCGCAGGTTCGGCGTGCCTGTAATATTCCTCACCGCCTCGGGGGACGAGTCCTCCGTGGTCACGGGGCTGGAGCTGGGGGCGGACGACTATGTGGCCAAGCCCTTCCGCCCCAGGGAGCTGGTGAGCCGGGTGCGGTCCGTCCTGCGGCGCACGGGCAGGGCCAGCTCCGTCATCGAGCTTCCGGGTCTGCGGGTGGACACGGAGCGGGCGCAGGTGACGAAAAACGGGCAGGAGGTGTATCTCTCCGCCCTTGAGTACAAGCTGCTGCTCGTTTTCCTCAATAACCGGGGGCGGGTGCTGACCCGGGGGAAGCTTCTGGAGGAGATCTGGGACGCGGCGGGGGATTTTGTGAATGACAACACCCTGACGGTCTATATCAAGCGGCTTCGGGACAAAATAGAGGATGACCCGGCGGACCCCGCCATAATACTGACGGTCCGGGGGCTGGGCTACAAGGTGGGGTTATGATGCGGCTTTGGAAAAATCCCGGCTTCCGGGCGGAGCTTCTGGCGCTTTTGCCTGTCTGCGCCGTATTTGCCGCCGTGGGGTTTGCCCGCGACGTATTTTCCGGGCTTCTGGCCCTGGGGCTGGGGGCGGCGGCTGTTTTGCACTGCGCCATATGCGCCCGGCGGAGATTCCGGCAGATGGAGGAGCTGTCCGCGGACATTGACAGGATACTACACAGCGCCGGGGACAGGAATCTCGGAAGGTACGCCGAGGGGGAGCTGTCCATACTTGAGTCACAGATCTCAAAGCTCATCATAACCCTGCGCAGCCAGTGGGACGCGCTGAAGCGGGACAGGCTGGTGCTCGCCGACGCGCTGGCGGACATATCCCACCAGATAAGAACGCCCCTGACGAGCCTCAACCTCGCCGCCGCCATGCTGGCGGAGCCGGGGCTTCCCGAGGAGCGGCGGACGGAGCTTGCCCGGGACGTGGCCCGGGGGCTGGGGCGGATAGAGTGGCTGGTGGAGGCGCTTTTAAAGCTGTCGCGGCTTGACGCGGGGACGGTGGAGTTCAACCTTGAGCGGGTGACGGCGGAGCGGATAGTTAAAAACGCGGCGGAGCCGCTGGCCATACCCCTCGAGGTCCGGGGCGTAGAGCTGGAGCTGGACCTTGACGGGACGGAGAGCTTCTCGGCGGACCCGGCCTGGTGCGCGGAGGCGGTGGGGAATCTTCTGAAAAACTGCATGGAGCACACGCCCCCCGGCGGGACCATCACCGTCCGGGCGCGGGAGAACGCCCTTTACACCGAGCTCACCGTCAGCGACACCGGGGAGGGGTTTTCAAGGGAGGACCTGCCCCACATATTTGAGCGGTTCTACCGGGGGAAGAACGCGGACGCCCAGTCCGCGGGCGTGGGGCTGGCACTGGCAAAGACGGTGATAGACCGCTCCGGCGGCGTCATACGCGCCGGGAACGCGCCCGGGGGCGGGGCTGTGTTCACCGTGAGGTTTTATAAGGGCGCGGTATAGCTGTCAGGAATCGGCGGGTGCTGGTAAAATTACATTTTTGTAATGCAAAAGTCACCGTGGCGTCACCTTGACTTTGTATAATACCCGCATACAAAGCAAAGGAGGCTGACGCATGGAAATACTGCGTGTTGAAAATCTGACAAAGGTATACGGCGAGGGAAATAACGCCGTCCGGGCTCTGGACGGGGTGTCCTTCTCCGTGGAGAAAGGGCAGTTTCTGGCCATTATCGGGCCCTCGGGCTCGGGGAAGTCCACGCTTCTGCACATAATCGGCGGCGTGGACACGCCCACATCCGGGAAGGTCTACATGGACGGGCAGGACGTCTACGCCAAGAGCGAGGAGGAGCTGGCTATCTTCCGCCGCCGGGAGGTGGGGCTGATTTATCAGTTTTACAACCTCATCCCGGTGCTGGACGTGCGGGAGAACATAACTCTCCCGGTGCTTATGGACGGGCGGCCAGTGAACGAGGAGCGGTTTTCCGAGCTCATGGACGTGCTGGGGCTTGTGGGCAGGGCGAACCACCTGCCGAACCAGCTCTCCGGCGGACAGCAGCAGCGGGTGAGCATAGGCCGGGCGCTGATGAACGCCCCGGCGGTGGTCCTCGCCGACGAGCCCACGGGGAATCTTGACTCCCGGGCAAGTCAGGAGATAGTGGACCTTCTGAGGCTGTCAAACAAGAAGTACGACCAGACGCTCATCGTCATAACCCACGACGAGAGCATAGCCCTCCAGGCCGACAGGATAATCGCCATCGAGGACGGGCGGATAACCCGGGACGAGGTGCTGAGAAAATGAGCATATTTTCAAAGGTCACCCACAAGACCCTGGCGAAAAACAGGACCCGGACCGTGGTCACCATCATCGGCATAATCCTCTCCGCCGCCATGATAACGGCGGTGACAACGACCATGTCCAGCTTTTTCCGGTATCTTCAGGACTACACGGCGGCGACGGAGGGGCTGTGGCACTTGGAGTATATCTACCTGCCCACGGAGAAGCTTTCGGAGCTTGAGGAGGACTACCGCTTCGGCTCCGCCGCCAACGCACAAAAGGTGGGCGTCGCCCTTGTAAACAGCGATAACGACAGCTCAAACAGGTACGTCTTCGTCACCGGAGGGGACGATAAGTTCTATGAGCGCCTGCCCGTGAATCTGGAGGCCGGACGCCTTCCCCAGACGCCCTACGAGATCGCCCTGCGCCACGGCTATCTGGGGGATGAGTATATACCCCTGGGCAGCACCGTGACATTGGAGCTGGGGTATCGGTACCTTGACGGGGAGCTCATGACGGACTTCAACCCCTACACCGAGGGCGAGGAGCTGGTAGTCCATGAGCGGCGCACATACACCGTGGTGGGCTATGTCGATCATACCTCCTACGAGCCCTTCATGGACGCCGGAGAAACGGCGCTGACATACTGGGACAGCGGGGAGGACGTGCCCTACATCGACTCCTTCCTGCTGCTCAAAAACCCCAGGGACACCTTTGATTTCCAGCAGGACTATAAAGACCTTGCCGGATCTCTGGACAACACAAATTACCTCATGACCCTGGGCGTGGTGCGGTACGACACCTTCTACCATATCATTTACTCCATGGCGGCGATACTCATCGGGCTTATAATGTTCGGCTCCGTGAGCCTCATCTACAACGCCTTCTCCATCTCCGTCTCGGAGCGGACAAAGCAGTTCGGGCTCCTGCGGTCCGTGGGCGCCACGAAAAAGCAGATCCGGGGCATGGTCTTTACCGAGGCCGTGACAGTGAGCGCCATAGGCATACCCCTGGGCATCGTCGCCGGGATCGCGGGTATGGCGGTGACCTTCCACTTCATCGGCGGGGCGCTTTCGGACTTTCTGGCAGACGGGGAGATCGCACCGACCTTCAGGATACACGTCTCGGCGCTCTCCGTGGCCGCGGCGGCGGCGATAGGCTTTGTGACGGTGCTCATATCCGCCTGGGCCCCCTCCAGGCGGGCCATGCGGGTCTCCGCCATAGAGGCCATACGCCAGACCTCCGACGTGAAAATAAAGCGCCGGGAGGTCAGGACCTCCCCCCTCACCTACAGGCTCTTCGGCCTGGAGGGGGCCATCGCGGGAAAGCACTTCAAGCGCAGCCGCAAACGCTACCGGGCCACGGTGGTGTCGCTCTTCATGTCGGTGGTGCTCTTCATCTCCGCAAGCTCCTTTTGCAGATACCTGACGGACTCCGTGACGGGAGTTTTCAGCGACAGCACTGACTACGACATACGCTACTCCTTCCACGGCGAGATGGCGGACCAGTCGGGAAAGAGCCTTGACGAGGTGGTGGATATTCTGGGTAGGGCGGAGCACATCACCGCCGTCTCCGCCAACACCAATTTCTCCTGCGCCTGCGAGGGCTTCACCAGGGACCAGCTCACCGATGAGGCCCTCAGGGTCTACTTCTCCGACGCCCCCACCGGCGGCATTGCCGGGGAGGACCCGGACAGGCTCTACCCCAGCTTCTATGTCTACGGGATCGAGGACGGGACGTGGGAGGAGTATATACAGAGACTGGGGCTGGACCCGGCCCTCTACACCGGGCCGGAGGCTCTGGGGGTGATACACTCCACCATCCAGGGCTTTGACTCCGACGCACAGAGGTATATCACCATGACGCTCCTGCGGGACGACGTCTCCCAGGTGGTGGTGAACACCTACGACTCAGACCGGCTCACGGAGCTTTACCGCCGGGACGACTACGAGGAGCTGCCCGAGGAGGAGCAGGAGGCGCTCTATGAGAGCTGCCAGTACTACACCACGGTGAGGATAGGCTGTCAGGCGCAGGAGCTGCCCATGGGGTGCCTAAACGCCAACTACGGGGTGTGCCTGCTGCTGCCCATGTCGGTGTTCGACGCCATACCACAGAAGGGCTACACCTACTCAGCCGTATATTTCCTCGCCGACGACCACGAGGCGGCGACGGAGTCCCTTGCCGCGCTTGCGGTGGAAAACGGCCTTCCGGGGCGCAGCTATTTTCAGGACGTGTACGAGCAGTCCGCAAACCAGCGGGGGCTCATCACCGTGGTCAGGGTCGCCGCCTACGGATTTATAACTCTCATCTCCCTCATCGCCGCGGCAAACGTGTTCAACACCATATCCACAAATGTGTTCCTCCGGCGGCGGGAGTTTGCAATGCTCAGATCCGTGGGCATGACGAGCCGGGGCTTTAACAGGATGATGAGCTATGAGTGCATACTCTACGGCACGAAGGCGCTGCTTTTCGGCATACCTGCGGCCTTCGGCGTGACCTACCTCATATTCCGCTCCATCAATATGGGGTACGAGACGAGCTTCTACCTGCCCTGGTCGGCGGTGTTCATCGCTGTGGGCAGCGTATTTTTGGTGGTGTTCGCCACCATGCTCTACGCCATGAGCTCCATAAAGCGCGACAACCCCATCGACGCCATGAAGAGCGAGCTTATGTAAAAATTAAAAAACCAGCGCGGGCCGTTCCTGGCCCGCGCTGTTGACTTTTCCCGGCTTTGGGGGTATATTCAAGGCCGGGGAGGCGGGGATATGACCTACGAGCGGATCATCGAGGGGCGGTTTATCGACAGGCCCAACAGGTTTATCGCCCATGTGGAGCTTTCAGGCAAGATTGAGACCGTGCACGTCAGGAATACGGGGCGGTGCCGGGAGCTTCTCGTCCCCGGGGCCCGGGTCTGGGTGCAGGAGAGCCTGAATCCCGCAAGAAAAACGAAATACGACCTCATCACCGTCCAGAAGGGCGGTATGCTCATCAATATGGACTCTCAGGCCCCGAACGCCGCGTTCGGGGAGTACCTGGCCGCCGGGCGGCTGATACCCGCGCCCAGCCTCATCCGGCCGGAGACGGTGTTCGGGGACTCGCGCCTCGACTTTTACCTGGAGGGCGGCGGGAGGCGGGCCTTCTGCGAGGTGAAGGGCGTCACCCTGGAGGAGGACGGCGTGGCGCGCTTTCCCGACGCGCCTACCGCCCGTGGCACAAAGCACCTCCGGGAGCTGGTCCGCGCCCACGAGGCCGGCTTTGAGGCATACGCGGTCTTTGTGGTACAGATGGAGCGCGTGAGATACTTTGAGCCAAATGCCAGCTGCGACGGTGAATTTGCCGCGGCTCTCCGTGACGCAAAAAACGTTGGTGTCAATATATTGTGTTTAAATTGCGAAATTACCCCCAAAGACATCAATATATTGGGGTCCATTGAGTACAATTTATAGAAAAAAGCTTTGTGCATTTCTACAATTTTTCCTGTGCTCGCGCTTTACATCCGGACAGTTTTTTCCCGATTTGTCACCGTTTTTCAGGTTTTTTATTCAAATATGGCATTATACATTATGTAGTACTTTCTCCAATGGAAAAACACAACATATATTGTCCCCTCTTGACTGCGCCCGGTCGATGTGATATATTTGATGATGTTTTCGGCTTTACTGATTATGTAAATCAAATTCCGATTTTTCGGGCGTGAAAGATATAATATAATCGCTTTTGGGGGTACTTAAAATGAAAATCATAAAGAGAAACGGCGCGGAGATGGAGTTCGACATAAAGAAGATAGAGAACGCCATCAGCAAGGCGAACATGTCGGTGGAGGAGCAGTCGAGGATGACGCCCCTCCAGATAAAGCGGATCTCCCAGTCCGTGGAGCTGGACTGTGAGAACATGGGCCGCTCCCCCTCCGTTGAGGAGATACAGGACCTTGTCGAGAAGCAGATAATGGCCCACGGGGCCTTTGAGGTGGCGAAAAACTACATCACCTACCGCTACACCCGGTCTTTAGTGCGCCAGAGCAACACTACGGACGAGAAGATACTCTCCCTCATCGAGTGCTGCAACGAGGAGGCAAAGCAGGAAAACTCCAACAAGAACCCCGTTGTCAACTCCACCCAGCGGGACTACATGGCGGGCGAGGTGAGCCGCGACCTTTCCGAGCGCATTCTCCTGCCCCGGGACATCGTGGAGGCCCACGAGGCGGGCATCATACACTTCCACGACACGGACTACTACGCCCAGCACATGCACAACTGCGACCTGGTGAATCTGGAGGACATGCTCCAGAACGGGACGGTCATAACCGGGACGCTCATCGAGCGGCCCCACTCCTTCTCCACTGCCTGCAACATTGCCACTCAGATAATCGCTCAAGTGGCCTCCAACCAGTACGGCGGGCAGTCCATATCCCTCACGCATCTGGCGCCCTTTGTGGACGTCAGCCGCCGGAAGATACGCAAGGTAGTGGAGCAGGAACTGGTGACACTGGGCGTCAACCCCAGTGAGGAGAAGATACAGAGAATCGTTGAGGACCGCCTGCGGGAGGAGATCCGCCGGGGCGTCCAGACGATACAGTATCAGGTGGTGACGCTTCTCACCACCAACGGGCAGGCGCCCTTCGTCACCGTGTTCATGTACCTGGGCGAGGCCCGGGACGAACGGGAGCGCAGGGACCTGGCCCTCATCATCGAGGAGACTCTGGAGCAGCGCTACGAGGGCACCAAGAACGAGGACGGCGTCTGGGTCACCCCCGCCTTCCCCAAGCTCATATACGTCCTTGAGGAGGACAACATCGAGGAGGGCACGCCCTACTACTATCTCACAAAGCTCGCCGCCAAGTGCACCGCCCGGCGCATGGTCCCCGACTATATAAGCGAGAAGAAGATGCTGGAGCTCAAGGGCGACGTGTACACCTGCATGGGCTGCCGCTCCTTCCTCACCCCCGACCGCTTCACCGACGCGGGCGTGGGCAACGTCGCCAACGCCGGAAACTACGTCCCCGGCAAGCACAAGTACTACGGGCGCTTCAATCAGGGCGTCGTCACCATAAACCTCCCCGATGTGGCTCTCAGCTCCGGCGGGGACATGGACAAATTCTGGACCATATTTGACGAGCGGCTGGAGCTCTGCCACAGGGCCCTCCGGTGCCGTCACGAGCGGCTTCTGGGCACCCCCTCCGACGTGGCCCCCATACTCTGGCAGTACGGCGCGCTGGCGAGGCTCAAAAAGGGCGAGCCCATCGACAAGCTCCTCTACAACGGCTACTCCACCATCTCCCTGGGCTACGCGGGGCTTTACGAGTGCGTCAAGTACATGACCGGAAAATCCCACACCGACCCCGAGGCCACGCCCTTCGCCCTCGCCGTCATGCAGCGCATGAACGACAAGTGCAGGGAGTGGAAGCAGGCGGAGAACATCGACTACTCCCTCTACGGAACGCCTCTGGAGTCCACCACCTACAAGTTCGCCAAGTGCCTCCAGCGCCGCTTCGGCATAATCGAGGGCATAACCGACAGGGGGTATATCACCAACTCCTACCATGTCCACGTCACCGAACCCATCGACGCCTTCACGAAGCTCAAGTTCGAGGCGGAGTTCCAGGCTCTCTCCCCCGGCGGAGCCATCAGCTATGTGGAGGTCCCGGACATGCAGAATAACCTGGAGGCTGTTTTGCAGGTCATGCGGTTCATCTACGACAACATCATCTACGCCGAGCTCAACACCAAGTCCGACTACTGCCAGTGCTGCGGCTGGGACGGCGAGATCCAAATCGTGGAGGAGGACGGGAAGCTCATCTGGCGCTGCCCCAAGTGCGGCAACACCGACCAGAACAAGATGAACGTGGCCCGCAGGACCTGCGGGTACATCGGCACCCAGTTCTGGAATCAGGGCAGGACGCAGGAGATCCGGGACAGGGTACTGCACCTCTAATTGCGGGTGCTTTGTCCACCCTTGGTGGTGGACAAAACGCACCGCCCTTTGGGCGGAAAATCCCGTTCACCAACAAGGAGGCTCGCCATGCATTACGGAGAGATAAAAAACTGCGACATTGCCGACGGTCAGGGGGTGCGGGTCACTCTGTTCGTCTCCGGCTGCACCAACCACTGCGAGGGGTGCTTCCAGCCCCAGACCTGGGACTTTGACTACGGGCAGCCCTTTACAGGGGAGACGGAGGAGAAGCTTATTGCCATGCTGGCGCCGTCCTACATAAACGGCCTGACGCTCCTCGGGGGCGAGCCCATGGAGCCTCAAAACCAGCGCGCGCTCCTGCCCTTTGTCCGCCGGGTGCGGGAGACTTACCCCAAAAAGACCGTCTGGTGCTACTCCGGCTTCACGCTGGAGGAGCTTCTCACCGACGGCTCCCACCCCAGGTGCGAGGCTACGGACGAGCTTCTGTCCCTGATCGACGTGCTGGTGGACGGGAAATTCGTGCTGGCCCAGAAGGACATCTCCCTCCGTTTTCGCGGCTCCCGCAACCAGAGGCTCATCGACATGGCGAAAACCAGAAGCGAGGGGCGCGTAGTTCTCTGGGAGGGAATATAAGCGTCGGAAAATATAAAAAGCCGTCGGCAAGGACTTTGCCGACGGCTTGAAAGTCGGCTGGAATTCCAGCCGGCTTTTTTATTTTACCGCCCCGGCGGGGAGGCACCTGTCTCCCGCGGCCCTGGACGCCCGGAGGAACCAGCCCGCGGAGCCGGTGTACCAGCTCCAGCCGCCCCGCCCCAGGTGTCCCGGGGCGGTGTACACGTCCGCCGTGACGGCGTAGGGCTCGGTGAGGTAGCGGTCGTTGTCCCGCCCCCAGGGGGAGATGGCGGAGAGGAGTTCAAGGCCACGGTCCCGGCTGCCGCTCTCGATGAGGGCGAGGGCAAGCCATGCCGCGGCGTGGGTGTACTGCCCGCCGTTTTCCCGAAATCCCGGGCCGTAGGTCCTTATATACCCGGGCTCGGCGCGGCCCCGGTCGAAGGGCGGGTCGAAGAGCTTCACCGTGCCGGAGGCGCTGTCGTAAAGTCTCTCAAATGCGGCGGAGAGGGCCTCCCGGACCCGGTCCCTGTCCGCCCCGGCGAAGAAGGCGAAGCTCTGGGGCAGGCTGTCGATCTCGCACTCCGGGCAGCCGGGCGCGCCTATGGCGCGGCCCTCGTCGTCGTAGGCTCTGAGATACCAGCGGCCCGTCCAGGCCCCCTCCCCGGCGCGCAGAAGCTCCTTTGATTTGCGAAGGAGCTTATCGCTGTTCTCCGTGTCGCCCTGAGCGCGGCAGAGCTCCCCCAGGTCCCTCAGGACCATGCTGCCGAAGAAGGTGAGCCACACGCTCTCCCCCCGGCCCCGGACCCCCAGGCGGTCAAAGCCGTCGTTCCAGTCCCCGGCGAGGATAAGGGCGAGGCCGTGCGCCCCGGAGCCCCGGCTTATGAACCGCTCCGCCGCCCGGAGGGCGTGGTCGAGGATGCTGGCCTCGTCGGCGGCGCCCGGGCGCTCGTACCTGTCGCGCTCCTCCTCCGAAAGCTCCGGGGATTTGAGGAACGCCGCCCGCTCCCGGCAAACGGAGAGGTCCCCGGTCTGGCGGACGTAGTCGCAAAGCGCCCAGGGCAGCCACAAAAGGTCGTCGGAGCACCTTGTCCTGACGCCCATGGGGCCCGAGGGGGTGTCGTGCCACCAGTGCATCACGTCCCCCTCCAGATACTGCCTTGAGGCGGCAAGGCAGATCTGCCGCCGCGCAGGGCCCGGGTCCGCCGGGATGAGGGCGCACACGTCCTGGAGCTGGTCCCGGAAGCCCACCGCGCCGCCGTTCTGGTAAAGCCCGGTCCGGGCAAGGACCCGCCCGGCCCAGATCTGATACCCGGCCCAGCCGGAGGTGTAGGCGTCCACCCGGGGGACGCCTGTTTTAACAGCGAGTCTGGCGACCCGCCCGCGCCACAGCTCCGCCGTACCGACAAAGAGCTCCTGCGCGGACCTTGCGGCGCGGCGCAGGCTGTCCTCCGGGGCACAGCCGCACACCAGGACGGTCCTGCTCCCCGCCGTGACGGAGAGGGCCGCGCAGGGGCGCAGGAAGCTCCCCTGCTCCCCGTTGAGCTGCCCCATCCGGAAGGCGTCGTGATCGCAGGTGAAGCCCGAAGGTTCGGGGTCGGAGAGGACCCGAAAACGAGTACCCTTAAATGGGCCGCCGGGGGCGGCGGCGGTGAGGCAGCCGCCCTCCCGCAGCACCCGGAGGGCCGGGTCGGGGGTGTTGCTCTCGCCCATGGAGAGCCTCAGACACCATTGAAGCTCTGCGCCCTCCGGCGCGCCCTCCAGCTCCACTATCATCACCCGGCAGTCGGGGCTCTCGGGGACGAAGGCGGTGACGCGGGTCTTTATCTGTCCCAGGTCCCGCTCCCAGCGGGCGAAGCCGAAGCCGTACTCCACCGCCGTCGCCGGGCCGGAGCCGTCGGCAAAGAGGCTGCGGCCGGTACCGTCGGGCAGTAAAAGCCTGAGTGTCTCGCTCCGCTCCGGCTCAAGGCCCCCCGTTGGGGCGGGGGTGAGCTTCATGAGCCGGGAGTTTCCGGACCACATATACCCCGCGCCTGTCTCGGTCATAATTGCGCCGAAGGAGCCGCTGGTCAGCACCTGGCTCCACCCCGCGCCGGGCAGGGTGTCGGTGGTGAGGAAGCGGAAGGTCCCCTCCCCGGTAAAGCCGTACCTCACGGGCTCGGAGCCACGGAGGTACCTCTCTTCCCTGGGGTATACCCGGCGGCGGTGGGCGCTCTGGGCGGGGATGGCGTCCAGGCGCACGAACTGCGACGCCATTGCCCGAAGGCAGTCCTCGGCGCGCTGGGTCCAGTCAATGAGGGCGACGCCGCCGGGCCTGCCCACGGTCCCCTCCCTCCCGGCGCGGCGCAGGGCGGAGAGCACGGCCTCGCGCTGGGCGCTCCGGTAGTCTCCGCCGTCGGTTATAAGCAGGGCGAGGTCGGCCTCCACTCCGTTCTCCGCCAGCAGCGCGTGCTCTAATGTGAGCTCCGAGGCGGCCTCCAGGTCGCTCTGGGAGCTTATCTTCCCGGCGACGACCGGGAGGTCGCCGGATATGCCGTACTCCCAGAGGCTCTCCCGGGAAAAGCTGCCGCCGTCGATGGCCTCACGCCGGGCCTGCCCGTAGGGCGCGCCGAAGATAAGTGCCCCGGTCCGGGCCACAGCAGCCCTGACGGACGCCTGACGAAGCCCCAGCATCAGCGACGCGGCGGCGACGCGGCTTATCGCCGGGGTGTCACCCGTCTCCAGGGCGCGCCGGGCGGCAAGGGCAGTCTCCTCCGGGTCCTCTCCGGCGGAGAGGGCGATAAACACCTCGCCGCGCCCGGCTGTCAGCTTCACGGGCAGCGATGCGGCGACCACCATATCGGGGGAGAGCCTCAGAAGCTCCCCGGACGTATACTCGTCCCCACGGCGGCGGTGGGTGGTGACGCGCATCTCCCCACCAGCCGTGAGGGAGAGGCACACCTCGCCCTCGCCGGGCCTCGGGCGGCGGCGGATGGTGAGGACGTTGGAGCTGAAGGACGCCTCCAGCGCGAGCCGGGAGAAGGCCGGGTGGGAGAGGTAGTCCCCCCGGCGCTGGAGCACCGGCTCTAAGACACACAGAAGCTCGGCCTTTGTCTCCTCCGCCGGGGCGGAGATCTCCACCCGCCGCAGCTCCCCCGCCCCGGAGGGCGGGACGGTGACGGTGAGAGTGGTCGAGACGCGGCCCTTTTTCGCCCGGATCCTGCCGTAGCTGTCGGTGAGGGCGGCGCGGTACTCCGTGTCCTCCTCGTACTCGGGCCAGGGGGTCAGGGGGATGGTGGTCCCGGCGGCGCGAAGGTAGATCGCCATACCGCCGGGGCCCTCGGGGTCCGGGTCAAAGGCCGTCACATCAAGGCCCCGCCAGAGGGCGCGGGTCTTGCCTACCTCAGAAAAAATGAGGGTGTAGACGCCGTTTGACAGCGGGACGCACCTGGGCTCCAGGGCGTCTGTCTCCATGAGCTCCTCCCGGTAGCCGCCGCCCTCGGCGCGGTGGGGCTTCTCGGGGATCTCCCTGGGGGGCTGGCGGAGGATGAGCCTCCCCGCCGGGAGGCGCTCCTCCAGAAGCTCCCTGTACGCGCCCATGCGCCTGTCGGACATGAAGCGCCTCTGGAACACCCCGCCGCACAGGGCGTTGGAAATGGCGATGAGGCTCATTCCCAGGTGGTGGGCCATGAAGGTCCTCACTATCTCCCCCCGCCCGGGGGCGGCCCTGCCGGGGGTGTAGTCCACCGCCTCGTATAGCCCGTATCTGCCCATGAGCCCCGCGTCCTCCAGCCGCCTGAGGTTCCTCACCGCCCCGGGCGTGTCAAGGGGCAGGGCCAGGTATGTGGAGTAGGGGGAGATGACCCGCTCCAGGTCCATGCCCCGCTTCAGGGCAAGGCGCTGGGCGCCGTGGGCCTTGTAGCGGTAGGCAAGACCGGGGTCGAAGGCGTAGTAGGCGCTCTCCGATATGCCCCAGGGAATGCCGGGGAAGGCCCGGCGCTGGACGTAGAGGCAGAAATCCGAGCTCTCGCGAATTAAGGAGTTCTCCGGGCAGGGCAGGAGCAGGTTCGGCATGAGGTACTCGAACATCGTCCCGGTCCAGCTCGCCATGCCGGAGTATCGGTCAAGGCTCACCAGCGCCCGGCCCAGTCTGCGCCAGTGCTTCCTCGGCACCTGCCCCAGGGCCACGGCGACGTAGCTTGTGAGCCGGGCCTCGCTGGCGAGAAGGTCGTACCAGCCCTCGGTGAGGGCGTTTTTTGAAAGGTCAAAGCCGATGTGAAAGAGCTTCCTCCTGCCGTCAAAGAGGGGCCTTAAGTCGCATCCGGCGGCGAGGGCCTCGCACCTTGAGGCGAGCTCCTCCCTGCCGATGCCCCGAAGCCACTGCTCAGCGGCGAGAAGGCACCCCATGAGGTTCCCGCTGTCCACGGTGGAGACGTACCTGGGCTCCATGGGCTGGAGGGTCCTGGTGTCGTACCAGTTGAGAAGATGTCCGTTCCACTTTGTGAGCTTCTCCACCGTGCCGATGGTCCGCTCCGCAAGCTCCGCCGCCTCGGACTCCGATATTAGCCCCAGGTCCGCCGCGGCGGCGCAGGAGAGCAGCGCAAGGCCGATATTCGTGGGGCTCGTGCGGTGGGCGCGGCCCAGGTCCGGCTCCGTCTGGACGTTGTCCGGGGGGAGGTAGTTGTCCTCCCCGGTCAAATTTTCCCTGAAAAACCGCCATATCTCTCCCGCCCGCTCCATGAGGTACGCCCTGTCGGACCGGGTCACGGCGCTGTGGGGGCGTATCTGGCGGGAGAGCGCCCAGGCGTATGCCGGGGTGAAGAGCCACAGTATCCCCGCCGCGGCGAGAAGCGGGGTCCTCACGGGTATCAGCGCCAGCGCCCCAAGGATGGGGCAGGCGAGGAGCCGCCGGTAATTTACGGCCAGGGTGTTGCCGTGGCGGCGCTCCGCCTCCGAGGATGTCACCCAGGCGAGAAGGCGCTTTTTCGTCACGAGCATCCGCCAGAGGGCCGTAGCCGCCGCCCGGACGGACACCCACGCCTCCGCCGGGAGGAGAAGGAGCCTCACAGCCGTGCGGAGCATCACCCCAGCGGCCCCGGATATGACACCGGACTGGTATCTCGCCCTGCCGGAGCCGTCGTGGCGGACGAGGAGCTCCGCGCAGGTGAGCACCAGGGGGCTTGCCAGTGCCAGCACCCCCAGCGCCGCGCACAGCCCCAGCCCCGGTCCGGAGAGCACCGCCCCCGCCAAAATTCCGGCGAGGGCCAGGGGCGGCAGAAGGCTGCGGCGCAGGTTGTCCGCGATCTTCCAGCGGTTCAGGGAGCTTATGGGGTTTTTAACCAGCGCCCCGTCCCGGGTCCTGACGCGGCGGGTGCACCAGCGAAGGTTCTGCCAGTCGCCCCGTATCCACCGCTCCTGACGGGCGAAATAAGAGGTGACCTTGAAGGGCCAGCCGTCGGTGAGCTCCGTGTCGGAGACGAAGGCGCAGCGAAGATACGCCCCCTCCAGTATGTCGTGAGAGAGCACCGCGTTGTCCGGGAAGCGCCCGTCAAGAAGGCGCCTGTATACGGGCACGTTGATGAGGCCCTTGCCCATGAATGTCCCCTCGGCGAAGATGTCCTGATACAGGTCCGACGTCACGCTGTTGTAGGGGTCGATGCCCCCCTCCCCGGCGTAGATTTTCGCAAAGTCGCTGCGCCCGGCGGCGGCGAGGTCCACCGCGACCCGGGGCTCAAACACCCCGTAGCCGGACACCACCCGGCCGGATTTTTCATCCACCACCGGGACGTTCAGCGGGTGGAGCGCCGCCCCCACCAGCTCCCTGGCGGAGCCCGCGGTGAGGCGGGTGTCCGCGTCGAGAGTCAGGATGTAGGCGCAGCCCCTGACGCGCCCCTCCTCCCCCGCCAGCACCCGGAGGGACGTCCTGTCGCCGGAGATGAGCCGCACCAGGTCCTCTATGGCCCCGCGCTTTCGCTCCCGGCCCATCCAGACGCCGTCAGCCGCGTTCAGCTCCCGGGGGCGGGCAAAGAGGTAGAAGCCCCCGCCGTACCTGCGGTTAAGCTCCTCCACGGCGTCCCCGGCGCTCTCAAGTATCCTCCGGTCCTCCCGCGCGGCGGCCTCGCCGTGCTCCGGAAGGTCCGCGAGTATGCCGAAGAGCAGCTCCTCCCCGGCGTCCCGATTAAGGAGCCTGTACTCCTCCATGAGCTTCGCGTACCGCCTGCCGTCCTCCTCGCCCGTCAGCAGGGCGGAGATAACGCAGACGGTCCTGCCGACCCGTGGGATACCGCCCTCCAGCTCCATCCTCGGCAGGCGCCTGGGGCGCACGATGCGCAGCAGCGCAAAGTCCGTCACGTTCTTCACAAGCTCGGAAATCGGCACCAGCGCCAGCGCCGCCGCCAGGACGCTGCCCGTGCCCATGCCGATAAGCAGCGTGAAAAACAGCGTCGCAAGCACCGTCATGCCCATATAGAGCCCGCCCCGGCGGGGCCTTCTCTCCCCGCCCAGCGGCTTTTCAAGGATGTAGTAGCCCACATGGCGCTCCGGCCCCGCCTCGGCGAGCTTCAGGCACTGCTCCGCCGCCGCGGCCCCGGTCATGCCGGAGGCCGCGGCGAGCTTTGAAAGCCGCTCCCGGTAGTAAGATCGGGTCTCCTCGTCCATCAGCGGGTATATCCCCGCCGGGTCCCGGCGCAGGGCCGCCTCCATCAGGTTCACCTCCTCCAGCACCGGCGAGAAGTCCACGCTGGACAGGAGCCTCAGAGAGGTGAAGACCCGCCCCGTCGTCCCGGCAAGCTCCCCGTCATCCCTTATTTTGTCCAGGGACCTGGGGTACAGCTCGTCAAGGAAGGACACCAGCTCCGCCCGGAGCGCCGGGATGAAGGCCGCCAGCTCCCCCTCGGTTAGGGGACGGACCTTCTGGAGCTGGGTGAGAAAGAGCTTCACCCGCTCCCCCGTCACCTCGCCCCTGCCCGCCCGGACGAGGGCCCCCGCCGCCTCCATCACCGCAGCCCTGCCCCCCGGCGCGCCGGGGAGACGCCCGGAGGCCTCCAGCTCCGACGCGGCGCTCTTCCCCTCGCGCTGGGCGATGTACCAGTTGTCGGAGAACCACTCCGCCGCGGCCCCCGTGCCACTGGAGCTTTTCATACGCAGCTCCAGCCGCCGCAGACACTGGCGGACCTCCCGGGCGGCGCGCCGCCCGGGCACCCTGCCGGAGGCGTCAACCGTGGCGGCGGTGTTCCTGGCGAAATTCGCAAGCCTCTCGTCCTCCATATATATTCCCATGTCCTTTTCGGTCATTTTCGTCCTCCGATTCCCGAAATTAATATAAACGGGATTATTTTTCCTCCGAATACGCAAAATATTCCTTGACAATCGGCCCGGGGCGGGTTATAATCTTCGCTGTAATGTTTTTTCACATTACAGGTGGTCATATGAGTGATAAAACCTACGAACTCACCATGCTCTACGATTTCTTTGGGGAGCTGCTCACCGACAAGCAGCGGGAGTATTTTGAGTACTACTACTGCGACGATCTGAGCCTTGGGGAGATCTCGGAGCTCACAGGCGTTTGCCGCCAGGGCGTCCGGGACACTCTTTTGAGGACGGAGCGGCTTTTGAGGCAGTATGAGGACAAGACCGGGGTGGTGGCGCGGTTTATGAGTGTCAGCCGCCGGGTGGATGCCCTCATCGAGGACGCGGAAAGGCTCGCCCCCATGACCTCCGGCGAGGCGCGGGAGCTTGCGGAGCGGCTCCGCAGGGGGCTTGCAGAATTGAAGGGTTGAATTATGGCTTTTGAATCACTATCCGAAAAGCTCTCCGGCGTATTTAAAAAGCTCCGGGGCAAGGGCCGCCTCAGCGAGGCGGACATAAAGGAGGCCATGCGGGAGGTCCGCATGGCGCTTCTCGAGGCGGACGTGAGCTACAAGGTGGTCCGCGACTTCATAAAGACGGTCTCCGCCCGTGCCACGGGCGTGGAGGTGCTGGAGTCTCTGACTCCCGCGCAGATGGTCATAAAAATCGTCAACGAGGAGCTCGTCACACTGATGGGCAAATCCACGGCGAAGCTCAACGTAAACTCCAAGGGCATGACGGTGGTTATGCTGGTGGGCCTTCAGGGCGCGGGCAAGACCACTAATGGCGCGAAGCTCGCCGCGCTGATGCGAAAGCAGAACGGCAAGCGGCCCCTTCTCGTGGCCTGCGACATATACCGCCCCGCCGCGATAAAACAGCTTGAGACCGTGGGCGGGCAGCTGAACATCCCCGTCTTTCAGATGGGCACGGAGGACCCGGTGAACATCGCCAGGGCCGCCGTCGCCCACGCGAAAAAGCACGGAAACGATCTGGTGATCCTGGACACCGCCGGGCGGCTGCACATCGACGAGGCGCTCATGGACGAGCTGCGGGCCATAAAGGCGGAGGTAAGCCCCGACGAGATACTCCTTGTGGTGGACGCCATGACAGGTCAGGACGCGGTGAACGCCGCATCCGCCTTTGACGAGGCGCTGGGGATAACCGGCGTGATGCTGACGAAGCTGGACGGCGACGCCCGCGGCGGCGCGGCCCTCTCCGTCAGGGCGGCTACGGGAAAGCCCATCAAATTCTGCGGCGTGGGCGAGAAGCTGGACGCCATCGAGCCCTTCCACCCCGACAGGATGGCGAGCCGCATCCTCGGCATGGGTGATATGCTCACCCTCATCGAGAAGGCGGAGCAGAGCTTTGACGAGAAGAAGGCCCGGGAGCTGGCGGAGAAGATGCGCCGGAACGCCTTCACCCTCACCGACTATTACGAGCAGCTCCAGCAGGTGAAGGAGATGGGCGGCATCGGCGACCTGGCGGGGATGCTCCCCGGGAACATGGGCAAGGCGATGGCGGGGGCGAAGGTCGACGAGAAGCAGCTGGCCCGCACCGAGGCGATAATCCTCTCCATGACGAAAAAGGAGAGGGAGGACCCATCCATCATCAATTCCAGCCGCAAAAAGCGCATTGCCGCGGGCTCCGGGACCCAGGTGGTGGACGTGAACCGCCTTTTGAAGCAGTATGAGATGATGCGGGACCTCACCCGCCAGATGTCCAAGGGGAAGCTCCCGGGATTTCTCGGCGGCGGCAGGCGCCGGGGCGGATTCCCGTTTTAACAGGCAATCATTTATCTTTGTAAAGGATATTTGAAATAAATTCTTTTTAACACAAATTTGGAGGTAGATTTATCATGGTAAAGATCAGGCTTCGCAGGATGGGCGCCAAGAAGGCCCCCTTTTACAGGATCGTTGTGGCGGACTCCCGTTATCCCCGTGACGGGCGTTTCATCGAGGAGATAGGCACCTATGACCCCCGCACCGAGCCCAACACCGTCAAGGTCGACGGCGACAAGGCCAGGGAGTGGATAAAGAACGGCGCCCAGCCCACCGATACCGTCAAGACCCTGCTGAAGAACGCCGGCGTTCTTTGATTTGGTGGTCCAGATGAAGGAATTGCTGCTCTATATCGCCCAGAATCTGGTGGACTCGCCAGACGACGTCACAGTGACGGAGCGTGAGGAGCCCGACAAGACAGTCTATGAGCTCCGCGTGGCTCCGGACGACATGGGAAAGGTGATAGGCCGCCACGGCAAAATCGCCAAGGAGATCAGGACCCTCATGCGTTCCGTCGCCCAGCGTCAGGGCAAACACATAAGCGTTGATATTGTGGACGACTAATACTGTTCTCCAATAAAAACAGTGCTTTTTATTGGGGGCGCGGCGCGTCAGGCGCCGCGCCTGTTGGCGGCTCCGCTGCCAACAGGTATAAAAATCCATAAAAAACTCCGGTCTGACTTGCGTCAGGCCGGAGTTTTTTATGTATCATTTCATATTCGTCGGAGTATCACTCGTCGTCGTCATCATCATCATCGTCGTCATTTTTGTCGCTGCCAAAGTAGTTCATGCTGTCAGTCTCCGCCTCCGCGCTCCAGTTGTAGTCCTTACGGCCCAGAAGCTCGTTATAGAAGCAGGCCTCGGTAAGGCTCATATAGGGCATGAGCCAGATGTTGAATATGGGCGCGCCGATAAAGGCGGTGAAGAGATTGGCCACGATCTGCCAGCCGATGAAGGAGAGCTCGACCTTAAAGAGCCTCCACTTGCTGCCCTTCATGAGCTTTGCGGACTCCTTGAGGCACTGTATGACGCCCTTGCTCGGGTCGTCCACAAGCACGTTCACCGCCATGGAGTAGCGGAAGGTGAGGATTATGCCGGGCACCACAAAGAGTATCGTCCCCAGAAGCACCATAAGGTCCCTCGCGATGGCGAGGCGTATGGTCTTGAAGGTGAAGCGAAAGCCGTAGGTTATGGATGTTATGCGGGTGATAAGGCCGCGGCTCTCCATAAGGGCGTGCCAGGAGTAGCCCGTGGAGAGGGGTATGCTCATCATGTACACGAGGGCGGAGAGAAGAAGCGCAAAATTGCCCTTGTAGTACTGCTCGATGGGCGGCATCTGGACGCTGGCTATTACGCCCATCATCTCCTCATATGTCATTGAGTCCGTGATCTGTATCCGTGACAGCTCCGCATCCAGCCGCCGGGAGAACTCCCGGTTCCAGGCGTTGACGCCGGAGAGCTCATTTGACAGGTAGCTTATGAGGTAGCTGGCGACCAACAGCAGCGCGGCGGTCATCATCAGCGCAAAGAGCCTGCGGTGCATTACCGCCTTCGCCCTCTGCTTCAATTCCCTGGATGTCTGGTACATGGGCACTCTCCTTTCGGCCTTTGGGCCAATGGGCTCACATGGGGATGAGCACGTCTCTTCTTATCCTCCCGAGGAGGTAAATCGATGTCAAAAGGCTGGCGGTCTCCGCAATGGGGAAGCACCACCAGACGGCGGACAGGTCATTAAAGACCCTTGAGAATATATATGCCACGGGCAGCAGCACCACTAACTGCCGCATGAAGGACACGATGGCGCTGTATATCCCGTTGCCCAGGGCCTGGAACACGGAGCCGATCACTATGCACGCCCCGCAGAGCAGAAAGTGGGTGGAGATTATCCGAAGGGCGGGCACGCCGATCTCAAGCATGTATTCCGATGCGTCAAAAAAGCCCAAAAGCTTGTCCGGCGCAAGCTGGAACACGAGAAAGCCCACGGTGGTGATGCACTCGGCAAATATTATGGCAAGGCTTATGGTCTTCTCTATCCTGTCCCTGCTCCCGGCGCCGTAGTTGTAGGCGATTATCGGCACCATGCCGGAGTTTAAGCCGAACACGGGCATACACACGAAGGACTGGACCTTGAAGTAGGCCCCGAACACCGCGGCGGCGGTGGAGGAGAAGCCCATGAGTATGCGGTTCATCACATAGCTCATCACCGAGCCCATGGCCTGCATTATTGTGGTCGGCACGCCGACGAGCAGCATCCGCTTCACCACGCCCCAGTCGATGGAGAAGAGCTTTCTTATCTCCACCTGGACCTCCCGGTTGAGAAATACGTTCAGTACCGCCCCCAGCACCGCGGCGCATATCTGCCCTATCACCGTGGCGATGGCGGCTCCGGCGGCTTCCATCCTCGGGAAGCCAAGAAGGCCGAAAATCATTATGGGGTCGAGGATTATGTTGATTATCGCCCCGGCGGCCTGAGTCACCATGGAGTATATGGTCTTGCCCGTGGACTGAAAGAGCCGCTCGGAGAATATCTGGGCGAATATGCCGAAGGAGAAGATGCTGACGATGCTAAGATACTGCACGCCGTAATTAAAAATCTCCGGGTCGGTTTCCGCCGTGACCTGAGTCGCCATAAACGGCCTCACGGCAAAAAACCCGAACAGCAGAAAGACGAGGTAGGACGCCGCCATAAGTATTATTCCGTGGCGGGCGACCTTGTTCGCCTCATCGCCGCGCCGCTCCCCCAGCGCCCGGGACAGAAGGGCGTTCATACCCACGCCCACGCCGTTGGCGAAGGCGATGATAAGCGTCTGGATCGGGAAGGCCAGCGACACCGCGGTCAGGGCGTTCTCGCTCACGCGGCTGACGAAAACGCTGTCCACAATGTTGTAGAGCGCCTGCACCAGCATCGACGCCATCATGGGGAGGGACATGGTTATGAGGAGCTTCCCCACGGGCATGACGCCCATCTTGTTCTCTTTCATATGTAATACCTCAAAATATATGCAATGTAATATTATACTCCGGCCAGCTCAGGTAATGATAAACTTTTTATAAATTTTTACCGTTTATACGTCAAAACGGGGCCGATGCGCCGCCCGGTCATTCCGGACTTCGCCCCGGCCCGCGGGACCTGATACTGAAACCTGCTAAAAGGTGCAACGCACCTTTTATGGCGCCGAAGCGCAGCCGACGCAGCTCAGCATTTCCGGATGAAAATTTGCATTTTCATCCGGAAGCAGTATTAAACGCGGTCACTTAAAATATTTGACAGCAGCCTTGAAGAGCTTCATGTCGAACTCCCCGGGCACGTTCCGGTAGAGGCCGCCCACGCGCTCGGAGTGGCCCATCTTTCCGAACACACGCCCGTCGGGGCTGGTGATGCCCTCGATGGCGGCGACGGAGCCGTTGGGGTTGTGGGCGATGTCCATGGTGGGCCTGCCCTCAAAGTCCACATACTGTGTGGCGATCTGCCCGCGCTCGGCAAGCTGAGCCACGGTCTGGGCCGAGGCGAGGAACTTGCCCTCGCCGTGGGAGATGGGGACGGTGTATATCTCCCCGGGGGTCGTCAGGGCAAACCAGGGGGACTTGTTGGAGGCGATCTTCGTGCGCACAAGCCGCGACTGGTGGCGGCCTATGGTGTTGTATGTGAGGGTCGGGCACCCGGCGTCGGTGTCGATGATGCGCCCGTAGGGCACCAGACCCAGCTTCACCAGTGCCTGGAAGCCGTTGCAGATACCGCCCATCAGGCCGTCCCGGCGCTCCAGAAGGTCCGTCACCGCCTGCTTCACCGCCGCGGCGCGGAAGAAGGCGGTTATGAATTTGCCGGAGCCGTCGGGCTCGTCGCCGCCGGAGAAGCCGCCGGGGATGAAAACTATCTGGGCGTCGGCGACGGACCTGGCAAACTCCTCCACGCTTTTTGCGATGTCGGAGCTCGACTGGTTGCGGATGACGAATATGCTGCTCTCCGCCCCGGCCTCCTCAAAGGCGCGGGCGGTGTCGTACTCGCAGTTTGTGCCGGGGAACACGGGTATCAGCACCCGGGGCCTTGCCACGGGGGCCTTCGGCGCGGGGCGGGTGATGGCGAGGAAGCTGAACTCCGGCGCGGGGACGCTCTCCCCCGCCCTTGTGGGATAGACCCGCTCCAGCTTCCCCTCCCAGGCGGCGAGAAGGGCCGACAGCTCCGCGCTCTCATCGCCAAGGACGATGCCGGGGCCGTCCGTAGTCTCGCCAAGCAGGTCCCCGCCCTCCAGGTCACCGGACAGCTCAAGTATGAATGAGCCGTAGGAGTGGGCGAAGAGGTCCGCCTTGTCAACGCCGGGGGCGTATTTGAAGCCCAAGCCGTTGCCGATGCACATCTTGAATATGGCCTCCGCCGCGCCGCCGAAAGCGGGGGTGTAGGCGGAGAGGGCCTCGCCGCTTTTAAGAAGGCCGTGGACACGGTCATAGAGCCTTTTCAGGCTCTCCGCCGTGGGAAGGCCGTTTTTGTACTCGGGCTTAAGCCATATGACCCTGTGTCCCGGGGCCTTGAAGTCGTTGGAGCGCACGTCGGAGTCCACGCCCATGGTGACGGCGAAGCTGACCAGGGTGGGGGGAACATCCAGGTCCTCAAAGGTGCCGGACATGGAGTCCTTCCCGCCGATGGCGCCTATCCCCAGCTCCCGCTGGGCCTTCAGCGCGCCCAGAAGGGCCGCCAGAGGCTGGCCCCAGCGCTCCGGCTTTGTGCCCGGGCGGCAGAAATACTCCTGGAAGGTGAGGTACACGTCCTCAAAGGAGGCCCCCGTAGCGATGAGCTTGGAGACGGACTCCACCACCGCAAGGTAGGCGCCCTTGAAGGGGCTGGCCTCCATTATCTCCGGGTTGTAGCCCCAGGCCATAAAGGAGCAGGCGTCGGTGTGACCGTGGTCCAGGGGCAGACGGTGGGCCATGGCCTGTATCGGCGTGAGCTGGTTCCTTCCGCCGAAGGGCATGAGCAGGCTTGACGCGCCGATGGTGGAGTCAAAGCGCTCAGCAAGTCCCCGCTTTGAGCAGACGTTGAGGTCGGAGACAAGGGCCGACATATCCTCGGCGAAGGAGCCGGTATATTTGTTCTTCAGGGGCTTTTCAGCTGCGACCTTTATGGAGGTGTGCTTCGGCGCGCCGTTGGTGTTGAGGAAGTCCCGGGAGATGTCCACGACCTTCGCGCCGTTCCACTCCATGACGAGCCTGGGCTCCCGGGTGACCACGGCGATGACGGTGGCCTCAAGGTTCTCGGTGTGGGCAAGCTCCATGAACTCGTCCCTGTCCTCCGGGGCGACGACAACAGCCATGCGCTCCTGGGACTCGGATATTGCAAGCTCCGTGCCGTCCAAGCCCTCGTACTTCTTGGGGACCTGATTTAAGTCGATGAGCAGGCCGTCGGCAAGCTCCCCCACGGCGACGGACACGCCGCCCGCGCCGAAATCGTTGCAGCGCTTTATGAGGCGGGTGGCGAGGGGGTTGCGGAAGAGGCGCTGGAGCTTACGCTCCTCGGGGGCGTTGCCCTTCTGGACCTCCGCGCCGCAGGTCTCCACCGAGTGGGCGTTGTGGGCCTTGGATGAGCCGGTGGCGCCGCCGATGCCGTCACGGCCCGTGCGCCCGCCAAGGAGTATGACTATGTCGCCGGGCTCCGGCTGCTCCCGGCGCACGTTCTCCGCCGGGGCGGCGCCCAGCACGGCGCCGATCTCCATGTGCTTGGCAGCGTAGCCGGGGTGGTATATCTCATCGACAATGCCCGTGGCAAGGCCGATCTGGTTGCCGTAGGAGCTGTAGCCCGCGGCGGCGCCTGTGACGAGCTGCCTCTGGGGCAGCTTTCCCGCCATAGTCTCGCTTACCGGGACCGTGGGGTCGGAGGCGCCTGTCACCCGCATGGCGGCGTAGACGTAGCTGCGCCCGGAGAGGGGGTCGCGGATGGCCCCGCCGATGCAGGTCGCCGCGCCGCCGAAGGGCTCGATCTCCGTGGGGTGGTTGTGGGTCTCGTTTTTAAATAGGAGAAGCCAGTCCTGCTCCGCGCCGTCCACGTTGACCTTTATCTTCACGGTGCAGGCGTTTATCTCGTCAGACTCGTCAAGCTTCGGGAGAAGGCCGCGCTTTTTGAGGTACTTTGCCCCCACGGTGGCAAGGTCCATAAGGCAGATGGGCTTTGTGTCGCCGCAGCAGCTGCGCATGGCAAGGTAGCTCTCATACTCCGTCTGGGCGTCCCTGTCCTCAAACTCCACGCTGTCAATGTGGGTGAGGAAGGTGGTGTGGCGGCAGTGGTCGGACCAGTAGGTGTCTATCATCCGGATCTCGGTGATGGTGGGCTCCCGGCCCTCGCTTTTGAAGTAGTCCCGGCAGAAGTTGAGGTCGTCCGCGTCCATGGCAAGGCCGTATTTATTAACAAACGCCTCTATCTGCTCATGGGTGAGCTCGTTGAAGCCCTCAAGAGTCTCAACGCTCTCGGGTACGGAGTAGTCGGACCTCAGGGTGTCGGGCTTGTCAAGGCTCGCCTCCCTGGCCTCCACGGGGTTTATGACGTACTTCTTTATCCTCTCAAGCTCCGTCTTTGTGAGCTTGCCCCGCAGGACATACACCTTTGCCGTGCGCACGGCGGGGCGCTCGCCCTGAGAGAGTATCTGTATGCACTGGGCGGCGGAGTCCGCCCGCTGGTCGAACTGTCCGGGCAGATACTCCACCGCGAACACCGTCCCCGTGGTCTCCAGCTCGGCGCAGGTCACGTCAAGCTGGGGCTCGGAGAACACCGTGGCTACCGCCCGGTTAAAGAGCTCCTCGTCGATGCCCTCCACGTCGTAGCGGTTCAGGACCCGGACGCCCTTGAGGTTCTTTATCCCCAGAAGCTCCCGCAGGTCCCCAAGCAGGGCGTCGGCCTCCAGCGTGAGGCCGTTTCTTTTCTCCACAAAAACTCTGTATACCATTTAAGCTTACCCCTTCAAAGCCTTAATTGCCCTCTGACCGATGTCCCGGCGGCAAAAACCGTTTTCAAATCTCACCTGGTCCGCAAGCTCGTAGGCCCCGGCGATGGCGTCCTCCAGGTCGTCCTCCACGGCGACGCACCCCAGGACCCGCCCGCCGTGGCTGAGGAGCTTCCCGTCCCGGAGCTCCGCCCCGGCGACGTATATTTCCCGGCCCTCCCCGGTCCTGGGAAGGCCCAGCTCAAAGCCGCTCTGGTACTTCACCGGGTAGCCCCGGGAGGCCAGCACTACGCAGCAGGCGGATTTATCGGAAAACTCCACCTTCGTCTCCGAAAGCTTCCCGTCCGTCACCGCCCGCATGACAGTGAGCAGGTCGGACTTTAAAAGCGGCAGGACCACCTGTGTCTCCGGGTCGCCGAAGCGGCAGTTATATTCTATGACCTTCGGGCCGTCCTTTGTTATCATGAGCCCGAAATAGAGGCAGCCTCTGAAGGTCCGGCCCTCGGCGTTCATGGCCTTTATGGTGGGCAGGAATATCTCCCTCATGCACCGCTCCGCCACCTCGGGGGTGTAGAAGGGGTTGGGGGCGATGGTGCCCATGCCGCCGGTGTTGGGGCCCACATCCCCGTCCCCGGCGCGCTTGTGGTCCATGCTGGACACCATTGGCACCACGGTGTTCCCGTCGGTGAAGGAGAGGACGGAGACCTCCGGCCCCTCAAGGTACTCCTCAATGACAACGGTTGCGCCGGAGGCGCCGAATTTGCCGCCCTCCATCATGTCCCGGACGGCGGCCCTGGCCTCCTCCACGCTCATTGCCACGGTGACGCCCTTGCCAAGGGCAAGGCCGTCGGCCTTGACAACTATTGGCGCGCCAACCTTATCGATGTACTCAAGGGCCCTGTCCATATTTGTGAAGGTCTCGAACCTGGCGGTGGGGATGCCGTACTTCTTCATCAGGCTCTTGGCGAAGGCCTTGCTGGCCTCGATCACCGCCGCGTCCCGGCTGGGTCCGAAGCAGGGTATGCCAATGGCCTCCAGCTCGTCCACGCACCCCAGCGCCAGGGGGTCGTCGGGGGCGACCACGGCGTAGTCGATGGCGTTTTTCGCGGCAAAATCCACGATCCCCACGATGTCCGTCGCCCCGACGTTCACGCACACCGCGTCGGCGGCAATGCCGCCGTTCCCGGGAAGGGCATAAATCTTCTCGACATCCGGGTTTTTCTTAATGGCCTTTATAATGGCGTGCTCGCGGCCTCCGCCGCCAACGACAAGAATTTTCATATTCTCCTCCCCATAGCGGAAAATCCGATAGTGAATAACTCCAGTTCAATATTTTTTCCAAGGACATGCGCCTTGGAAAAAATCCCTTATGCCGCGCAAGTGTGCCGCCTGCGGCGCACGCAGCGCGGCGGCAGGTGAAAAATTCTGAATTTCGCAAAATTCAGAATTTTTCACCGCACGCTCCCCCTGGCATTTGAAGGGCTTCAGCCCTTCAAAGCCAGATTAGTGGTGGAATAATCTCATGCCCGTAAACGCCATAGCCATGCCGTACTTGTCACAGACCTCTATGACGTTGTCGTCCCTGACGGAGCCGCCGGGCTCGGCGATGTACTTCACGCCGCTGCGGTGCGCCCGCTCGATGTTGTCGCCGAAGGGGAAGAAGGCGTCGGAGCCCAAGGACACGTCGGTGACGGTGTCCAGGTACTCCCGCTGCTCCTCCAGGCTATAATACCGGGGCCGCTCGGTGAAGTAGCGCTGCCACACGCCGTCGGCGGTGACATCCTCCTCGTTGTGGTTTATATAGCCGTCGATGACGTTGTCCCGATCTGCCCGGCCCAGGCCCTTTATGAAGGGAAGCTCCAGCACCCGCTGGGACTGCCGCAAATGCCAGGTGTCGGCCTTGCCCCCTGCAAGGCGTGTGCAGTGGATGCGGCTCTGCTGGCCCGCGCCCACGCCGATGGCCTGTCCGTCGGCGGCAAAGCACACGGAGTTGGACTGGGTGTACTTCAGGGTGATGAGGGATATTATCAGGTCCCGGCGGGCAAAATTGGGGATCTCCTTATTTGCCGTGACCACGTTCTTCAAAAGCTCGTAGTCTATTTTGAAATCGTTTCTGCCCTGTGAGAAGGTCACGCCGAAAACGTCCTTCGTCTCCTCGTGCTCGGGGACGTACCCGGCGTCTATCTTCACCACGTTGTAGCCGCCCTTCTTCTTGGCGGAGAGTATCTCCAGCGCCTCGGGGGTGTAGCCCGGGGCGATGACGCCGTCGGAGACCTCGCGCTTTATGATTTTCGCGGTGGTGACGTCGCACACATCGGAGAGCGCTATCCAGTCCCCAAAGCTGCTCATGCGGTCCGTGCCGCGGGCGCGGGCGTAGGCGCAGGCCAGAGGCGAGTCGTCAAGCCCCGGGATGTCGCTGACAAAGCAGGCGCGTTTGAGCTCCTCGGAGAGCCTTGTGCCAATGGCGGCGCCGGCGGGGGAGACGTGCTTGAAGCTGGCTGCGGCGGCAAGGCCGGTCTCGCGCTTAAGCTCCCGGACGAGCTGCCAGGAATTGAGGGCGTCGAGGAAGTTTATATACCCGGGCCGCCCGTTCAGGACCTCTATGGGCAGCTCGGCGCCGGAGCGCATGAATATCCGGGAGGGCTTCTGGTTGGGGTTGCAGCCGTATTTAAGTTCAAATTCAGTCATTTTCGCACCTCACACGTTCTTGTTTATGATGACGCTGTCCGCCTTGCCGGAGGCTATGTCGATAAAGCTCACATAGAGGGACACCCTGTTGTCCTCGTTGAGGCTGTCCCAGAGGATGCGGGAAAGCTCCTCCGCGGTGTCCGCCTCGATGGCTATCCGCTCCGGCTCCCCCTCAAAGCTGGGGATGGGCGCACCGTCGCACTTATATGTGTGGATGAAGTGGCCCGTGCCGGGGAGGGGTCTTTCGTACTCAAAGAAGTAACGGCAGCAGCACTCCGGGTCGCCATCCATGGATTTTAAAATGGAGAGGGCGTACTTCCCGTCGGGCGTCACCACGCCGGAGATTCGGGGTGTCCAGTTGGGGCCGTCGGGCTCGAAGGTCCGGGTGTGAAGGGCGTGGCGGTAGCAGTGCCCCGCCGCCATGGAGTCCCGGATGGTGTCCGTCTGGTCGCCGTTGGTGACGATGGTGGTCCCCTCCAGCACCCTCACCGGGTGGTAGATTATGAGGCTGGGGTCCTCCATTTTGCTCTCGTCAAAGGCCCTTGTGCGGATGCCGTCCTCCGTCGCCTCAAAGACCCGGTTGCGGCTGTTTGCGCTGCGGCCCATGATGAAGTAGGCCACCACGGCCTTTTTGTCGTCCCGGGACCTGCCGAGGATTATCCCCCGCCCGGGGTAGGTGTTCTCGCTGAGGAGCTTTTCAATGCTGTATTTCATCTTTACCCTCCATTATCTGCCTTGAGACCGTCTCCGCCGCCTCGGGGAGTATCTTCCACTCCGCCTCACGCATGACGCGAAGCTGCAGCGTCTCCGGCGTGTCGCCGTCCTCTATGTATACCGCCCGCTGAGCTATGATCTGCCCGCCGTCGGGCACCTCGTTCACAAAATGCACCGTGGCCCCCGTGACCTTCACGCCGTAGGAGAGCGCCGCCTCGTGGACCTTGAGGCCGTAATAGCCCTTCCCGCAAAAGCTGGGTATGAGCGCCGGGTGGACGTTGATTATCCTCATTGGCCATTTGGAGGTGAAATCCGCCGACAGGATGCTCATGAACCCGGCGAGGATGATAAGCTCGATGCCTCTCTCCTCCAGCGCAGCCTGGAGCACCCGCTCAAAGCCCTCCTGACCGCCCAGGTCCCGCTTTCTCAGCGTCATGTGCTCGATGCCCGCCTTCTCCGCCCGCTCAAGGGCGTAGGCGCCCTTGACGTTGGATACGACCAGCACTATCTCGCCGCTTTTGATGACGCCGCTTTTCTCAGCGTCGATGAGGGCCTGGAGATTCGTGCCGCCGCCGGACACCAGCACCGCGATCCTCGTCTTCAGCATACGGACATCCTCTCCCCGGACTTTACGACTGTGCCGCAAACATAGGCGTCCTCCCCGGCCTCCTTCAGGACCTCAATGGCCCTGTCCGCGTCCTTGGGAGCGACAATTACCGTCATGCCCACGCCCATGTTGTAGACGTTGAACATCTCCCTCTCCGGGACGCCGCCGAGCCTCGCCAGAAGCGGGAATATGGGCAGGGTCCTGAGAGAGCTTCTGTCGATTTTCGCCCCCAGCCCCTCGGGCAGCGCCCGGGGGATGTTCTCATAAAACCCGCCGCCGGTGATGTGGGCTATGGACTTCACCTTCACCTCGTCCAGGAGCTTCAAAACGGACTTCACATATATCCTCGTGGGGGTGAGGAGCACCTCGCCGACGGTCCTGCCGCCCAGCTCCTCAAAGGTGTCCGTGAGCTTCGTGCCGGACTCGGCAAGTATCTTTCTCACAAGGGAGAAGCCGTTGGAGTGGACGCCGGAGGAGGGAAGGGCGATTATGGCGTCCCCCTCGGTGACGGAATCGGGCTTCAGGACCTTCTGCCTGTCCACGATCCCCACGGCAAACCCGGCAAGGTCGTACTCCTCCTCCGGCATGAGGCCCGGGTGCTCCGCGGTCTCGCCGCCGATCAAGGCACATCCGGCCCGGACGCAGCCCTCCGCCACACCGCCCACGATGGAGGCTATCTTCTCCGGTATGTTCCGCCCGCAGGCGATGTAGTCCAGGAAGAACAGGGGCTTTGCCCCGCAGCAGATTATGTCGTTGACGCACATGGCCACGCAGTCGATGCCCACGGTGTCATGGCGGTCAAGCTCAAAGGCGAGCTTCACCTTCGTGCCGACCCCGTCGGTGCCGGAGACGAGCACGGGCTCGCCCATCCCGGCAAGGTCAGGTACAAACGTGCCGCCGAAGCCGCCGATGTCGTCGTCAGCTCCGGGTATAACGGTGCGCCTGACATGGGCGCGCATGAGCTCCACGGCCTTGTACCCGGCGGTGATGTCCACCCCCGCCGAGGCGTAAAAATCGGATCTGGAATCGTTCATAAAAAAATCCTTTCTCTCATTCCCCAAAACGATTCAAAGCACAAAACCCCGCCGCCGCAGCGGCAAAGCATCGCAGATTTCGCCGCCGCAGCGGCGAATAAATCCAAATCAAATTTTCAAGGACATGCGCCTTGAAAATTTGCCCTTATAGGAATACGCAGTGTGCGGCCCTCCGGGCCGTGCGCGGAGTATTCCGGCAAATTCCCTTTGGCATTTGAAGGGCGAAGCCCTTCAAAGCCAGTTACTCCCCCTTGGCATTTGAAGGGCGAAGCCCTTCAAAGCCAGCCTTATTCCTCGCCGTTCCAGCAGTAAGTGCACAGCTTGCACTTGTCTATTCCTATGGCGGAGAGCGTCCCGTCCAGGGTCTGGTACTCCAGGGAGTCGAACCGGAGGGTCCTGCATATGTGCTCACGCATGGCCTTGCCCCTTGAGGTGGTGCCGTCAACGTACTCGCCGGCGTGGTCAAAGCCCTCGTCACCCTCCAGCGCCTTCATGGTCCGGCGGGCGATGAGCTCCATCTCCGAGGTGGAGCGGGAGAAGTTTAAATACTTGCACCCGTACATGATGGGCGGGCAGGCGGAGCGCATATGGAGCTCCCTGGCGCCGTTGTTTCTGAGGAAGTCCACCGTCCCCGCAAGCTGCGTGCCCCGGACGATGGAGTCGTCAACAAAGAGGAGCTTCTTGCCGTCGATGAGCTCGTGGACCGGGATGAGCTTCATCTTCGCCACCTGATTGCGTATCTCCTGCTTGTGGGGCATGAAGGAGCGGGGCCAGGTGGGCGTGTATTTGATAAAGGGCCGGGCGAAGTCGATGTGGCTTTCGTTGGCGTAGCCGATGGCGTGGGCCGTGCCGGAGTCGGGCACGCCGCAGACGTAGTCCACGTCGGGGATGCCGTCGTGCTCCCGGTCGTACTTTGCCATGAGCCGCCCGTTCCTGCCCCGGCTGACCTCAACGTTCATCCCCTCGTAGCGGGAGTTGGGGTAGCCGTAGTAGGTCCACAGGAAGGTGCATATCTTCATCCTGTCGCCCGGCTCGCCGATCGTCTCCCAGCCGTCGGCGGAGACGCGGACTATCTCCCCGGGGCCGATGTCCCGGACGTAGGAGTAGCCCAGCTTCTCAAAGGCGAAGGACTCAAAGCTCACGCAGTAGCCGTCCTCGTTTTTGCCGATTATGATGGGCAGCCTGCCCATCTTGTCCCTGGCGGCGATGATCTCCCCCTTGTCGGTGAGGATGAGCAGCGACACCGTGCCCTCTATCTTCTCCTGGGCGAAGCGTATGCCGTCCTCAAAGGTCCTCTGCTGGTTTATCAGGGCCGCCACCAGCTCGCACTGGTTGACCCTTCCCCCGCCCATGGCCTCAAAGTGCCCGTAGGTCGCGTCGAGGAACCTGTTTGTCAGCTCCTCCATGTTCCGGATTATGCCTATCATGCTCACGGCGTACACGCCAAGGTGGGAGCGTATGAGTATCGGCTGGGGGTCCGTGTCGGATATGCAGCCGATGCAGCTTGCGCCCTTGAGCTCCAGCACGTCGTCCTCGAACTTCGTCCGGAATGGCGTGTTCTCAATATTGTGTATCTCCCGCTGAAGTCCGTGCTCCGGGCTCCAGGCCGCCATTCCGCCCCGGCGGGTGCCCAGGTGCGAGTGGTAGTCCGTCCCGAAAAACACGTCAAAAACCGCGTTGCGCTTAGATGTAACTCCAAAAAATCCGCCCATAAGCAGCTCCTTTGCAAATTTTGACCGATAGTCAGGCTCCCGCCCTAATCAGCCGTAAAGCTTCTCGTTTACCTCGGCGTCGGACCTCAGTACCTTCTCCGCGCCCGCCTTCCGGGCGGCGTCGAGCTTCGACGCGAGCTCATCGTCGGTCACGGCGAGGATCTCTATCGCCAGCAGCGCCGCGTTCTGCGCCCCGTTGATGGCAACTGTCGCCACGGGTATTCCCGGCGGCATCATGACCGTGGACAGCAGCGCGTCCATGCCGTCCAGCACCGTGGACCTGCAGGGTATGCCTATCACCGGCAGCGTTGTGTTCGCCGCCACCGCCCCGGCCAGGTGCGCCGCCATGCCCGCGGCGGCAATGATAACTCCGAACCCGTTCTCCCGCGCCTTCAGCGCGAAATCCCGCGCCTCCTCCGGCGTGCGGTGGGCGGAATAGACGTGAGTCTCCGACTCCACGCCGTACTCGCGAAGCGCCGCCACGGCCTTCTCCACCACGGGCAGGTCGCTGGCGCTCCCCATCAGAATTCCGACTTTTTTCATGTTACCCCCTCCAAAATACAAACAGGGCCCTTCCGGATCCCTCAGAAAACCTCCGTCCAGCGGATAAACTCTATTCCATGTTTATTATATTGTCTCCCCCGCACCACGTCAAGCATGAAAGCGCCCCGGGAAAAAAGCTTGTATCTTTGTACAAAAACCTTTCCTTAAAGCCCGGGGCAAATCACCTTTTTACCCTCACAAAAATACCCTTTTTCTCAAAAAATGCAGTGGAAAATACTGTATAATACTCCCGCAAGACACACCCTCCGGACCCAAAATGTCGAAATTGTTCGTGAAACCGCGCTTTTGCCACATTTCCCCAAATAATTCCACAGCTATTGTGTAAGTAATTTTCTCCCAATTTTTATTAAGGAGGAAACACTACATGAAGACTCTGAAAAAGACCCTGTGCTTGGTCTTGGCAGTGGTCATGGCGGTGGGCGTGCTCGTCATTCCGGCGAATGCTGTCGACTTCGATGATCTCACTGACAAGGACGAAATCAAGCACGCCGAGGCGGTTATGGTGCTCAATGGAATGGGCATCCTGACCGGCAAGGACGACGGTTCTTTCGACCCGACCGGGACACTCTCCCGCAACCAGGCCGCTAAGATCGTTGCCTATGCTCACGGTGGCGCAGCTCTGGCGGAGAGCTATGGCAAGACCGAGACCTTGTTCAACGACGTTCCTGCAAACGGCTATTACACCGGGTTCATCAACTATGTTGCCATGAACGGCCTCGTAGGCGGCGACGGCGCTGGCAATTTCATGCCCACCAAGTCCCTTACCGGCTATCAGCTCGGCAAGATGATGCTTCTTGCTGCCGGCATCGGCGTCGAGGCTGACTACTCCGGAACCGGCTGGACCATGAAGGTCAACAACGCCCTTGTTAAGGCGAATCTCCTTGCAAACCTTGCGGACATTGACCTCTCCAAGGCCATCACCCGTGACGATGCCGCTCAGCTCCTTTTCAACGTGATGCAGTATGCTCCCAACGGCACCAGCGTTGAGTATGTTGTTTACAACGATACTTATCCTGTCAATGCCGATAAGACCGTTGGCGACAAGATGTACACCCAGGGTCAGGACGAGTTCATCTGGAGCGGCACCGACGAGATAACTGCTCTCCTCATGAAGGCCAGCAACGAAGGCAGCCGTATGACTACCGCTACCACCAACGTTGGCTCTCTTGCTGATGTCAACTATGGCCTTAAGTCCGGCACCGATGCCGACGATTTCGGTCGTGAGTATAAGATTTGGTACAACAAGAACAACACCAACGTTGTTTATGCTTCCCTCGCTCCTTCCTATCAGAAGAGCTATACAGCTGCCACCAAGTACAGCACCATCCTCTCTGATCTTGGCTTCAAGACCACCGATGAGGTCACTGTAAAGCTTATCGACAACGGCACTCCCACCACTTATGAGAAGATGTCCCGCGCTGCTCTCCTCGGTACCACTGGTTATGTTGTCAATGGTTCCAAGCTCAGCAACGACATCGGCGGCTACGGCGTTCTCATCGAGGCTTATAAGGACAACAAGACTGTCACCCTTATAAAGATTGACACCTATGCTGTTAAGCTTGCTGACGAGAACATCGTTAAGGCCAAGGCTGCCACCGCGACCACTGAGGCATCTCCCGCTTATGTTACCGTTGACGGCAAGGTCATCGTTACTGACGCGTTCAAGAAGGGCGACGTTGTCCTTTACACCGCGAACGAGGACGAGATCGTCAACATGGTTGTTGCCCCCGCTACTGTCGGTGTTGTTACTGCTCAAGGCAATGGCTACCTCCGCATCAACAATGAGGTCAAGTACCTCTCCGCTCACTCCGGCGCCACCCTCGGCACTACCGAAGGCTTCAAGTTTGACAGCGCCAAGCCCGAGTTCACCTATTACTTCGACGATTATGGCAACATAATCATGGCTGTCAAGGGCCAGACTCAGGAAGTCAAGAAGGATTACGTCTATGTCCTTCAGGTCAAGTCTCAGGCTGCTGGCGGTAACACCACTGGCGGTAACCTCTTTGAGGAGATCCCCGGCAACGCCGCAAGGGCTCAGGCTATGGTTATCGATCTGGCTCAGGGCACAAGGAAGATCGTTGACCTCGCCGTTGTCCAGAACGCTGCCAAGACTGGCTACTTCTATGCTGACCAGACCGGAGCTGCCAGCTCCACGCCTGTTGAAGCTACCAACAGCTTTGTTGGAAACAGCTATTACACCTTCACTACTCTTGAGAACGGCAGCATCGTTCTTGTCGATAGAGTTGCCTCTCTTGAGAAGGTCGTTATAAGCGACACCCAGAAGGTCCAGATCGTTGATGGCAAGACTTATGTTGCCAACAGCTCCACTGTCCTGAACATCCTTACCTACAATGCTCAGACTGGTGCTGTCAACGTGACCACTTCCACTGGCTACACCAACTTCTCCAACGCAACTTACACTGATGCGCTTGTTGAGGTTGACAGCAATGGCATCATCACCAAGATCACTGTTGTTAAGGCTCCTGACGCTGTTGTCACCAGCACAACTTATGCTATCTACATTGGGCCCGGTGAGATTTCCGATGTCACCGCTTACAGCTTCTTCGTTGGCGGCGAGGTCAAGAACGTCACCGACAAGGATGGCAAGGTCTATGGCGTTGGCGATAAGGCTACCACCGAGGTCACTCTGAAGGCTAACAGTGTCTATGACATCAGCGAGAGCGACGGACAGCTCACCGCTACCGAGCTCATTGGCTCCAACATTACCGTTAAGCTCGTTCAGGCTGAGTATGTTGTTGGCGCTGACGACGTTGTTACCTTCTTCGCTGACAATTGCGCGATTTACGATGCGGCTAACGACTACGCTGCTCTTAAGGTTGCTGACCTTGAGGCTGACGATGTCCTCACCGTCTTCAAGAATGCTTCCGGCAGGATCGAGTTCGCTCTTGTCAACGTTGGCTGATTTGGGCTGAATTAAAAAAAGTTTTTCTCCCCCCGGGCGATGCCCGGGGGGAGTTTTTGGTCCTTTTACCCCCTCTCAACTCGATTTTCATTAACATATCAGCCTCCGCTTTACTTGAGAGATGTTATGTCAACCTGCCGGAATATCGCGGAAATAATATGTGTCTTGCGCGTGTATTGCTCCTCACGGGTGGGAAGAAATTCCTTGGAAATTTGTCCTGAAATCGCGATTGTGATTGAAAAACCGTGCCGGATAGGTCATAATCTCCCACATATCAAAAAATTTTCAGGAGGTATAAAATGAGAAATCCAAACGGCTACGGCGGAGTGTCGAGGCTCCCGGGGAACAGGCGCAGGCCCTATCGGGCGCGGGTCACAGTGGGGTGGGAGGAGCGCCCCAGCGGTCCGGCGCTCCAGCAGTACGCGACACTGGGGTATTTCGAGACCCGGGGGGAGGCGATGCTGGCGCTGGCGGAGTACAACCGGAAGCCCTACGACCCGGAGGCCCGGCAGATGACCTTCCGGGAGGTTTACGAGCGGTGGAGCCCGGAGTATTTTGAGAAGTACCCCTCCACCCGCCGGGTGACGGAGAGCGCCATGGCCTTTTGCAGCAGGATTTGGTTCCGCCCGCTGCGTGAGCTCAACACCTGGGAGCTTCAGGAGGTGATCCGCCGGATGGACGGCAAGTCACGGGGGTATCAGTCCAAGGTCCGGTCGCTGATGCACATGCTCTATCGCTGGGCCATGAGCCGGGGTGTCATCGAGCGCGACTGGTCGCAGTACGTTGAGCTCACGGCGCCGGAGGCGGACTCCAGCCGCCGGGTCTTCACCCGGGAGGAGATCCGCGCCCTCTGGCGGCTCTGGCGGGAGGGCGGACCCGTCCCCGGGGAGCCGGAGCGCTTCCGGGGCGGCGTCATGCTGGAGTCGGTGCTGCTGCTCCTGTACACCGGGCTGCGGGTGGGAGAGCTTCTGGACCTCCGGCGGGGGGATGTGAATCTGAAGGAGCGGTTCATCGACCTGCGGGGTACTAAGACAAAGGCCGCACGCCGCCGGGTGCCACTGCACACGGACATTCTCCCGGTGATGGCGCGGATTCTGGACCGCGCCGGGCAGGAGCAGCTCTTTACCGGGCCGGAGGGCAAGGCGCTTACATACTCCCAGTACAAGTACGGCTGGTTTGACCGGGTCCTTCCGGCGCTGGGGATGCGCCACACCCCGCACGACACCCGGCATACCTTCGTCTCGGCCCTGGACACCGCGGGGGTGCGCCGGGCCGCGATGATGTTCATCGTCGGGCACAGCCAGCGGGACGTGACGGACCGCTACACCCACAAGGACCTGCCGGAACTTCTGGCGGAGGTCGACAAGCTGAGCTACTGATTTTCCATGTAAGAAGCTTCCACTCCGCCGGACAATACACTTACAAGACACAAAAAAGCGGTATTTTTTGAGGCAGGTTAACATAAAACCGAGAAGGGTATGAAAAAATCTCCCCCCGGGCAAAGCCCGGGGGGAGAAAGGTCTGTGCTTTTGGTTAACTATTCTAATTACTTGGTGATGATAACAAGCTCAACCTTGCCATCCTTCACGAAGATGGTGACAACGTCATCAACCTCGAGGGCAGCCTTGGCATAGCTCGCGTTCGCATCGACGATCAGGCAATTAGAAGCGAAGGTGTAAGCCTCAGTAGAGGTGGCGTTCTTACCAACGAAGTACTCAGCCTCAACAGAGACAACGGAGACGTTCTCAGTCTTGCCAGTTGTGATCGGATCAGCCTTCGTGACCTCGTTGCCGGAAACGGTGATGTCATAAACAGTACCAGGTACAAGAGCGGTTGTTCCCTTATACTCGTACTCAACAAGAGCGCCGTCAACATAGAACTGGATGTGAGCAACGTTAGTGGTCTCACCAGCGCCGGCGTAGATGGCATAATGTACGGGAGCCTCGGTGGAGCCAACGGGGGCAGAGGTTACTGCATAAATCTCGGAAACAGTACCAGCGGCATTGGCAAATACGAGAGCGCCGTTGAGGACTCCGTTGGAGCTCGGGAAGGAGTTGTAGCCAGTAATCTTGGTCACAGTGGTCTTGCCATCCTTATAAACCATGACAGTAGCAACTGTGCTGGAGTTGGCGAAGAGACCGTCGGCGATCTTAGCGGTGCCCTTAACAAGGTTGACGTTCTCGGTATCACCAGTAGCGTCAGCGACAAGGACATAGCTGCCGTCAGCAAGGGTCACATACTCATAGAACTTTCCACCAGTGTAGTCGGAGCTGCCAGTAACAGCCTTGCCGGAAGCGGCGCCGCTGTAATCGGCATACTCGTAATCGCCAGTGGGCTTTCTGACTATACCAATGTCAACAACCTGAACGGTTCCGTCGAGGTGGATGACACGGGCCTTGGCAACTGCCGCAGTGCCAGCGGTGGTGATGAGGTCGCCGCCGCCCTTCTCGCCAGCGGAAGCCTCAAACGCCTGAACGTAAACATAGTCGGTCTGAATCTCCTGAACCTTGCCAGGCTCGGCACCGATAACGTTCTTGTAGAAGTCAAGATAGAAGACATAATTGGTGGTGGCATCATACTTGAAGCCAGCAGTAGATCCAACTACGACATCAGCGGTGAACTTGCCGTCGGCAAGAGCCTTGGCGCTCTGAGAAACATAGGTCTGAGTACCATCAATACGGATGTAGCCGCTGCCAGTAGCAGTAACCTTACCGGAAACAGTGCCGGCAATCGCGATGTCAACAATGGCCTTGGTGTCCTCGTTGGCAGTGTAGACAACAATGTCGTTCTTCTTGAACTTGTCAGTCTCAAGGGAGCAGCCGTTAATGGTGATGGAGGCAGGAACCTCGTTGGTATCAGCGGTAGCAGCCTTATGAGCAGTGATGTCGTCAGCGGTGAGCTTGTAGATATGAGTCTCAATCAGGTCAACGCGGACAGCATCTCCGGAGTACTTGAATACCTCAACGAGAGTGCCTGTTCCGCCAAGCCTCTTGCTGTTAGCAGTGTCAGAAGTGCGGGTAAAGGTCTTGTCAGAAGCAGCACCATACTCAGTGTAATCGGTAATCTCAACGCCGTTCTTGTAGATAGTCAAGGAAACCTTGCCGTTAAGCTTATAGCCAAGGTCCTTGAGGATGGTGTCGAGGTTGGTGGCGACAAGATAAGTCTTGCTGGGGGTAGCATCAAAGGAAGCATAGATAACCTTCCTGTTGTCAGTCCTTCCGTTGGTGTACTGAACGGTGGAACGTCCCCACGCATCAGATCCGGTAGCGGTAGAGAAGCCATAGTTCCTGCCCGCGAGGGAGTCAGCCTTGGTGGTGATGACACGAATGACATATCCGGCGGCCTTGTAGCTGAGGACTTCCATAGGATCGCTTGTAGTGGTAATCTGATCAGCGTCTCTTTCAGCGCTCGCATAAACGCCGAAAACGGAGCTCTCGCCCTTCTCGGAATAGTTCATAACATTCCAGAGGAGCTGAGCGGCATCATCACGGGTGATGGCCTTGGAGAGGTCAACAGTGAGATCCTCGAGGAGGCCATTCCTCACGAGAGCGTTGTTGACCTTCATGGTCCAGCCGCTTCCGGAGTAGTCGGACTCGACGCCGATGCCGGCAGCAAGAAGCATCATCTTGCCGAGCTGATAGCCGGTAAGGGACTTGGTGGGCATGAAATTGCCAGCGCCGTCGCCGCCTACGAGGCCGTTCATGGCAACATAGTTGATGAACCCGGTGTAATAGCCGTTTGCAGGAACGTCGTTGAACAAGGTCTCGGTCTTGCCATAGCTCTCCGCCAGAGCTGCGCCACCGTGAGCATAGGCAACGATCTTAGCGGCCTGGTTGCGGGAGAGTGTCCCGGTCGGGTCGAAAGAACCGTCGTCCTTGCCGGTCAGGATGCCCATTCCATTGAGCACCATAACCGCCTCGGCGTGCTTGATTTCGTCCTTGTCAGTGAGATCATCGAAGTCGACAGCATTCGCCGGAATGACGAGCACGCCCACCGCCATGACCACTGCCAAGACCAAGCACAGGGTCTTTTTCAGAGTCTTCATGTAGTGTTTCCTCCTTAATAAAAATTATTGATTAATTTTTCGCCCGTTACATGAACCGGACTTTTTGTTATGTAAACGCCGGACCTGCCGGTCGGCTATTCACATCATGGTCGCGCCGGGTGTTCGGTTTTTCGCGGCCCCCCGGCTGCTCATTACGCCCTTATGACTTAAGCTTCGAAACCTTTGTTCCCCCAAATCCGCGTTTTATTCGTGGAAAATTTTTTAAAGGAGGAGTACGGCGAGGAATCGAGGTTGGGCGGTTCCAAGACCCCCCGCCGTACACTTACATAATGAAGACTTCACCGCTCCGGTCGCCCGGCGCGGATGTGGTCGACCCTGTTGTAAGTAAGGTTTTTTGCCATACATCCATGGAGGAGGGGGTCAAAACGCAGTTCCACCACGGATTTGTAGACATTCTATCACATAGTTAGAGCAATGTCAACATTTAAACTGAGATTGGTTACAAAAAGGTTACAGGCGGGGACAAGCCCCAAAGTCCTTGCGCCCCAAGGGGTTTGAGGTTTTTTTGATGAAATTTTGCGGAAAATTTATCCTGTGGCATTACAAAATTTATCAAAAAAATTTGAGATTTGTCAAATTATCCCGCTCCGCGCAAAGTCTCTGACATCAATTTTACTCATTCCTGACGATTTTGCAAGAGTTTTTTTCAAATTTTTTGGAGAAATTTTTAAAATTAGACAAATGGACCCAATTTCCGGCCCCAGACGGGGTATTTCCGTCCGGGGCCGGGGCGGATTTTCATCTCAGCACAGCGCCAAGCTTCTCGCCGAGGGCTTTTAATATGTCCCTCAGAGTCTCGTCCGCGTGGGCGTCGGTGAGGGTGCCCTCGTCGGAGCGAAGCTCCAGTGAGTATGCCGTGGAGCGGCTGCCCTCCGGGATTCCGGGGCCCTCGTAGATGTCAAAGAGGGAGACGGATTTGAGGTATTTGCCGCCGCTCTCTTTTATGCACGCCTCGATCTGGCCAACGGTGACCTCGTGGGGGGCGATGAGGGCCAGGTCCCGGGTGACGCTGGGGTAGCGGGGCAGCGGCCTGTACACCGGGTCGGGGCCCATGCTCAGGAGGAGCCGGCCGAAGTCGAGCTCGGCGCAGTAGAGATCCGCGTCCACGCCGTAATTTTTGGCAACATTGGGGTGGATCTGACCGAGAACGCCGATGAGGCGGCTCCCGGCGCTCACCCTGGCGCAGCGGCCCGGGTGGTAGGAGGGGTTATCCCGGACGGGCTCAAACTCCACATCCTCCGCGCGGATGCCGCGAAGGATTGCCTCCACCGCGCCCTTGAGGGCGTAGAAGTCCATCCCCTCGCCGTAGGCGCCCAGGGTGAGGACCCGGTTTTCCACCGCGAGGCCCTCATCCCCGCCGGGCAGGTAGACGCGGCCCAGCTCGTAGAGCTTCACGTCCTTATTGCGGAAGTTGAAATTCCGGGTCAAAATCTCCAGCATGGAGGGCAGGGCCGTGGTGCGCATGATGGAGGTGTCCTCCCCCAGGGGGTTCAAAATCCTGAAGGACTGGCGGCGGGGATCGTCGGCGGGCCAGCATATTTTGTCGTAGGCCGTGGGGGAGATGAAGGAGTAGGTGATTATCTCGTCATAGCCGCAGTCCCGGGCGAGCTCGCCCAGCCTGTTTTCCAGCTTCTGCTCACGGTTGTAGCCGCCGCGGGTGGTCTCGCCCCGCATGAGCGTCACGGGGATGTTGTTGTAGCCGTGGAAACGGGCCACCTCCTCGGCAAGGTCCGCCATGCGGCGCACGTCGCCCCGCCAGGAGGGAACGGTAACATGGCGGCCCTCCACCTCAAAGTCAAGCTTTCTGAGGATGCGGACCATCTCCTCCTCGGGGACGTCAGTACCCAGAAGGGCGTTTATCTTCTCCGGCTCCAGCTCCATGTGGTAGGGCTCGGGGACGCGGTTTTTGATGTCGATGACGCCGTCCAGCACCTCTCCTGCGCCCAGCAGCTCCACAAGCTCGCAGGCGCGGTTCACGGCGGGGAGGGTGTTCTCGATGTCCAGGCCCTTTTCAAATTTCGCGCTGGCCTCGGTGCGCATACCAAGGGCCAGTGCGCCCTTGCGGATGCAGGTGCCGTCGAAATTTGCCGACTCAAATACCACGTCCACGGTGTCGGGGACTATCTCGGAGTTGAGGCCGCCCATGATCCCGGCAAGGCCCACCGCTCTGTCGCCGTCGGCGATGACGAGGTGGTTTTCGTTGAGCTTCCTCACGTTCCCGTCCAGGGTGGTGAGCTCCTCCCCCGCCCTCGCGCGGCGGACGATTATCCTGCCGCCCTTGACATAGCGGTAGTCGAAGGCGTGCATGGGCTGTCCGTACTCCAGCATCACATAGTTGGTGATGTCGACTATGTTGTTAATTGGGCGGACGCCCATGGCGCGAAGGCGCTCCCGCATCCACTTGGGGGAGGGGGCTATCTTCACATTCCGGACCATGCGGGCGGTGTAGCGGGGGCACAGGTCGGGGTCCGGGGTCTCCACCCGGAGAAGGTCCGTGAGAACGCCGGGACCGCCGCCATGAACGCAGGGGGTGTGGAGGGTCAGGGGTTTATCAAATGTGGCGGCAGCCTCCCGGGCAAGGCCGATGACGGAGAGGCAGTCCGGGCGGTTGGGGGTTATCTCAAACTCCACAACGCTGTCGTCGGCGTTGATGACGGGCTTTATGTCGTCGCCGGGCTTTATCCCCTCCTCCCGGAGGACGAAGATGCCGTCCTCGATGCAGTGGGGGAACTCCCGCTGCTCGGCGCGGAGGTCGGAGAGGGTGCAGACGGTGTCCGTCTTTTCATTATAGGCCACCATGTCGCCCACATGGACGTTGTCACAGCGAATATCGGGGCAGACTGTGCCCTTCTCCCCAATGTTCATGCAGGTGTGGTAGCTTCCGTCGCTAAGGGGCATGCACTCCCATACCTCCGCCGCCACTACGGGGCCGTAAATTTTGTCGCCAGGCTTTATGTCGGCGGGGATGGAGGGCTTTTCCGGGTCTATGGGGTGGTAGTCATTCAAAAGGGCGGCGGCGGTGACGCGGGCGTAGGGGAAGTCGCGCTCGTCAAGGCCCAGCTCCTTTAAGGAGCAGAGCATACCGTTGGACTTAACGCCTCTGAGGTTGCCCTTTTCGATTTTCTTCCCGCCGGGGAGGGTGGATCTGTGGAGAGCCACGGGCACCATGTCGCCCTCGTGGACGTTCCAGGCGCCTGTAACTATCTGGACGGGCTCGTCCTTCCCAACGTCGAGCTGGCAGACCCACATGTGGTCGGAGTTTGGGTGCTTCTCCATCCCGACTATTCTGCCCACCACGACGTTTGAGATCTGGGCGCCCAGGTCCTCGGTGGTCTCCACCTTGGAGCCGGAGAGTGTCATCGCCTCGGCAAATTCCCGGTCGGAGACATCCACGGGAACGAACTCTCTTAGCCATTTTCTGCTTAAATTCATGTGAACACCTCCTTAAAACTGCTCCAAAAAGCGGACATCATTTTCAAATATGAGCCGCAGGTCGTCGATCCTGAACCTGCGCATGGCCAGCCTCTCCAGGCCGAAGCCGAAGGCCCAGCCGGACCAGACCTCCGGGTCGATGCCGGCCATCTCCAGAACGTGGGGGTGGATCATCCCGGCGCCAAGGAGCTCTATCCAGCCCTCGCCCTTGCAGGTGGGGCAGCCCGCGCCGCCGCACTTGTGGCACTGGACGTCCATCTCGCAGGAGGGCTCAGTGAAGGGGAAGTGGTGGGGACGGAAGCGGGTCTTTGTGTTCTCGCCGTAGAGGCCCTTCACCACGGTGTTGAGCGTCCCCTTCAGGTCCGCCATGGTGACGCCCTTATCTATGACCATGCCCTCCACCTGGTGGAACATGGGCGAGTGGGTGGCGTCCACCTC
>CANRIU010000012.1 GCA_947630755.1 uncultured Oscillospiraceae bacterium | reverse complement strand
TGTCGGGGGCTTTGCCTCTCCGATTCCCGCGCGGTGCTTTGTCGAATTGACTTCAGCACCATCCCCGCTGCCGCTCCGTTGTTTGGTAACGGTAGTCTGTGGTTCTACTCTACCCCGCGCGGCTGCGCTTGTTGACCGAAAAGTGAGTTACCGCGAGGGGGGCGAGACTAAAGAGCCGTATTCGCAAACCGGGGTTTACGCTTTTTACGGCGGGACGGCTTTCGCGGCGGTTATCGGGGGCTTTTTTGCCCCGAATTCTGCGCGGTGCTTTGTCGAATTGACTTCAGTACCATCCCCGCTGCCGCTCCTTCGGTTGTGGACGAAAGTTGTAGTTCTACTCAGCCCCGCGCGGCTGCGCTTGTTGACCGAAAAGTGAGTTACCGCGCGGGGTGGCGAGACTAAAGAACCGTATTCGCAAACCGGGGTTTACGCTTTTCACGGCGGGACGGCTGCCGCGGCGGTTGTCGGGGGATTTGTCGCCCCAAATTCCGCGCGGCGCTTTGTCGAATTGACTTCAGCGCCATCCCCGCTGCCGCTCCATTGTTTGTGGACGACAGGCTGTAGTTCTACTCCGCCCCGCGCGGGGTGGGATGAAGGCTGAACGTATGTCAATAGGCCAGTGAGCGGCAGCGGTAGAAAACGCTGAGACAATTCGATTAAGGACCGCGCGGCGATTGGTGCAACGGTAAGTCTCGATATGCGGGCGCGGGAGCTTGACTATCGTGACAACGCTGAATGTTCAGTCTTTGCCCTCCGCTTCACCTACTCAGGTATAATAGAAGAATAATGTCGCGATGCGGGTCCCCGGGGAAATCCAAAGGGGGTTCGCAAACCCCCTTTGTGTCGTTTTTAAAAGGGGATTGTCAAGGGGGCAAAGGGAGCCGCGCAGCGGCGGAAGTGCCGCTTGACGGCAAAATCGAAATCCCCCTTGACCCGGTTTTCTCTCTTTTGGTTCTTTTCTCTCTTTTGACGGGTCAAAAGAGAGAAAACGAACATCTCCCGTCCACCTCCCAAGGTGGACAAAACGCTCCGCCCTCCGGGCGGAAAAACCCGTCTTTTCAGACGGCCCCCGTCCACCTTCGGTGGACTTACCCCGCCTGACGGCGGCTTTCGGTCCCCTTCGGGGACCTCACCTTCCGCCCTTCGGGTGGAATATCCCCGCCTGTCGGCGGGTCCCCGGTCCCTTTTAGGGACCTATCCCTCCGCCCTTCGGGCGGAATATCCCCGTCCACCTTCGGTGGACTTGCCCCGCCTGACGGCGGGTTTCCCCGGTCCCCTTCGGGGACCTTTACTTGGCCTTTCGGCCTTTTAAAAAAGGAGCTTTTCAATGATTTACAATATTGCGCTTCTCCGCGGCGACGGCATCGGCCCGGAGATCGTTGACAGCGCCGTGCGCGTCCTTGAGGCCGTGGGAGAAAAGTACGGCCACACATTCAATTTTACCCCCTATCTCATCGGCGGCGCCGCCATCGACGCCGTGGGCGTCCCCCTGCCGCAGGAGACTGTGGACGGGTGCTTGGCCTCCGACTCGGTACTTCTCGGCGCTGTCGGCGGACCCAGGTGGGACACCCTCCCCGGAAATTTAAGGCCGGAGAAGGCGCTCCTGGGCATCCGCGCCGCCCTGGGGCTCTTTACAAATCTTCGCCCTGCTAGGCTCTACCCGGCCCTCTCCGGCGACTGCCCCCTGCGGCCCGACCTGGTCCGGGACGGCTTTGACATAATGATAGTCCGGGAGCTCACCGGGGGCATCTACTTCGGCGACCGGGGCTACCGGGAGGGAAAGTACGGCGAGGAGGCTTACGACACCGAGTGCTACTCCCGCTTTGAGATCGAGCGGATAGCAAGGGTCGCCTTTGAGACGGCGAGAAAGCGCCGGGGAAGGGTGGGCTCCGTTGACAAGGCCAATGTGCTGGAGACGAGCCGCCTCTGGCGCAGGACCGTCCACGAGGTCCGCGACGCCCTCTACCCGGATGTGGAGCTTCGGGATGTGCTGGTGGACAACGCCGCCATGCAGCTTGTCCGGGACCCGGCGCAGTTTGATGTCATAGTCACCAGCAATATGTTCGGCGACATCCTCTCCGACGAGGCAAGCCAGATCACGGGCTCCATCGGTATGCTCCCCTCGGCGAGCCTGGGGGAGGGCACCCGGGGGATGTACGAGCCAATCCACGGCTCCGCCCCGGACATAGCCGGGCGGGGGATCGCAAACCCCATCGCCACCATCCTCTCCGCCGCGATGATGCTGCGCTACTCCTTCGGGCTTACCCGGGAGGCCGACGCCATCGAGCGGGCGGTGGACCGGGCGCTGGACGACGGGCTTCGCACGGCGGACATCGCCGGCGCCTCCGGCGCCGGGACGCTGGGCACCCGGGAAATGACGGACGCCGTCATGGAGAGGCTTTGATATGCTGGAAAGTTTACCTGTCGCCGCGGCGAGGCTGGCGTCAATAGTCGTGTTCCGCGGTGTGAAAAACGGCCCTGTGCTCCGGGCCCTCCGGGCGTTTTTTGAGTGCGAGGGGGACGAGTCCGAGAGGGTGGAGAAGTACGCCGACTTTGTGGACGCTCTGTATAAGCAGGGCTGGAACCTGAGCCGCTACCTTCTTGACGCCGCCGCCGAGGACGAGAACCAGTATGTCGTCCTCCGTGCCCGGGGAGAGCCAATACCCAAGCCCCTGCAAGAGTGCGTTGAGGGGGAGCTGGGAGTATTTCAGGAGATCTCCGACCTCACCGACAGGGGCTTTAAGTCCCTTATCGGCTTCGAGGGGTACCTGCCCGGCTTTGAGTCCGAGAGAATAGACTTTAAAAAGGAGTTTGAGGCCCGGCTGTCCCGGGTCGCCACCACGGGCTACGGCATATTCGCCCGCCACACCATGTTCAGGGTCGAAAACGGCGAGATAGTCCCCGTCCGCTCGCCGGACGGGACAAGGACAGAGGACCTTGTGGGCTATGAGCGGGAGCGGGGAGCGCTTATCGACAACACCCGCGCCCTTCTCCGGGGCCTGCCCGCGGCAAACGTTCTGCTCATCGGCGACGCCGGGACGGGCAAATCAAGCACGGTCAAGGCCGTGACGAACCTCCTCGCCCCGGAGGGACTGCGCCTTATTGAGCTGGGAAAGCGGGAGCTTCGCAGCATCCCGACGATAATGGAGCGCCTCAGAGACAACCCGCTCAAGTTTATCCTCTTCATCGACGACCTCTCCTTTGAGAAAAACGACGACAGCTTCTCCGCCATGAAGGCGATTTTGGAGGGCTCTGTCAGCGTGAAGGCACCGAACACCGTGATTTACGCCACCTCCAACAGGCGCCACCTGGTGAAGGAGTCCTTCTCCGACAGGGACGGGGACGACGTACACATAAATGATACCATACAGGACACCGTCGCCCTATCCGACCGCTTCGGACTTACCATTCTCTTCACAAAGCCCTCCCGGGCCCTCTACCTTCGCATCGTCCGGGAGCTCGCCGAAAAGAAGGGCATACCGGACACCCCGGACCTGGAGACCCGGGCCTGCGCCTTCGCACTCCGCCGGGGCGGCATGAGCCCGAGGGCCGCGGAGCAGTTTACTGACTCACTACTATCTTCGCAAATGGAGGCTTCAGAATAAAGTGATTACATTAGATAAGATCTACCACGCCCGCTACGTCCTCAGAGAGGTGATCCGCGACACGGATGTGATATACGCCCCCCGCTTAAATCCGGAGTCCCAGGTGTATCTCAAGACCGAAAACCTCCAGATAACCGGCTCATTCAAGGTCCGGGGCGCCTACTACAAGATAAGCCAGCTCTCCGATGAGGAGAAGGCCCGGGGCGTCATCGCCTGCTCGGCCGGAAACCACGCCCAGGGCGTGGCCCTGGCCGCCCAGAAGGCCGGGATACACGCCGTCATCTGCCTGCCCGACGGCGCGCCAATCTCCAAGGTGGAGGCCACTAAGCGCTACGGCGCGGAGGTGGTGCTGGTGGAGGGCGTTTACGACGACGCCTATGAGCGGGCCCTTCAGCTTCGCGACGAGCGGGGCTACACCTTCATCCACCCCTTTGACGACGAGCTTGTCATTGAGGGACAGGGCACCATCGGCCTTGAGCTCATGGAGCAGCTCCCGGATCTGGACGCGGTTATCGTCCCCGTGGGCGGCGGCGGGCTAATATCCGGCATAGCCTTCGCGGTGAAGGCCCTTAATCCCGACGTAAAGGTCTACGGCGTACAGGCCGCGGGCGCCCCCAGCATGGTCAATTCCATCCACCAAAAGGAGATAGTACACCTGCCCACCGTCTCCACGATCGCCGACGGCATCGCCGTCAAGACCCCCGGGGATAACACCTTCGCCCTGACGAGCAAATATGTGGACGACGTGGTCACAGTCACCGATGACGAGATCGCCGCCGCGATACTTGCGCTCATGGAGCAGCAGAAGCTCGTCACCGAGGGCGCGGGCGCCATCTCCGTTGCAGCAGCCATGTTCAACAAGGTCCCCATTAAGGACAAAAAGACCGTCTGCCTCCTCTCCGGAGGCAATGTGGACGTGACCATCCTCTCCCGGGTCATCGACCGCGGCCTTCTCATGTCAGGCCGCCGCTGCCAGCTCACCATAGAGCTCGTCGACAAGCCGGGCCAGCTGGAGAAGGTCGCCGGGTGCATCGCCCGGGAGGGCGGAAATGTGGTCTCCGTACACTACGAGCACGCCAACGAGGGCTCCGACATCAACGGCGTCTACCTCCGACTGGAGCTGGAGACCCGCAACCACGACCACATCCGCGCCATAAGGAGCTCACTCAAGGACCACGGCTTCAAGCTCATCAACGAGTAAATCCCCCCGGCCCGCCGGGGTTAGAAGAATGAAAGGAGAGCCATCATGACAAAAACCGTACATACCGACTCCGCACCCGCCGCCATCGGCCCCTATTCTCAGGCCGTCGTCACCGGAGGGTTGGTTTTCACCTCCGGGCAGATCCCCATCGACCCCGCCACGGGGAACGTGGAGGCCGTGGGCATCGAGGCCCAGACCGAGCAGGTCATGCGCAACCTGGGCGAGGTCCTGAGAGCCGCGGGCTCCGACTTCACGATGGCCGTCAAGACCACCTGCTTTTTAGCCGACATAGGCGACTTTGCCGCATTTAACGGCGTATACGCCAAATACTTCACATCCAAACCCGCCCGCAGCTGCGTCGCGGTGAAGGACCTCCCCAAGGGAGTTTTGGTGGAGGTGGAGGTCATAGCCGAGGTCCAGTGACAAATATCCGCCCGGAGAAGCCTCCGGGCGGAAGGTCTGCGTTCAAAGGGTGAGGGCATGAGAGAGCGTGTGATTTCCGGGCCGCTGTCATATCTCCCGTCGTCGGAGGATCCGCTTTCCGCGGACGTGGGTATACTGCGCCTTGAGGGGGAGACGTGGCTTTTTGATCTGGGCGCGGCGCCCGATGCCGCGGAGCACATAAGGGCGCTTCCGGGGAAAAAGAGGGCGGTTATCTCCCACTTCCACCCGGACCACTGCGGAAATCTCAGCCGAGTGGAGCTTGAGGAGGTCTACGCCGGGGCCTTCACCGCCAAAAAGCTGGGCCTGGGCGCCGTAGTCACGGCCCCCTTGGAGCCCGTCCCGGGACTTCGGGTCTTCCCCCTCCCGTCAAGCCACGCCAGGGGGTGTCTGGGGCTGTCCTGGGAGGGGTACGCCTTTCTGGGCGACGCAGTCTACGCCGGCGGGATAAAGGGCCGCCGTGGCTACAACGCGGGGCTTCTGCGGGAGCTCATAGTGACGCTCCGTCACCTTAAGGCGGGGACGGCGCTTCTATCCCACCGTAGGCCGTTGGAGCTGCCGATGGCGCAGGTCATCGGGGAGCTTGAGAGCATATTCAGTCTGCGCACAAGCGATTCACCTTACATTTTTATATAAGGAGACGGAAGCCGGACCCGCGCGTGGTCGACTCCCGTTACCTTAAAAACTGAGGAGGAAACGACATGAAAAAAAGAATAGCTGCTTTTTCCCTGGCACTTGTAATCATCATTGCACTTGTTCCCGTCTCCGCACAGGCGTCAGGGAGGGAGATACGCTTTTCCGACGTAAGCGAGAGCGCCTTTTACTATGAGAGCGTCAAATGGGCGGTGGAGCAGGGGATAACCGAGGGCACCTCAGATACCACATTCTCACCCGGTAAGACCTGCAAGCGCAGCGAGGCGGTGACATTTTTGTGGAGGGCCATGGGAAGCCCCGAGCCCGACACAAAAGTCTCCCCCTTCACCGACGTGACCCCGGGGAAGTACTACTACAAGGCCGTCCTCTGGGCCCATGAGAAGGGCATCGCCGACGGGACCTCAAAGACCACCTTCGAGCCCGGCTCGCCCTGCACCAGGGCGCAGATAGTGACATTCCTCTTTCGCGCCACAGGGGAGCACCGGATACAGGGCACCTGTCCCTTCACCGACGTATCCAGGAACAGCTCCAACTGGGACGCGGTGAACTGGGCCTTCATGAGCGCCATAACCGAGGGCACCACCAAGACCACCTTCTCCCCCAGAAGCACCTGCACCCGCGGGCAGATAGTCACCTTCCTCTACCGCACCTTCGCCAAGGACGTGGAGTGGCGTCTCCTTGCCGTCATATGCCGCAACGCCGACATCCACTACACCAAGTCCACAGGCGAGAGAGTGGACGACACCACCACCATGACGGATGAGGAGGTCGATATGTATATTGACCTCGCGGCCCGTTTCAGGGATGACCTCAAGACCTTGAGCGACGGCGTCATAGGCGCAAAAATGGACTACATAGTTATAGACACGCCCGTAACCTTCAACGACCTTGTATACTCCGAGGGCAACGGCTACTGGCTAAGCCCCACGGGCGCGGAAAAATTCCTGCCGTCCACGGTGGATCTGGACTACTACGACCACGTCACCTTCTTTGTGGACCTTGACCTTGAGGTCACATACCTCGGACTTGGCGGCGTGCCCTTCTCCCAGGGGACAGGCTACACCATGATAAGGTGCCGGGACACGGATTACGCCATGTGGGTGTTTGACGAGGAGCGGGCATGGCCCGCGGCGGCGGTGGTCCATGAGCTGCTGCACTTCATGGAGACCATGGCGAGAAACAACCAGAGCCCCATCTATCTGAGTCTCCACAAGGGCGCGGAGTACTACGAGAACGACCCCTATTGGGACAAGTGGGTTTATTACGAGCAGTACATAAATTGCGACATCTACCTCTCCGACGGGACCTACACCGGAGTGCCCATCGGCATCTGGCGCCAGCCGCCCCACTCCTCAAGGTGATCTGCACCTGGCGGGGGACAATGGTGTGAAGCGGCGGGAAACGCCTCATTTGCCCTGTAATTTTCGTATTTCTCTATGTGCCCATTCTACGGTTTCACTGTCATAGTCGTTATGATCCGATGCCAGGGTGCTTATGATTAGCTGCCACGCCCGGACCGCCTCGGCGTTTCTTCCCAGCTTTGTGTAAAGAAAGGCGAGAGAAAAGACGGGGTCGAGGGGTCTGGGCGGAGCGGCTGACTGAAACGCGTTCTGAAAGCACCTTATCGCCCGGTCATACTCATTGAGCCGGTTGAACCTCTCCCCAGCTTCATACTGTCCCATGCTGTCGTCCTCGGATACGGTGTTCCAAATCGCCTTTGCCCGATCGGCATCTCCCTTTGCCAGAGCAAGGTCGCCGAGATAGACCTTGCGCAGATACTCCCTCCCGCTGTCAGGCTGCATCAGGCGAATATACTCCTCCGCCTTCTCGAAGTACCGCTGGCGGATCATCGCTTCAATGAGATGGGCCATAAGTCCGAGATTTTGGGGGTATTTTTCAGCATAGGGCTCACATACACGAATAAACCAGTCGTCGTCACTGCGGGCCTTATAGACGCCACCTCCGCGCACCTGAAAATACAGCTCAAAAATCTCCTCATCCAGCGGGGAGCGCTTCATCGCCCTCTCCAGCATCCTTCCGGCTTCCAGTAAATCGTCATTTGCCCCGGACAGGTTTAAGCGGGCATACAGCTTCAGAGCGCGGATGTTGTCCGGGTCGTCCTGCAAAGAGGCGTCCAGTATCCGTTTTGAGTAGAGGCGGCTTCGTTCAGACAATCTGTGTGACAGGCTCTCCTCGACGCGCTTCAGCTCGTCCTCGTGGTCGACGGAGAATAAATCGTCGATCCGGACGCCGAAAAATGCCGCGATTTTCGGCAGCAGGGTGACATCCGGCATGGTCGTTCCCGTCTCCCACTTGCTGACTGCCTGAAATGAGATGCCCAAATATTCACCGATCTCCTCCTGCGTTATGCCCCTGTCCGTTCTCAGCCTTTTGATTGCGCCTCCGATGTCCATATTCATGGCGGATCCCTCCGATATTTATGTATTTTGTATCGGCCGATAAACAAATCATATATTACACGGCGCGTTATTTCAATAACTGTGTGCTTTAACGGACTCAACCGACAAGCGAATCGTAAAAAAGAATGGCCTGTCTTCTCTATGGAGAACAGGCCATTCTTTTTTGTTCCCGGTCCCTTAGAAGGGGGCTATTTTATGTGAAAACGCTTCACTATTTCCGAGAAAAGGCGGCTTTTCAGGGTGAAAATCGTGGCGATAAGGAGCACCGCGGAGGTGACGGCGAGAACTATCATGGGCCAGCTGCGCTCCGAAAAGACGAAGAGGGCAATGGCGGAGCCCACAATGACAAGGACAGTCAGTATGACAAGGGGCATGACGTTGTGGCGCTGCTTTGAGACGTTGACAAAAAAGAGTATCGCCAGAACGATAAGCGCGGCGTAGCTGACTATCGGCACCACAAAGCTCGCCCAGCCGGGGTAGATGAGCCTGTCGATCAGCACCAGCAGTATTCCCGTCATCACCGCCAGCTTCACGCCCTGGCTTATGAGGTTGCGCTCCACCAGCGGGGCCTTGAGCACCAGAGTCCACACCATGAGCATTCCCCACATGGCTATGACGCTCCAGGCCACGCCGCCGAGGATGATGTTCACCACAACGCATATAACCGATGCCGCCAGGAAAATGAGCCCGAAGATGTACCTGACATACAGCATCGCTATGGAGTGGCGCTTTATTTTGGGGTAAATAATCTCAAAATCCATATAACTCACTCCCCGAGACCCTGATATTAAGCCCGGTCTCCTTCAAAAGAGCGTAAAGGCGCTCCTCAAAGGACGGGTCCGTGGTGAGCTTTGCCACCGACAGCGTAGCCACGCCGTTCACCGTCACCATGGAGCAGGCCGCTCGGGCCAGAGCGACGGTGCCGAGGACAAAGTCCATCTTCCTTATGTGTTCGCCCATCTCCCCGGGCACCTCCACCACGCCGAGGTTGGAGAGGGTGGTGGTGAAGGCCCGGTCGCCGAGAAAGCCGTAGATGAGCCGTGCCACGGGGCACTTTATGAAAAGCGGCACAAGCCTCACGGAGCGCACGAGCTTCACGGCGGCGTTCATCATCTCCTGCATCTTCTCGTCCCCGATGCCCTCCTTTATCTGCCGGGAGACCTCCGGCAGTATCCCGTCAACGGTGGTTATGTCCTCAATGCTCATGCGGATGTTGGCGTAGAGGGAGAAGTTGCGCAGGGTCCTGGACTCATAGTACCTTCGCATATTGACGGGCAGCTGTATGTGGAAGGTGCCGTGCTGCTTGTCGGTGGCGGCCTTGCAGGCGATGAACATCATAGCCGCCACAAGGGCAGTGACCGAGGCGCCACGGGATCTGGCGGCGTCGTGGAGGGCGGCGGCGTCCATGTCAAAGTGGATCACCTGACAGGGCTTCACGGCGGAGAGCTTGCCCCCCATCTGGAGGGCGGGCTTGTCCACAAAGCCGGAGGTCTTTTTACCGGAGACGTACTTTGAGAAGTCGTCGGTGGACTCCGCGGCGTCGGGGAGCTCGTCAATGTCGAGAACGCCGTTTTCGGCGGGGACATCGGAGCCGAGAAGGCGGAGGTATTCCGCCGTCAGGGACTTTAAAAACACCATGCCCCCGGTGCCGTCGGTGAGGATGTGGAAGAACTCACAGCTCACGCGGTTTTTGAAATAGAGCACCCGGAAGGACTTGGAGCCCGTCATGGACACGTTTATGTCGGCGCAGGGGACGGTGGACTCCGGCTCCACGGGGAAGCGGCGCTTCGCCGCGTCGATGTAGTGCCAGAAAACGCCGTTCTTTATGGTGGTGGCAAAGAAGGGGAAGCGCTTTATGGTGAAGGTCAGGGCCATCTGCAAAAGCTCCGGGACAATGTCGGAGTCCAAGTAGGCCGAGAGGCGGAACACAGCCATCTGCTTGTGGCTCATGGAGAGCGGGTAGACCTTCGCCGCCGCGTCCAGGGGGTACCAGTCGTCGGCGGGGCGGGAGTAGAAGCCCCCGAGCTTTGCGGGGGCGAGGCGCTCTAAGGCCGCGTCCAGGGGCACGCCGTTTTTTGAGTACCAGAGTATGGCGTTTTCAAAGTCCCGGGTGATGCCGACCTTCGCCTCCCGGGCTATGCGCAGATGGCGGTCCAGCACCCTTATAAAGGACGTAAGCTTCTCCCTGTCCTCCTGGGGCAGGGAGTCAGTATAGAACGTGAAGGCCGTGGGCCGGAGCTTTTTTGCCATTTGTGCCTCCAAAAAGGTTATTTTTACCTACTATAACAGATTTTTCGCCAGTGCGCAAGATTAAGCGTCAATGTGAATGTTCATTTTTTGGTGAGGATATGCCAGACATCGGTTCCGGCAAAGCCACACCTTCTATATAGGCGTTCGGGGTTAGAGGGAGCGTTGATTTTTCCCGAGACTGTTGCGAATTTTGCAGTGTCCTTCATTTTATAAAGCAACGTATTCACTATAAATTGACCGTAGCCGCGCCCACGGTATGGCGGGAGGACCTGTATCCACTCCAAAATGAGCTCGCCGATCTGCCTATCATAATCGGCTATGCCTCCGGCGAGAAAAGCCTGTGTGTCACTGTCCCTCAGCAAGACCCACAGGTCCGGGCAGTAGACGGGCGTATGCCGCAAGCTCTCAATTTGCCCGGCGGTGACGCTCAAATCGGTGTAGCTGCCGTTGATAAGCCGGACGAATTCATGCACCATATCTCCGCCCGGGACTATTTCGGCGCCCTCGACGGCCATTGGCCTTATGTTTTTCATGTCGTGCAGTAGACGAAAGTACGGCTCATCGTCATAGCCGGAGAGCAGCGCGTCAGTCATCTGCCTTTGATGGACGATCATCATGTTTGGCGGCGGGGTGACGCTCTTACACTTCCAATATGGAATACTTGCCGTTCCACAGGGGTCGGCCAAATAACTCTGTAATGAGATCATCATCCCACCTCAAATATGCCTTTCACGACAGCGGCGGATACCGGAGGGTATCCGCCACGGTTATCTGATTGTTTTACTCTTCCCTGGCTGTGACGGATATGCTCAGCTCCCGGAGCTGCTTTTCCGTGACCTCGCCGGGGGCGCCCATCATCACGTCCTGGGCGGACTTGTTCATGGGGAAGGCTATGACCTCACGGATAAGCTCCTCGCCGGTGAGGAGCATCATTATTCTGTCAACTCCCGGGGCGGCTCCGGCGTGGGGAGGCGCGCCGTAGCAGAAGGCGTTGTACATGGCGGGGAATTTGGCCTTCACGTCCTCCTCCCCGAGGCGAACCAGCTTGAACGCCTCGATCATTATCTCCGGGTCGTGGTTGCGCACCGCGCCGGAGGCGGACTCATAGCCGTTTATTACGAGGTCATACTGGAAGGCGGTGATGGTCAGGGAGTCCAGCTCCCCGGCGGCGGCCCGGCGGAGGGCCTCCAGCCCGCCGTTGGGCATGGAGAAGGGGTTGTGGCAGAACTCCAGCTCCCCGGACTCCTCACCTATCTCGTACATGGGGAAGTCAACTATCCAGCAGAAGGCGTACTGCTCCTTATCCATATGACCGGGGCAGAGGGCGCCCAGCTTTACGCGCATGACCCCGGCGGTCTTCTGGGCGGCGCTGAGCTTCCCGGCGGCGAGGCCCACGAAGCACCCGGGCTTCAGGCCGAGAGCTTCAATGACCTGCTCCTTCACGGGCTCCACGAATTTGGCGATGCCGCCCACGATTTGCCCGTTCTCGTCATATCTGAACCAGAAGGGCTTGCGCCCGGCCTGGACCTCGGTGTCGGCGCAGAGCTTGTCTATCTGCTTGCGGGTGGCGGTGAAGTCGGTGACGACTATGGCCTTCACGGTCTGGCCCTCGAAGGGGCCGAAGCCGATGCCGGAGAGGAGCTTCGTTACGTCGGTGATCTCAAGGTCTATGCGCAGGTCCGGCTTGTCGGTGCCGTATTTTTCAAGGGCGTCATTGTATTTGATGCGGCGGAAGGGGGCCTGGGAGACGCGGTTGTACTTGCCGTATTTTTCAAATATGGGCACCAGCACCCGCTCCAGGACGCCGAGGACGTCCTCCTGGTCGGCAAAGGCCATCTCCATATCCAGCTGGTAGAACTCGCCGGGGGAGCGGTCGCCCCGGGCGTCCTCGTCCCGGAAGCAGGGGGCGATCTGGAAGTACCTGTCAAAGCCCGCGGTCATGAGGAGCTGCTTGAACTGCTGGGGCGCCTGGGGAAGGGCGTAGAACTTCCCCGGATGCTTGCGGGAGGGGACGAGGTAGTCACGGGCGCCCTCGGGGCTGGAGGCGGTGAGGATGGGGGTGGCTATCTCGAGAAAGCCCTCGTTGATCATGGCGGAGCGCAGGTCCGCGACGACCTTGGAGCGCAGGACGATATTGCGCTTGACATCGGGGTTTCTCAGGTCGAGGTATCTGTACTTGAGGCGAATGGACTCGTCCGCCTCCTTAGAGTGGTTTATCTGGAAGGGCAGCTCATTATAGCGGCAGCGGCCAAGAAGCTCGATGGACGCCGGGACGACCTCGATGTCGCCGGTGGGGAGATTGGGGTTCTTGCTGCTGCGCTCCCGGACTGTGCCGTTCACCGCGATGGTGGACTCCTTGTTTATGGCGCGGACCTGGGCGAGAAGGCCCTCGTCCTCGATTACGACCTGAGTTGTGCCGTAGAAGTCCCGGAGGACAAGAAACGCGAGGCTTGAGCTCACAAGGCGGAGGTTTTCAAGCCAGCCGACAAGGCGGACGTCCTTTCCGGCGTCCTCAAGGCGAAGCTCGCCGCAGGTGTGGGTGCGTGATTGGGTCATTTCATTTCACTCCAAATTATATGTGTTTATTTTGAAGGGGAAAAGCTTATTACTCCGCCTCCTCCGGCGTCTCGGGGTCGGGCTCCGGATCCGGTTCCGGGTAGAGGGAGAGAATGTAGTCGTATATGGATGACGCCCAGGTGCTCTTGTTCTGGGTGAGGACGGTGGCGGGTTGCTCCCCGCCGGAGATGGTGAGGGCGCCCCCGCGGAAGGTGAAGGTGAGGGACGCGCCGGAGACTGAGCACCGGAGGGTGACGCCCCAGCACCTGTCGCCCACAAAGGAGGAGGGGGCCTCGTCAGAGAAGAGGGAGGCGGGGGTGCGCCCGAAGCCCCTGCCGTCAAAGCGGCTCAGAATATCCTTAAGCTCCTGACCGCCCTCCAGTGAGAGGACAGTCACGGGGACTCCGTCGCCCTGCTCCTCATATGCCCAGACGTAGGCGCCGTCCACCGCTTCCATGGAAAAGCCGCCGGGGGCGTAGCTGTCGGCCTCCATGGGCCGGCAGAGCACAAGTCCCACGGCGAGGACAGCCAGGGCGAGGATGAACAGGATGAGGAAAAAATGCCTGCCGGACATGGCTCAGCCCTTTACGGGACGTATGTCCCGGCAGCGCTCCAGCGCGGAGAGGACCCTGTCGGCGCACTCGGCAGGTGAAAGGGCCTCCTGGGCGCCGGAGGCCATGTCCTTGAGGCCCACAAGCCCCCGGGATGCCTCGTCCTCGCCGATTATGGCGGCGAAGGGGACGCGGAGCCTGTTGGCGTAGGCCATGCGCGCCTTGAATTTTTTGGGCTCGGAGTACAGCTGGGCGCGGATACCCCGGGAGCGCAGGAGAGTCGCCAGCTCCACGGCGGGGGACATGTCGTCGATCATGGGGAGTATGAGCACGTCAGCCGGGGCGGTGGGGAGGTCCTCGGAGAGAAGGCCCATGTCGTCAAGGACGAAGAAGAGCCGCGTAAGGCCGATGGAGATGCCCACACCCGGAAGCTTTTTGTCGGTGTAGAAGCCCGCGAGGTCGTCATATCTTCCGCCGGAGCAGACGGAGCCGACCTCCGGGTGGTCGAGGAGCTTTGTCTCATACACTGTCCCGGTGTAGTAGTCAAGGCCACGGGCGATGGTGAGGTCAAGGGCGAAATTCTCCTCCGGAACGCCGAAGGCGGAGAGATGGCCCGCCACGGCGGCCAGCTCCGAAAGTCCGGCGTCAAAGGCGGCGCTGCGCCCGCGGTACGCCTCCAGCGCGGCGAGGACGGATGAGTTTGAGCCGGATATGGAGATGAAGTCAAGTATCTCCCCGGCCTTTTCGGGGTCAAGGCCGAGCTCGTCGGTCAAAAGTGAGCGGACCCTGCCGGGACCGATCTTCTCCAGCTTGTCCACCGTGCGCATTATGCCACCGGATTTATCGGATAGGCCGAGCATCTCATAAAACCCGGTGAGGAGCCTGCGGTTATTTACGCGGATGACAAAGCGGCTTATGCCAAGCTGGGTGAACAGGCGGTAGATTATGGACGGGATCTCGGCCTCGTTCATTATGTCGAGGGAGCCGTCGCCGATGATGTCGATGTCCGCCTGATAAAATTCCCGGAATCTGCCCCTCTGGGCCCGCTCACCCCGGTAGACCTTGCCTATCTGGTAGCGGCGGAAGGGGAAGGCGAGCTTTGAGTAGTTCATGGCGACGTATTTTGCCAGGGGCACCGTCAGGTCAAAGCGCAGCGAGAGGTCGGAGTCGCCCTTCGTGAAGCGGTAGATCTGCTTCTCGGTCTCCCCGCCGCCCTTCGCCAGAAGCACCTCGGAGCTCTCTATGAGGGGGGTGTCGAGGGGAGTGAAGCCGTAGAGGGAGTATACCCGCCGTATGGTGTCGGTTATCCGGTCCATGAGGGCCTGCTTCTCCGGCAGGAGCTCCATAAACCCCGACAGGGTTCGCGGTGTTATCTTTTCCATTTATCTTTCTCCTTGAAGCTTATGTCCGCAAGCAAAGCCCCCGCCAGGTGAGCGGGGGTTGCGGTATTGCCCCGCGCCGGACGCCCGGGCGGGGATATATTGTGATACTGCTTATCTCTTGGGGTTTACGATGTCGCGCCAGTCGAGCATACCGTCCTTGAGGCCGCGTATCAGGACCTCGGCGGTGGCGACGTTGGTGGCGAAGGGGACGTTCTGCTGGTCGCAGAGGCGTCCTATCTTGTTGACGGAGGCTATGCCCTTGGGGTCGGTGGGGTCGGAAAAGAACAGCACGAGGTCAAGCTCGTTGTAAGCAAGACGCGCCGCCATCTGCTGGTCCCCGCCCTGGTCGCAGGACAGATACAGGTCGATGGGCAGCCCCGTGGCATCCTTGACCAGTCGTCCGGTAGTGTTGGTCGCGCAAATGGAGTGGGTCTGAAGTATCCCACAGTATGCGATGCAGAACTGCACCATAAGCTCCTTCTTCCTGTCGTGTGCCATCAGTGCGATATTCATTCCATCACCAGCTTTCTATGTAAATAAAATGGTTTGTCGTTTTCAAAAGCGCCCGAGAGGGACATTCTCCCCGGCGACGCGCCGGGCGACCCGGGAAAACTGGTCCCAGGCCCATCTGGCCCCATAGTCGATGAGGGGGATCTGGCGGTTCCCGGCCTCCATGACGCTCTCATCCTCGGAGATTATGCCGATAAGCCGGGCACCCACGGTGTCAATGACCTCGTCCACGTTCCGGCGGATGCGGCGATAGGCCCGGCGGGACAGGCGGTTCACCAGAAGCCGAAGCTCCGGGACGCCAAGGGCGCGCAGATCCTGGGCGGTGCGCTGTCCGTCCCGGAGGCTGCTCAAATCCCCGGTGGCGACGATAATGCCCATATCGCAGGCGGGAGCCGCCATGCGAAAGCCGCTGCCGATCCCGGCGGGGGAGTCGAGAAGTATAAATTCAAAATCGTTCCTCATGGCGCCGATGAGCTCCGCAAACGCTCCGGCAAAGCCGGGGCCGGGGAGCTCCGCCGGGGCGGAGAGGTAATTCAGGCCCTCGATGCCCGGGTGGGGAACAAGGGCGTCGGCAAGCTGCGCGCGGCCCTCGATAACATCCATAAAGTCCCACAGCCCACCGGCGGAGAGCCCGAGAGCGAGGTCAAGGTTTCTCAGCGCGGCGTCGCAGTCCACAAGGACGGTCTTGTGACCGGACCTTGCCAGAAACGAGCCTATGGCGGCGCAGCAGGCGGTCTTGCCCGTGCCGCCCTTTCCGGAGGTTATAAAAACAGCTTTACTCATACATGCCCCCAATTAAGATTATATATGAGCCTTATCAGGTTTGCAAGCGAAATATAAAGAAATCTTATTCATTTTTCGGATATTTGACGGGAAAAAATTCAAATTTATGACAAACAGCAACATTCTGGGAAAATTTATTTCAAAAGTGAGTTGTCCGGCTGGACGGTGGTAATATAGCTGGAGGTCCCGGCGAAATATGTGTTCAGAACGTCCTTGGCGATGGTGATGAGGGCCGCGCCGGAGCCGCCCTTTTCCACCACAACGGCGATGGCAATCTCGGGCTTGTCGGCGGGGGCGTAGCAGACGAAGACGCCGTCGTTCATGGCGGAGCGGTCGTTCTGGACGGTACCTGTCTTGGCGGCCACGGGGACCTGGTAGCCGGAGAGCTGGGAGGAGGCGGTGCCCGTCTGGGCCACGGCCCTCATGCCCTGCTGGAGGACGGGGATATAGCCCCCCTCGTCGTCAATGACGCTCTCCACCGAGGGCCTCTGCCGGACAAAGACGCTGGAGTAGTCAAAGCTCGCGACGCTTTTGAGGATGGTGGCGTTGTAGTGGGTGCCGCCGTTGGCGATGGTGGCGACGTAATTTGCAAGCTCGATGGGGGTGAAGCGGTTGAGACCCTGGCCTATGCAGGCCAGCAGTGTGTCCGCGTCCCACCAGCCCTCGCCCAGCTTCTCACGCTTGAGCTCTATGGAGGCGACCTCCCCCTCCTTGTCGCCGATCTCAATGCCCGTGTGGGAGCCGAGGCCGAAGAGACGGGCGGATTCCGCGATGCGGGTGATGCCCATGCGGTCGGCGACGGTGTAGAAGAAGTAGTTGCAGGACTTCTCCAGCGCCTGGACCACGTTTATGGAGCCGTGGCTTCCCGGGTAGACCCAGCACACGGGCTGGTAGTCCGGGTATTTGGTGAACTGGCTTGCGTCGTAGATGGTGTCCTGGGGGGAGATGGTGTTGCCCCGGAGGGCGGCGAAGGCGGTGACCATCTTGAAGGTGGAGCCGGGGTTATAAAGTCCCTGGGTGGCCCGGTTCAAAAGGGGCGACAGGGGGTTTGCGTTGTTCTCGTTGTAGTCGGCCCGGAAGGTGGCGATATTGAAGGTGGGGTAGCTGGCAAGGGCAAGGACCTCGCCCGTGTTGACATCCATGACGACTATTGCGCCGCCCCGGGCAAGCTCCGGCTCCTCATAGGTGGTGTTTTCCTCCTCGGCCTTCTCCATGGCCTCCTGGACGCGGGCGCGGTTCATCTCCTCGATGCTGTACCTGAGTGCGTCCTCGGCGGATTTCTGCAAGGGGAGGGAGATGGAGAGATAGACGTTGCTGCCCGCCCTGGCCTCGGTGACGACCTCCATGTCGTTTACAGCGCCGGAGGGGTCGGTGTAGACGGTGACCACGCCGTCGGTGCCGTGGAGGTACTCCTCAAAGGCGGCCTCCACCCCGGTCTTGCCTATCGTGGCGTTGAAGGGGTAGCCCAGGTCCTTGTATTTCTCATCGTACTCCTCCCTGTCCATGGCGCCAAGGTAGCCCAGGATGTGGGCGGCGTAGGTGGTGTGGTACTCCCGCACGGAGCGGGTGAGTATGGAGACGCTGGAGAGGTTCTGCTCGGATATGAAGCTCAAAAACTCCGGCGGGATGTCGGAGGCGAAGACGTAGTCGTCGGTGTTGATGATGGCGCGCATCTCCAGCTCCCAGCGGACGCCCATTATCCGCCGGGCGTCCTCCGCCGGGACGGTGTAGTCTATCTTGTAGTGGGTGCGCATCCAGCTGGTGAGCTCGGTGGCGGACACGTCGGGGTTCTCCGGGTCCTCTATCTGGAGGCCGTTGGGGAAGAAGTCAAAGTAGCGCTTGAGCCAGTTTTGCTGGGTCTGTGTGGCGTTGGCGTAGTACTCAAAGGGCGCGGTCATGGTCACGGGGAAGGAGTCGTTATACTCGACGCCGTACTGGTCGCAGGCGCGGATGAGCTTTAATATGGTGCCGTTGGGGTCCTCGGAGCTTAGAAGCTGGGAGCGGGAAATGCTCACGTCGTAGACCGTCCTGTCGGAGACGAGAAGCTCGCCGTTCCTGTCGAGGACCGAGCCCCGGGCGGCGGCGACGGTGTAGGTGGTGGCGGTGAGGTCGCTTTCGTCAAGTATGGCCTTTGTGTCAATGGCCTGTATGCGGTATAGGGTCAGCCCGTAGACCGCGATTATCGCCGCCATAAGCAGCGCCATCAGCGCGACCCGGGAGGGTTTGATGTATTTTTCCATAGCTTAAGCCTCCTTCGGGGTGTCACATCACTCGGCAGAGGAACCGGGAGATATAGTAGAAGGGGAAGGTGAATATGAGGGAGGAGAGCGTCTGCCGGACGGCTATGCCGGACAGGAGCGCTATGGGCGCGCCCCGGAGCACCGCCAGGGCAAATACCTGGGAGGCGGAGCACACCGCCAGTGCCGCCGCGGCGGTGAGGAGGTAGGAGGGGAAGCCCTGCACCAGCACCGTGTCGGAGAGTATGCCCACTAAAAGCCCGGTGAGAGTGAGGACAAGGGTGAAATGTATCGTCGCCTGATTGCAGGCGAGGTCCATGAGCATCCCGGCGAAAAGCCCGGTGACGCCGCCGTCGACCCTGCCGAGAAAAAGCGCCACGCCGCACACGGCGAGGGGCATTATCATGGGCGTTGTGCCGAATATGGGCAGGTGGGTCAGGAGGGTGGACTGGAGGATGTACAGCACCGCAAGGTACGGCGCGAGAATGAGGAGCTTGATCAAGACGCGGCTGCGTTCTCTCATCATCCGGGCACCTCACTCGCTCACGGCGAAGTCCGTTATGACATAGAGGTGAGCGCAGTCGTCGATGTCGGCGGATGGCTCGACTATGGCGTAGGGGTCAAGGCCCGAGGCGCCAACGGACATGCCTGTTATCTTGCCAATCACAAGCCCGGAGGGGAAAACTCCGCCGGAGCCGGAGGTGACCACGGTGTCGCCGATGAGCACGTCCTCCAACTCCGCGATGTAGGAGAGCCGGAGCGTGCCGTCCTGAAAGAGCTCAAAGTCACCGGAGGCCACGCCCGTCTCCCCGGTCTCATATATGAGCGCGCCGACACGGGAGGTGGTGTCCACCACGGTGGTGACGGTGCAGGAGGAGGCGGTGACGGATGTCACCTGGCCCACCAGGTACCCGTCCTCGGTGATGATGGGGTCGTAGAGCTCTATCCCGGAGGAGGAGCCCTTGGAGATGGTGAAGGAGGAGGAAAAGTTGCTGGCGGTCCAGGAAATGACGGACACGGGCTCGAGCTTCAGCTCCTCATGGCGCTCCACAAAGCCCAGAAGAGAGCGTAGGCGGGCGTTCTCCTCGCTTATCTCGGTGTACTCGCGGTACTCCTGCTCAAGCTCCGCTATGCGGGAGCGCAGGCTCGCGTTCTCCTCCTCCAGCTCGTCATAGCGGTACATGTAGCCGTAGATGTGCTCCAGAGATCCGGCGAGGCTCGTCATGGCGCTCTTTACGGGCTTGAAGAAGGGCTCGGAGAGCATGGCGGCAAATCCGGCGTGCCCGCCGGACAATGCCACGGAGAGCGCGGCGGCTATGGCGACGGCCACCGCCGCCACGGCGATATATATTCCCTTTTTGGAGATGAGATCCTTCAAATCTGTTCACCCTTTGAAAAGACATCGTACCCGGCGCGGGAGAGCATCCCGGCGAGCCTCGCCACCGGGAGGCCGACCACGTTGTAGTAGTCGCCGTCTATGCTGTCGATGAGCATCCCGCCCAGACCCTGTATGCCGTAGGCCCCGGCCTTGTCGAGAGGCTCCCCGGTGGAGACGTACCAGTCGATCTGGGCCTCTGTCAGCGGAAGAAAGCGCACGGCGGTGGATACGGCGCAGGACTGCTCCGTGCCCTGGGAGATGACGGCCATTCCCGTTATAACGTGGTGCTCCCTGCCGGAGAGGGCGGAGAGCATACGCGCGGCGTCCCGGGAGTCCCGGGGCTTTCCCAGAGGCTTACCGTCCAGAAATACCAGCGTGTCCGCCGCTATGACTATATCCCCGGCGGATGCGGAGAGGGCGGCGGCGCGGCATTTGCCGAGAGCTATTTTTTCCACCGCCTGCCCGGGCGAAAGGGAGGGGTCACAGGGCTCCTCCCGGTCCGTGGGGCGGATAAGAAAATCGTCAATGCCCATATTTCGCAAAAGCTCGCGCCGCCTGGGCGAGGCGGAGGCAAGAATAATCATATAATACACCTGAATAAGGAAATTTTCACGGGAAAAATGTCAGAAGCGGCCCTCGGTGGTGCTGGAGGGCTCATAGCTGCCGCGCTCAAGGTAGCGCTCCGCTATGCGGGCGCACTCCTCCGCGTTCTCAGTGGTGAAGGCCAGACGCACGCCCCAGAGCCCGGCGCTCAGATACTCCCTGCTGCGCCCGACAAGGTGGAGCTTCTGGGCGCTCCACAGGGTGTTGCGGCAGCCGAAGCCCCGGGTCACTGGGTTTTGAAAGCCGGAGGAGTCGGTAAATCCGGTGAAGCTGTCACAGGAGCACACCCCGGTGTTTGCCCGGATGAGGCACCCGGCGGAGTAGAGCAGGGGCATCCTGCCGTAGACCACGAGCTCCGTGTCCATGTACTTGCGAAGGGAGCGCACGCGCTGGGAGGAGAGCTCCATCGCCAGAGCCGCGCTCTTTAGCCGAAGGCCGAGGAGCACCGCGAGGGAAGTGGAATTTCGCACCTGAAGCCCCAGGTCCCCGCGGACGTCGAAGCCCAGCTTTCTTAAGAATATTATGTGCCCCAGACTACCGGCGGCGGCCTCCGTAACGCCGAGCTGCCGGACCTTCATCAGAAGCTCCGCCGCCTGCCCCAGCTCCGAGTCAAAGAGCACCCGGGGCATCACGGCGCAGACGGAGATGTTCGGGTCCTCGAGGAAGGGCTCCAGCCGCTTGTCCCCGGAGGCGGCCTCTTCCAGGGGGACGTAGACCACGGGAGGGGAGAGCTGGGCTATCCGGCGGGAGAGCTGGGAGCATTTCAGGACCGAAACGGTGAGCACCGGGAGATCCCGGTTCGCGGGGACGGCGGGCAGCTCCGGGACTATGCCCTCGGCGCGCTGCTCGGAGGTGAAGCGCTTCTGGAGGAGGTCGGCGAGCACCTGCTCCCGGACGGGGGCGATCTCCCGGGGGTCCATCCAGACGCCCTTTTGTATCCTTGAGGTGACTCCGGCGCACTTAAATGGCGTGCCGCCGGTTTTGAAGAGCTCCGTCTGAATGAGAGTGTGGTTCATCTCGGTGTGGAAGGCCAGCTCCGAGCGGCCGCCCTCGGCAAATGCCTCGTTGCCTCGGTCGTCCCGGGCGGTGAGGCGCAGGGGCCCCTCAAGGGTGAGCTCGGCGTCAAAGGTCACGTCCACACGCTGGTACTCGCGGTTTAAGTAGTTCTTGCGGACGGCGGCGTAAAATGGGGTGTCCTCCCGGCTCTCGGTCCCGGAGAGACCCATCATGGAGGACATATCCGACGCGCCGAGAAAGCCCCGGGTGAAGCCGGAGGCGGGGAAGGCGCCGCGAAGAAGCTCCCTGTCCTCCTCGGAGGGGCGGCGGAGGGTGCCAAGAGCCCTGGAATAGACGCCAGTCACCGCGGCGCAGTACTCCGGGCGGCGGTCCCGCCCTTCGATGCGCAGGGCGGCGGGCTTCAGGGAGAGGAGAAATTCAAGCTCGTCAACAAGGCAGAGGTCCTTCATCCCCAGAGGGTGGCGTCCCCGGACGTCGCTGATGAAGCCGGAACGGCACTGCCCGGCGCAGGGGCCGCCCAGATTGTCCTGGAGCCCCGGGAGAAGGCAGCTCCCGGTGAAGGCGGGGCACATTTTGCCATGGACGGCGATCTCCACCTCAATGGGGGAGGCGGCGCATATGGCGGCGAGGGACTTTTTGTCAAGCTCGCGGCTCAGGGCCACACGGGAGATGCCCATGGCGGCGCAGAGCTTCACCCCGGCAAGGTCGTGTATCCCAAGGCCCTCCCCGGCGTGGATGGGCATGGTGGGCAGCGCCCGGCGCAGCGCCCAGATGAGGCCCAGATCGTCGGCTATGACGGCGTCCGCGCCCATGCGGGAGGCCCGTCTGGCGTTCTCCACACACTGGGGGAGGGAGTCGTCGGTGACGCGGTAGTCCTCCACCGCGTAGACCTTCACCCCCCTGACGTGGGCAAACTGCACGGCCCTGCCGAACTCGTCCTCGGAAAGGTCGAAGGCACGCTTTTCAAGGAGGGTGCCGAAGCTCAGATAGACGGCGTCGGCGCCGCTCTGCACGGCGGCGGACACGCTCTCCGCGCAGCCCGCGGGAGACAAAAGCTCCGGCATCGAAAAACCCCCTTTAAATGTAAATCCACAGGCAGAATCAAAATCATTATAGCACACCCCGACATGAAATTAAATCACTTTTACATAATTTTAATAAAAAACCCGGGTATTCCCCATCGGGTGCGGGAAAATCAGATTTTTCGCCAAGTCGCTATTGTTATCCGGCGATTTATTTGTTATAATAATAATTTATGAAAGAATTTTGCTGACAGCAGTATTTTGAGGGGCAATGGACCAGTGAGTATAAGATGGAACGTAATCGGCTTTGACAGGCCCAGCGCCGTGGGGCTGTGCCGCTCGGGGTTAAATCCCCTGGCGGCGGTGGTGCTGGCGTCCAGGGGCGTCACGGACATGGCGGGGGTGGCGGAATATCTCGCCGACGACCTGTCCGCGCTTTTGGACCCCATGGGGATGAGGGACATGGATAAGGCCGCCGCGAGGGTGCGGCAGGCCATAGAAAACGGCGAGCACACAGCAGTTTACGGCGACTATGACGTGGACGGCATAACATCCAGCTGCGTTGTGGCGGACTACCTGCGCGGCAGGGGACTGGAGTGCGACATTTACATACCCGAGCGGCTGGAGGAGGGCTACGGCGTAAACTCCGCCGCCCTTGACACGGTGAGGTCCCGGGGGGCGAGCCTCGTAATAACTGTGGACTGCGGCATCACCGCGGCGGAGGAGGCGAGGCACGCAAAGGCCCTCGGCCTCGACATGGTGATAACGGACCACCACCGCTGCGGCGGGGAGCTTCCCGAGGCAGTCGCCGCCGTGGACCCCATGAGGCCGGACTGCCCCTATCCCTACAAGGGCCTTGCGGGAGTGGGCGTGGCCTTCAAGCTCATCTGCGCCGTGGAGGGCCCGGGCAGCGAGGAGAGGCTTTTGCGCAGGTACGGGGACCTGGTGGCTACCGGGACCATAGCGGATGTCATGCCCGTCACCGGGGAGAACAGGGTGCTCATTAAGCGGGGACTGGAGATGCTCCGCGCCGGGGGGAGGCCGGGGCTGGACGCTCTGCGCAGGGCCTCCGGCATGGAGGGGCGCACGCCCACCGTGGGGAATGTGGGGTTCTCCATAGCGCCGAGGATAAACGCCGCGGGCAGGCTCGGCACCACGGATGTGGCTGTGGAGCTGCTGCTGACCCGGGACCCGGGGAGGGCACGGGAGCTGGCCTCCCGACTTTGCGATTTAAACCGTGAGCGGCAGAGACTGGAGGGGGAGATGTTCCGGGAGGCCGTGGGGCTTCTCGACGGGCACCCGCCGGAGGGACCCATAGTGCTGGCCTCCGACAGCTGGCATCAGGGGGTCTGCGGCATCGTGGCCTCGCGCCTGACGGAGAGGTACTCCCTCCCGGCAGTGATGATATGCCTGAAGGACGGGGTGGGCCGGGGCTCCTGCCGGAGCGTGCCCGGGTTTAACATATACGAGGCCATAGCCGAGTGCGGAGACTGCCTTTTAGGCTACGGCGGTCACGAGATGGCGGCGGGGCTGACCGTGGCGGAGGACCGGGTGGATGAGCTGAGGCAGCGCCTGGGGAGGCTCTATCTTGACCATCCGGAGCTTCCGGAGCGGGTGCTGAACATTGACCTCGAGGTCATAAAGCCGGAGCTTTTGACCCTCCAGAACGTGGAGGCGCTGGACTCTCTGGAGCCCTACGGACCGGGAAATCCGCAGCCCGTGCTGTGCATGAGGGACATGACGGTGGAAAACTGCGCCGCCCTCTCCGAGGGAAAGCATACGAAGCTGTGGCTCAGCCGTGGCGGGAGCGTTTTTGAGGCGGTGTTCTTCTCAAAAAGCCCCGAGGCGCTGGGCGTGAGGACCGGGGGACGGTGCGACGCGGCCTTCACCCCGCAGATAAACGAGTTTCGCGGCAGACGCACGGTGCAGCTGTGCCTTTGCGACTATGTGCCGTTAGGCTGACGGGCGGCTTTTTCCGGCGGAGGCGCGCCGGGGAGGCGGCAGGACACATATACTGGGTAGAAAACCCTTTTTTCAGTGGTGAGTAATATGGATGAAAGCAAAAAGGAAGCCCCGGAGTTCTCTCCGGAGGCGCAGGAAATGTGCGAGAGGGCATTTGAGAAGCTCGCCTCCTCCGTGGAGGCCAACACACAGATAAAGAGCATGGACCGCATAAGGGAGGCCTATGAGTTTGCCCGCGACTCCCACGGGGCGCAGCTTCGTAAGGACGGCAGCCCCTACATCACCCACCCGCTGGCGGCGGCGGTGATAGTGGCGGAGATGGGCCTTGACGAGGACTCCGTTATCGCGGCGATACTCCACGACGTCATAGAGGACACCGACGTGACCCACGAGGACGTGGCGAAGCGCTTCGGCGAGAGCGTGGCGGAGATAGTGGAGGGGGTCACGAAGCTCACAAAGATGCGCTACACCTCCAAGGAGGAGGAGCAGATGGAGAACCTCCGGAAGATGCTGCTGGCCATGGCCAGGGACATCCGGGTGGTGCTCATAAAGATGGCGGACAGACTCCACAACATGCGGACCATGGAGTACCAGTCCGCCCCAAAGCAGCTGGAGAAATCCAGGGAGACAATGGAGATCTATGCCCCCATTGCCCATAGGCTGGGGATGCAGAAGATAAAGCTGGAGCTGGAGGACCTGTCGCTTCGGTACCTGGACCCCGTGGGGTACAGGGAGATAGAGTCCGCCCTTCATGAGCGGGAGGAGCGCAACCAGGGCTTCATGGAGCGCACCGAGTCCGCCATACGCCAGAGGATGGACGAGGCTCACATAAAGTGCGGCGTCCAGTCCCGGACAAAGGACATCTACTCGATTTACAGGAAGATGTTCGGAAAGTCCATGGAATTTGACGAGATAATGGACATCTACGCCTTCCGGGTGATAGTGGACGACATAGCGGAGTGCTACAATGTCTTAGGGTGCATACACGAGCTGTATAAGCCCGTGCCCGGGAGATTCAAGGACTATATAGGCACGCCAAAGCCAAATATGTACCAGTCCCTCCACACCACGGTCATAGGCACCGAGGGCATACCCTTCGAGGTACAGATACGCACCTGGGAGATGCACAGGACGGCGGAGTACGGCATCGCCGCCCACTGGAAGTACAAGGAGGGCATACAGGGCAGGGGCGACGAGGAGAAATTCGCCTGGATACGAAACCTTCTGGAGACACAGGAGGACTCAGACGCCCAGGACTTCATATCCAACCTGAAGGTGGATATGTTCGCCGACGAGGTGTTCGTGTTTACGCCCCACGGGGACGTGAAGAGCCTGCCCGCCGGGGCAACGCCGATAGATTTCGCCTACTCCATACACTCCGCCATCGGCAACCGCATGACCTGCGCCAAGGTCAACGGGCGGATAGTGCCCTTTTCCCATGTGCTCCAGAACGGCGACGTGGTGGAGGTCATAACCTCAAATACCTCCAAGGGGCCGAGCCGGGACTGGCTTACCATAGTCAAATCCTCCGAGGCGCGAAACAAGATACGCCAGTGGTTCAAGCGCGAGCGCCGGGAGGAGAATATAGTCACCGGAAAGGCGGCCTTTGAGGCGGAGATGCGCCGTCAGGCGGTGCCGCTGTCCATACTCAGCGACGAGAAGGCGCTGCCAAGAATACTGGAGAGGATCTCCGTCTCGGCCCTTGACGATATGTACGCCTCCATCGGCTACGGGGGGCTCTCCGCCCAGAAGACGGTGAACAACATCAAGGAGGAGATGCGCCAGATAGAGCGCTCCGCCAAGAAGCAGGGCCTGAGCCCCTTCTGGGCGCCCTCCGAGGGCAAGCGGCTCAAGGCTGTAAACGGCATAATCGTGGAGGGGATAGACAACTGCCTGGTCAAATTCTCCCACTGCTGTATGCCTGTTCCCGGGGATGAGATCGTGGGCTTCATAACCCGTGGCTACGGCGTGTCCATACACCGCACGGACTGCAAAAACTACGGGATCTCCGCCGGAAAGGCCGACGAGCAGGACAGGTGGATCCGTGTCCACTGGGCGCCGGGGGAGGACGACCTCTACCAGACGGCGATAGCGATAACCGCCGCGGACAGGGACGGGCTTGTGATGGACATCGCCACGGTCTTAAGCTCACTCAAGGTGAAGGTGGACGCCCTCACCGCGAGAAATCAGGCCGGGGGACAGGCGACGATATACATCACCATTCGGGTGCACGACAAGTCGGAGCTGGCCTCCGCCATGACGAGGATAATGAACGTGAGGAACGTCAAGGAGGTCAAGAGACAGGGAACGTAACTTGCATCGAAAGCCCAACGGGCTTTCGATGCCAGGGGGAACGACCTACGGGAAAAGGCTAAAGCCTTTCCCCGTAAGAGAACGACCTGCGGGAAAAGGCTAAAGCCTTTCCCCGTAAGAGAACGACCCACGGGAAAAGGCTAAAGCCTTTCCCCGTAAGAGAACGTGCGGGAAATTTTTCTGAATTTTGCGAAATTCAGAGAAAATTTCCCTTTTGTCGCCCTGCGCGACCAGTCTGCGGACTGGACACTTGGGCGACAAAAGGTGATTTTCGCGACGTACATGCCGCCGCGAAAATCATTTTAAATTTAAATGGATTATGGGAGGAGAGACTGTGCGCGCTGTTGTCACGAGGGTTTTGGACGCTTCCGTCGCCATTGACGGAGTGGTGACGGCGAAAATCGGGAGAGGATTTCTCGTACTGCTGGGGGTGCACAGGGACGACACCCGGGACGACGCGGTAAAGCTCGCCGACAGGGTCTGCGGGCTGCGGGTCTTTGAGGACGAGCAGGGGAAGATGAACCTGAATTTAGCCGCCGCCGGGGGAGAGATACTGTGCGTGTCCCAGTTTACCCTCTTTGCCGACACCAGGTCCCGCCGGCCGGGGTTTACCGAGGCGGCAAGACCGGAGACGGCGGTCCCGCTCTATGAGCTCTTTATGGAGGAGTGCCGCAGCCGGGGCTTTCGGGTGGAGCACGGGGAATTTGGGGCGGATATGAAGGTCGGGTCCGTGAACGACGGGCCTGTGACCATCTTATTTGATACGAGGGGGACAGGAAAATGCTGATAAAATGCATACCTGTTGGCCATATCGAGGCCAACTGCTATATCGTCACCGATGAGAACACCGGGGAGTGCGCCGTCATTGACCCGGGGGACGAGCTTAACACCATCATGGACTACATCGAGGACCTTGGGCTTTGCGTCAGGGCCATATTCCTGACCCACGGGCACTACGACCACACGGGGGCGGCGGAGGGCCTTCACGAGGAGACCGGGGCGCAGATATACATCCACCGGGCGGACGTGACGGACAGGCCGGAGAGCTTCAGGTACCTTGCGCCGGAGGGGACGAAATTCTGGTCCGACGGGGACATCGTCACCGTGGGCTCCCTGAGATTTCGGGTGATGGAGACGCCCGGCCACTCCCCGGGGTCCGTGACAATAAAGTGCGGGGACGCGCTTTTCACCGGGGACACGCTTTTCGCCGGGAGCTGCGGCAGGACCGACCTTCCCGGCGGGGACATGGACAGGCTTCTGGAGTCCCTCAGAAGGCTTGCGGACATACCCGGAAATTACGATGTATATCCCGGGCACATGGACCCCAGCACCCTTGACGTGGAGAAGGCGTCAAACTGCTATGTGAGGTACGCAAAGAGCCTATGAAGCTATGTCTTGTGGGACACGAATATAAATACGCGGTGGAGCAGATAATGCTCGCCCTCTTCCCCGGGGAGAGGCCGGAGTACACCGACACCATTGACGGGGCGGACACCGCCGCCTCGGTGGAGCTCAGCCTCACCGGGGACGAGGCCGCGGCAACTGTGACACTGCGCCTTCGGGGCCGGGAGGCAAAGTGCGCAGAGCGGGGCGACCGGGGGCTTTTTGAGGAAAAGACCACCGCGGACCGGGAGGCCCAGAGAATAATCAAGCTGGCCTTTTACCACGCGGCGATGGACCTCGGGGTGGAGCGCCCGGTCTGGGGCGCCCTCACGGGGATACGGCCCGGGACGATAATGACAAAATACTTAGAGCGGGGCCTTTCGGATACCGAGGCCGTGATGCGCATGGAGGAGGAATACTTCGTCTCCCCGGAGCGCTCCCGGCTGTGCCTTGACACCGCCAGGGCGTCGCTTAAGACCATTTCGGAGCTGGGTGAGCGGGACGCGGCGGTATATGTGGGCATACCCTTCTGCCCCACCCGCTGCGCCTACTGCACCTTCGTCAGCCAGAGCGTGGAGAAGTCCATGGGCCTCATACCGCCCTTTCTGGACGCGCTCCACCGGGAAATAGCTGCCACGGCCCGGAGAGCGGCAAAGCTCGGACTTCGCATAGTCGCCGTCTACATGGGCGGCGGCACGCCGACGACGCTCTCGGCTGAGCAGCTTGAGACTGTGCTGGGGTGGCTCCGGGGGGAGTTTGACCTGACACACGTCCGGGAGGTGTGCGTGGAGGCGGGAAGGCCGGACACCATAACGGCGGAGAAGCTCCGCGCCCTCCGGGGCGTGACGCGCATCTCCATAAACCCCCAGTCCATGTCCGGCGAGGTCCTCGCCGCCATCGGGCGCAGGCACACGCCGGAGGACATCGAGGCGGCCTACGCCCTCACCCGGCGGGAGCTTCGGTGCGACGTGAACATGGACCTCATCGCGGGGCTGCCCGCCGACACGCCGGAGGGCTTTGAGGACACGGTGCGGAGGGTGATAGCCCTGGGACCGGAGAACATAACCGTCCACACCCTGGCCCTGAAAAAGGGCTCGCGCATCACGGAAAACGACACCGCAAGGCCCGGCGGAGCCCAGGTGGGGCGGATGCTGGACACGGCGAACAGCCTTTTGCGCGATGCCGGGTACAGGCCCTACTACCTCTACCGCCAGAAGTTCATGTCCGGGGGCTTTGAGAACGTGGGCTGGGCGCTGCCGGGGCATGAGAGCCTATACAACATTTTGATAATGGAGGAGCTTTGCACCATCCTCGCCATGGGCGGGGGCGGGTCAACAAAGCTCGTAAACAGGAAAAGCGGCAGGATAGAGCGGGTGTTTGACCCGAAATATCCCAGGGAGTATATCGAGAGCATGGACAAAATCCTGCGGGACAGGGAGAAAATAACGGAATTTTACGCGGATATGTGAAAGGAGACATTATGGCCTATTCCATCGTGAGGATAAACGACCAGGCGCGGCGCGACCCGGAGAACTTCATCGAGGACGCGGAGCGCGAGTACCGGGAGCGTGTCCACCGCGCTGCCACAGCCATCAGCGAAAATCTTGAGCGCTGCCCCATAGTGCTGCTCTCGGGTCCCTCCGGCGCGGGGAAAACCACCACGGCGCGGCTCATCGAGACGGAACTGGGCCGTCGGGGGATAAAGTGCCACACCATATCCATGGACAACTACTTCAACACCCTGGACCTCCGGACCTGCCCCCGCACGCCGGAGGGGGAGGTGGACTATGAGTCGCCAAAGCTTCTGGACATGGAGCTTTTAAACGAGCACTTCGCAAAGCTCTCCCAGGGTGAGGAGATAAAGGTCCCCTACTTCATGTTCTCCCGCCAGAAGCGCAGCGCCAGCCAGTTTACGCCCCTTCGCCTCCGGGAAAATGAGGTCGCGATATTTGAGGGGATCCACGCCCTCAATGACCTTATAACAGACAAAAACCCCGGGGCCTTCGCCCTCTATATCGCGGCAAGCTCCGAGACCCTGTTCCCCGGCGGGAGAGTATTCAAGCCCGAGTGGACGCGGCTCATAAGGCGGGTCGTCCGGGACAACAACTTCCGGGGCGCGGACGCGGAGTATACATTGTCCCTGTGGGCAAACGTCATGCGGGGGGAGCGGGAGCACATAACGCCCTTCATACCAAAGGCAAGGCTGACGCTGGACTCCTCCCTGGAGTACGAGGTCAGCGTCCTTGCCGGGGAGGCGCTGCCGCTTTTGAAGACCCTCACCGAGGGCAAGCCGGGCTTCGAGGAGGTGCGGGAGATAATACCCCTCCTTGAGGAGTACGTCCCCGTGGCAAAGGAGCTTGTCCCGAAAAATTCCCTGCTGCGGGAGTTTATCGGCGGGGGAGTTTACAGCTACTGAGTGCGTCCGGAGGGCGGAAAATTGGACAAGAGACTTGGAATTTATATACACATCCCCTTCTGCGCCGGGAAGTGCGCCTACTGCGACTTCTACTCCCTGGTGGGGAAGGAGAGCATGATACCGAGGTACCAGAAGGCACTTCTAACGCACATAAAGGAGGCGGGCTCACAGCTCCAGGGCTACATCATCGACACGGTGTACATCGGCGGAGGCACGCCCAGCTTTTACGGCTCGGGGAGGCTCGTGGAGCTTTTTGATGCCCTTAAAAAGTACGGCAGGGTGATGATAGACGGGGAGCACACCGTGGAGGTGAACCCGGACAGCATAAGCTACAAGGACATGGTGAAGCTGCGCCGGGCGGGCTTTAACCGCCTGTCCATCGGCGCCCAGTCGGCAAACGACGGCATACTCAAGTCAGTGGGGAGGCTCCACAACTTTGCGAAGGTTGAGGAGACGGTGGAGAGCGCGAGACGTGCGGGCTTTGACAACGTAAGCCTCGACCTCATCTACGGCCTTCCCAGCCAGACGAGAGAGGACTGGGCGGACACTCTGACGAAGATGATAGCCCTGAAGCCGGACCACTTCTCCTGCTACGGGCTGAAGATAGAGGAGGGCACGGCGCTATACCCGTTTAAGGGCTCGCCCTTCATACCCGACGACGACCTTCAGGCGGATATGTACCTCTACGCCGTGGACGCACTGTCCAGATACGGGTACAAGCAGTACGAGGTGTCAAACTTCGCAAAGCGGGACAGGGCCTCCCGGCACAACCTTAAATACTGGACCATGGGGGAGTATATGGGCTTTGGCGCGGCGGCCCACTCCTATGTCTCGGGCCAGCGCTACTCATGCGTGGCGGACATGGAGCTCTACGCCGACGGGATACTCTCCGGCAGGAGCGTGGTGGACCACGCGGAGTCCATTACGGACTTCGAGCGGGCGGGGGAGTACCTGATGCTGGGTCTGCGGACGACGCGGGGGATCTCCGAGAAGGAGTACTACGACATTTTCCCCTGTAAATTCGACATGGCCCGGGAGCTCATGGAGTCCTTTGTGGCGCACAAGTGGATGGTACGAAATGACGACCGCTGGAGCTTCACCCCCCAGGGCTTTTTGCTGTCCAACGTGCTCATCGGGGAGATACTGGACGCCCAGACGAAGCAGAGAATGAGCATCGTCTCCCCCTGGAAGCAGGACTCCGACGACGCCTACCAGTTCTCCATGTTCTCCAAGCGCCCCGGTGAGGTGCAGCTCTTTCAGGGCATCACATGAGGCAGTTGGAGAAATAATTCAAAATAGTTACAATCTTAACGAAAAAATTTACTATTTTGTAGTTGATTTTCACGGCGGTTTTTCTATAATATTAGCGTAGTTAACATAAAAAAGCCTGCGGGCTTGAGCTTTGAGGGATAAAGATATGGCACAGGGAAAAAGAGTACAAAAGAGAAGAAGGAGAAGGAGGAGAAACAACACCCTCCGGACGGCGCTTATCGTCTGCGCGGTGGTGCTCTGCATCGCTTTCGCGGCGGTGATGGGCATGGGCGCGTATGTGGCGGCGAAGGACACGATATTTCCGAATATCCAGGTCGCCGGGATCGACATCGGGGGCATGACCTACAGCGAGGCGCACAGCACGCTGTTAAACTCCCCGTCCCTCGGCGTGCCCTCCGGGGTGACGGCGACGGTGAAGCTCACGGACACGGTGTCCATAACCGTCTCCAGCGACGAGGCGGGACTTGTGGCGTCGGTTAACACAGCGGTGGACACGGCCTACGCCTGGGGCAGGGATGGGAGCTTCTTTGAGAACCTCATCACCTACATCAAATGCATGAAAACCCCCCACGACGTGTACACCGAGAGCGTCTTTAACGAGTCCGGCGTCAGGGCGATAGTCGCCGACGCCGCCGAGAGGGCGGAGCACGGGGCGAAGGACTCAAGCTATGAGCTGACGAAGACACAGCTTTTCGTGACAAAGGGCGACTCCGGCTACTCCGTGGACGAGGAGGCCGTGTTTGAGTATATCCGGGACACGCTGCTCTCCGGCACATCCGGGCAGACGGAGGAGTTCTCCGAGAAGAACAACGCCGGACCGGGAGGGCTGGAGCCGAATTTTGACGCCATTTTCCAGCAGGTCCACACCGAGCCCGTGGACGCGGTGTATGACCCGGCGACGGAGACCTTCACCGCGGGCTCTGACGGCGTGAGCTTTGACGTGGAGGAGCTTAAGCGCCTCTATGACGAGGCGGAGCCCGGAGAGACGGTAATGGTGGAGCTCATCATCACAAAGCCCAGCATATCCGGGGACGATATTGAGAGCCTCCTATTCAAGGACAAGCTGGCGGAGAAGAGCACATCCTTAAGCTCCAGCAACTCAAACCGCATAACAAACGTCACCCTTGCGGCCCAGGCCGTGAACGGCTTTGTGCTCAACCCCGGGGAGGAGTTCTCCTTTAACGAGGTGGTGGGACAGCGCACCGAGGCCAAGGGCTACAAGCCCGCGGGCGCCTACTCCGGCGGGCAGACCGTAAACGAGGTGGGCGGCGGCATATGCCAGGTGAGCTCCACAATATATTTCTGCACGCTCAAGGCGGACCTGGAGATAACAAAGCGCCAGAACCACTCCTTCAGCGTCTCCTACCTGCCGCTGGGGCTGGACGCCACGGTGAGCTGGCCCTCGCCCCACTTCAAATTCGTGAATAACCGGAATTACCCCATAAAGCTTGTCTGCTGGGTGGAGAACAAGACGCTGTTTGTGGAGATCTGGGGCACGAAGGAAAACGACAACTATGTGGAGCTGGAGTCCAAGACCATCGAGACCATCCAGTACGAGGAGGTCGAGGAGATCGACGAGACCCTCGCCCCGGGTGAGACGAAGGTAAAGACCGCGGGCCATGTGGGCTACAAGTCCGAGGCGTATAAGCTGGTCTACGACGGGGACGGGAACCTTTTGAGCAGGACCCTCATCTCCAAGGACACCTACAAGGCCCAGGACAGGGTGATCCTCAAGGGGCCGGAGGTCCCCGATGAGCCCGTCGGACCCACGGACCCGGACGACCCCGACGACCCGGATGATCCCGACAACCCGGATGAGCCGGATACACCCGATACTCCGGATACTCCGGACACGCCTGATACCCCTGACACGCCTGATACCCCTGATACCCCTGATACCCCTGATACCCCTGACACTCCCGATACGCCGGATAATCCCGACACACCCGATACGCCGGACACACCGGATGACCCTGACACTCCGGACACCCCCGACACGCCGGAGGACGGGACCGGGCCGGGGGACTACGGGCCTGACCCGGGAGACGGCGGCATAGGTGACGAGGGCGGCGGCGACCCGGACGAGGTCCCCAGCGGCGGCGACGGCTGAGCGCCAAAATAGACCGCATGATTTTTGAAAATATGAAAAAATACCCGTGCCTCAGGGCACGGGTATTTTAGACTGTTAACAAAGCTTTGCTTAAAATCAGCGCCCGTTCCGCAAGGGGATTCCCTTCGGTCACAGCGCGAAAAAAATTCAATGCAAAATCCGGCGACATGTGCGTCGGATTTTGCCCCTTTCAGGTCCCCGGATGTGCGCCCGCAGGCGCCATTTCGGAGCGCAACCGCCCGTAGGGCGGCTCTTAGCGCGGAGATGTGTGCGGCCCTCTGGGCCGTGCGCGTAGGGGACCGGCAAATTCCTTCCGTCGGCAAAGGCAAAGCCTTTGTCGACGGCTTGAAATACCCGTGCCTCAGGGCACGGGTATTTTTTACTCCGGCGAAAGCCGGAACTCGCCTGTTACTGCCAGTTGGACCAGATCTCCGGGCAGTAGCCCACGGTGGCCTCCCGGCCGTTGCGGACGACGGGGGTCCTGATGAGGCTCTGGTCCTCAAACAGCTTCTGCGCCCGGTCCTCGTCATAGGCAAGGTATTTAAGAAGCTCCGCGCCCTTGGCTTTTTCGTCTACCATATTGTTAAGCCCCACCGCCCGGCGGACGGAGTCAAACTCCCGGGGACTCAGGCCGTAACGCAGGATGTCCACGGACTGGAATTTTATGCGGCGCTCCTTGAACCAGCGCTCGGCCTTTTTCGTGTCGAAGCACTTGGACTTGCCGAAGATCTGTATGTTCACCTTATACCTCCATTATAACAGGCAAAACCATGGGCGAGCGCTTTGTCCTGCGGTAGAGGAAGTCCGAGAGGCGCGTCTTCATGGTGCCCTTTATGCCGGACCAGTCCTTTATACGCCGGGAGTTGCAGTACTCGATGGACTCATAGGCCACGTCCTTGAGCTCCTGCATCAGCTCCTCCGCCTCCTTGACGTACACAAAGCCACGGGTTATGATGTCGGGCCCGGAGACGAGGGACCCGTCGTAGCTGGAGAGGCTCACCACCACCACCAGCATACCGTCCTGGGCCAGGTGCTTGCGGTCCCGGAGAACGACGCTTCCCACGTCGCCGACGCCGGTGCCGTCCACGAATATCTTCCCGGAGGGTATTACGCCGCCCAGCTTGATGGACCGGGCGGAGAGCTCGATCACCTTTCCGAGGTCTGAGATGACCACATTCTTTGGCGGGACGCCCATCTGCTTTGCAAGGTCCGCGTGGAGCTTTAAGTGCCTGTACTCCCCGTGGACGGGGATGAAGAATTTAGGCTTGACGAGGGCCAGCATCAGCTTCAGCTCCTCCCGGCAGGCGTGCCCGGAGGCGTGGAGAAGGGCGCTGCGCTCGTAGACGACCGTGGCGCCCTTGCGGAAGAGCTCGTCTATCACCTGTGTGATGGAGTTTTCGTTCCCGGGGATGGCGGAGGCGGAGATGATTATCTTGTCGCCGGGCTGGATCTCCACCTGTTTGTGCTCGGAAAAGGCAATGCGGTGGAGGGCGCTCATTGTCTCCCCCTGGCTTCCGGTGGAGATTATGACCACCTTGTCCCGGGGAAGGCCCTTTATCTGGTTTATATCGATGAGTATGCCCTGGGGGATGTCCATGTAGCCAAGCTCCGTGGCGACCCGAAGGACGTTCTCCATGCTGCGGCCCGTGACGGCGACCTTGCGCCCGTACTTTCTGGCGCAGTTTATCACCTGCTGGAGCCTGTGGACGTTGGAGGCGAAGGTGGTGACGATTATCCGCTCGTGGCAGTCCTTGAACTGGTTTTCAAAGTTGGCGGCGACAACGCTCTCCGAAAGGGAGTAGCCGGGGTTTTCAACATTAGTGGAGTCCGTCACCAGGGCGAGGACGCCCCGCTTTCCCAGCTCCCCGAAGCGGGCAAGGTCTATCATTCCGCCGTCAATGGGGGTGGTGTCTATCTTGTAGTCGCCGGTGTGGACGACCACGCCCACAGGGGTCTTGATGGCGAGGGCCACGGAGTCGGGGATGGAGTGGTTCACATGGATAAACTCCACCTTGAAGCAGCCTATCTTCACGCTCTCCCCGGCCTTCACGGTGTTGAGCTTCACCTTGTCGGCGGTGCCGTGCTCCGTGAGCTTGATGTTCACCAAGGCGTTGGTGAGGGCGGTGGCGTAGACGGGCACCTGCATGAGCTCGTCCATGACGAAGGGCATGGCGCCGATGTGGTCCTCGTGACCGTGGGTGAGGACGATGCCCCGGATGCGGGACTTGTTCCTGACGAGGTAGGTTATGTCGGGTATGACGGAGTCGATGCCGTACATATCATCGTCCGGGAAGCCGATGCCGCAGTCCACCACCATGATGTCCTGCCCGTACTCGTAGACGTACATGTTTTTCCCAATCTCATTCAGACCGCCGAGGGCCGCGATTTTCAGTTTTTCCTTTGTTGACACAAACTAATCTCCTTTATCAAAGTATGTAGACGCACACATACAAAGCCCAGAGAAAAGCGCCCTTCAGGCCCTGAATCGCCGGAAGGTATTTTCCTCTGAACTGGCGGTATGTATTTCTATAAAATAAAGCGCCGGGCGGGCGCAAAATTCCACGCACAGGGAAATTGCCATTTCAGGCTATTTTATCATACCTTCCCGCGGTTGTCAATCCCGCATTGCCGGGAATGAGGGAAGGCGCTGCCGGGAATGAGGGAAGGCGCTTTGTAAAGGTGAACAAACCGGGCGCGGGACATCACGGAACATTTCGTGGTTAAACAGCGTTGACAATCAGGACCGCAGAGCCTATAATTATTAAAAATAAGCGCATTTTTTCAGGGTGAGCGCCGCGCCGTGGCATGGGAAGGAGATAATGAACGATGAGGAGACTGCTGTCCGTTACCCGTTTCATGTTTGCCGTGCTGTTGCTCACCCTCGTTTTTTGCCTTGGCGCCTGCGGCGCCGGGGAAAGGGAGGAGTCCAAAGAGGACGACATGGATGACCTCGACTCCCATGAGCTCATCAATGACGGAGTTGACCAGGTGCTGGAGGACTACCTGGACGAGGACGGGTATCTGGAGCCGGACACGGACGTGGTGGAGGAGGCCGCCCTGGCGGTGTACGACTACGCCCTGAAGCTGGAGGAGGCCGGGACGATAGAGGGCGCCGCATACTGCGAGGCGGGGCACTCCGTGTCGTTTTTCAATAACGACGGGACCACCACGGTCTACCTTCCGCCGATACGGGACTTCTGCTCCGGTGCGGGGGAGTTCAGCGTGGCTTTGATGGACTTTTTCACTTTATCACGCCTTGAAAGTAAACTCAAATCCCCCTCGTACAGGGAACCGGAGGATACCATACTCGACGCCATGGACAACGTGATTGTCAGTACCTACAGCAATGACAAGACGATCGATGAGCTTAAGGAGTTTTTCGGCTCCCTGGATGAAGAGAACGTCCGGGCCATCTTCTGGAGAGGGCACGGCGGCATGTACAGAAACTGCAAGGGCGAAGATATATTCTGCTTTTGCATAAATGAGAAGGTGACGGAAAAAAAGCTCGATAAATTTAAAAAAAGTGGTGACCTGGGCAGCGAGGACTGGTCCAGCGAGAAGCTGGTGGAGGTCTGCGACGACGGCAGGAAATTCGCCTTCACCCACTACTTCATTGACAAGTATATGTGCAACGTGAGCGGGGGCCTGTTCTTCGCCTCGACCTGCGAAAGCTTCTCTGACGGGGGAATAATGGCAAATTCCTTTTTTAACAAGGGCTTTGACTCCTACGTCGGCACAAGCGACGTTATAAAAATATTGTATGCCGGCGACGTCATGAGCCGCACGGTGGAGTATCTTACCCGGCAGGACGAATACGGCGCGTATATCGATATTAATTCTGCCCTGGGGCAGGCGGTAGAAGATTTCAATGGCAGCATTAACCAGAAGCTCAATTATTATGACGGCGGCGGGAACTTCGTCCTGATGAACAGGGACGATTCAAAACCCTTCCGGTTCAGGGTGCCCGCGGGCATAGAGGTGAAGCTTAAGTCCAGCGACGGGTCGGTAGAACCTGGTGAAGTTTCGGTGCAGTGCCTAAAGCTTAACCCCGACGGGTCCACCTTCCCTTATGAGAGGCTGGACAACGGGGAGGTCAGCGAGGAGGGCTTCTTCATTCCCCGCGATGACACCGGAAAAGGCGTGATGTATGAGGTCAACATTTACTATAAGTCTGAGCTCATAATGTCCGTAACCATCGACCCGGAGGAGCTTGATTTCAGAAGCGGCGCGGCAAGCACGACAATAGATATGAGCGTCAGGTACCTCGACATAATCGTCACCGACGGGGCGGGGGATTTTCTGCCGGATGCCGATGTGGAGGTCGTCGCCACCGACGCGAAAAACGACCTTCTGGGGCTTTTGCGCCGGGCGGAGCTCACCACGAATGAAGATGGAGAGAGAGTCTACAGGCTGCTTGTGACGCCGGGCGAGTACTATGTGGAGGTAACGGATGATACATATGGCTCCACAGAAGGAGAGGTAGTCGTCGAGGGCGACACCACCGTTACATTCCCACTGGGGGTAGATGTCCACGAAAAGCTGCATGAGTATCTTTTACGGGTGCTGGTGAGTGAGTACCCCACGCCCACACGGCCGGGGCTCGAGGACATAGATCTCTATGACAGCAGCATTTGGGGCACACCCCGCACCGGGGGCACTTACAGCGTATACTACGGTGACGTAGACGGCGACGGACAGGAGGAGCTTTGCGCCTTCAGAACGAAATATATTCCCGAGGAGTTCGCCATCGGGGTCTATGTTGACATTTTTGAGTACAGGAACGGCGAGGTGGTCCTCGCCGCGGAGAAGAGCTTCGGCAGTATGAGCGGGGACAGCGACGTCGTCGCGGTGCGCCTGTCGAAGATCTACAATGCCGTTGAGCTGAGCTCCTTTATATATAAATATGAGGGCAAAACATACTTCATGCTGGAGCGCTGGATGAGAACGGACCACAACGAGAGGGAGATCTGGCTGTGCTCCTATGACGGGAAGAAATTTGTTGACGACACGTTCGACTACAACTGCTGGTATGACAGCGGAGAAAACGGAGAGACAAATACCCCGGGGATCTCTGCCTACGGGCTGTCCTCCATGCTGGAGAGGTACCAGGCCTACGATGATTACTCCATAAAGCCCATTGATGTGGAGCCGGCGTACACCTTTTACGGCGACGAAGGGCCGCTCTATCCGATGTTTGGGTTTGTTTTATGGAACCGGGACCCGGATAATATAGGATTATTCAGCATTGACAGGTATGATTATACATACCATCTGGAAAATTTCATGATTACAGACGGCTGACAGCTCCTGAGAAGGCGAACGGGCCGCGCGCGGTGCGTTTCGCGGTCAGACGGCGTTGACAATCCGGGGGTTTGCGCCTATAATTTAAAAATAAGCGCATTTTCACATGTTTTTTGGCGTGGGAAGGAGTTAATGAACGATGAGAAAACCGCCATCTGCTGCCCGATCCATGTTTGCCGCGCTTTTGCTCGCCCTCGTTTTGTGCCTCGGCGCCTGCGACGCCGGGGACAGAGATAAGTCCGGGGAGAACGACGATGCTGACACGGAGGACCTCGAGTCCTACGAGCTCATCGAGGAAGGGATCGCCCAGGTGCTGGAGGACTATCTGGACGAGGACGGGTATCTGGAGCCGGACATGGATGAGGTGGAGGACGCCGCCCTGGCGGTGTATGACTACGCCCTGAAGCTGGAGGAGGACGGGGAGATAGAGGGCGCCGCCTACTGCGAGGCGGGGCACTCCGTGTCATTTTTCAATAACGACGGGACCACCACGGTCTACCTTCCTCCGATACGGGACTTCTACTCCGGCGGGGATGAGTTCAGTGTGGCAGTGATGGGATTCTTCTCGCTGATGTCCGAGCCCTACCCGGCCGGGTACAGGGACCCCGGGGAGACCATAGCCGACGCCCTTGACGGCGTGAGCACCAAAACCTACGACAGGGGAATGACCATCGAGGAGCTGAAGGAGTTTTTCGGCTCACTGGATGAAGAGAACGTCCGGGCCATATTCTGGAGAGGCCACGGCGGGATGTACACCAACCGCCAGGGTGAGGATATATTCTGCCTGTGCATAAATGAGAGGGTGACAAAGAAAAAGCGCGAGAAATATGAGGAGGACATGAAGCAGGACTCCAAAACCGGAGAGGCCCTTGTTCATGTCTGTGACAACGGCAGGAAATTTGCCTTTAATTACCACTTTATTGACAAGTACATGAGCGACGTCCACGGGGGACTGTTCTTCACCTCGGCCTGCGAGAGCGGCGCCGACAATGGGGTAATGGCGGAGACCTTCATAAACAAGGGCTTTGATTCCTACGTTGGCACAAGCGACATTATGAATATATTGTACGGCACCGACGTCATGAGCCGCACGGCGGAGTATCTCACCCAGTGCGACGAATACGGCGCGTATGCGGACATTGAGTCTGCTCTGGGACAGGCGGTAGAGGATGTCCAGGGGAGCTTTAATTGGATGCTCAACGCCGGATACGGGTACTTCGTCGAGTGGCCCCGGGACCCCTCAAGGCTCTTCCGGCTCAGGGAGCCTACCGGCATAGATGTGCTGCTGACATCCGGCGACGGGTCGGTGGACATGGAGGACGTGTCGATTCAGTGCCTTAAGATCGATCGCGACGGGTCCACCTCCCCATACCAGAGGCTGGACAACGGGGAGGTCAGCGAGGGCAGCTTCTTCATTCCCCGGGACAGCGATCAAAAGGGCGATATGTATCAGATCGACATATCCTATAATTTCGAGCTCATAAAGTCCGTGATCATCGACACCGATGAGCTTGAGTTCACTCGCGGCGTGGCAGGCACGACAATAGATTTACGCGCTGCGAACCTCGACATAATCGTCATGAGCAGCGCGGGGAATTTCCTGCCCGATCTGGATGTGCAGGTGTACGCCACCGGGGTGGGAGACGACCTTCTGGGGCTTATCCGCCAGGCGAGGCCCACATCAAACGAGAATGGCGAGCGGGTCTACAGGCTCATCACGGCGCCGGGCGAGTACGAGGTGGAGATAAGAGACGCAAAAGATAACACCATCGGCGGGCAGGTCATCGTCGAGGGCGACACCACCGTCACGTTCACCCTGGGCGATAATGTCCACGACAAGCTGGAGGAGCATCTTAATAACGTGCTGATTCCAAAGTACAACACACCCACGGGCCCGGTGAGAACGAGATTCGGCATGTATGACGTGGAGACGCCTCTCTACGTCGAGGGCATTTACAGCGCATACTACGGCGATGTGGACAAGGACGGGCAGGAGGAGCTCTGCGTATTCAGGGTAAAGCTTCTCCCCGATGATTTTGCCATCGGGCTCTACCTCGACATCTATGAGTATAAGGACGACGAGGTGGTCCGCTCCGCGCAAAAGAGCTTCGGCACCACAAGCTGGGACAGCGACGTCGTCGCGCTCCGCCTTTCCGAGATAGGCAACGCCGGTGAGGTCAGCGGCTTTGTGTATGAATATGAGGGCGAGACTTACTTCCTGGTGGAGTTTTGGCATAGAGTGAACCACAGCGAGAGGGATATATGGCTGTGCTCCTATGACGGGGAGAATATTATAGACAACGCTTACGACTACAACCACTGGTACGGAAGCGAGGAGGATGATTATACCGACACTCCGGAGACATCGGCCTACGGCATATCCTCCGTGTTGGAGAGGTATAAGATCCGCGACGATTTCTCCATCAGGCCCATTGACCTGGAGCCGAAGGATGCCTGCCGGAGCGCGGACGGGGAGCTCACCGCGGTACTGGGATTCATTATATGGAATCCGGATATGGGGAATACGGACCTGTTTGAGATCGAGAGGTATGATTATACACACCTTCTGGACGATTGAATCTGGTCGATCGGTTGACAGGGGCGGTGAGACGCCATCGGCGCGCCGCCGGGCAAAAACCTTGGAAAGGGGTATAGACATTGGTCAGGATAAACGATAATTTTCTGAAGCTCCCCGGGGGGTATCTATTCCCGGAGATCGGGCGCAGGACCAGGGCATTTCAGGCAACAAATCCCCCCATGCCGATAATCCGCATGGGCATTGGCGACGTGACGCTGCCGCTGGCTCCCGCGGTGGTGGAGGCCATGGAGAAGGCAAGCCGGGAAATGGGAAACCGGGAGACCTTCCGGGGCTACTGCGAGGAGACCTGCGGGGCATACGACTTCCTGCGCTTCGCCATTCAGGGTGCATACAAAAAGCTGGGCGTGGACATTGCCGACGACGAGATCTTCGTCTCCGACGGGGCAAAGTCCGACTGCGGCAATATAGGCGACATATTCTCGCCTGACAATGTTGTCGCGGTCTGCGACCCGGTGTACCCGGTGTATGTGGACACCAACGCCATGGCGGGCCGGGCCGGGGACTACGACGGGGAGAGGTGGACAAACCTTGTCTACCTGCCCTGCACCGCGGAAAACGGCTTCTTCCCGGCGCTGCCGGAGAGGGTGCCCGACATGATATACATCTGCTCACCCAATAACCCCACGGGCTCCGCCGCGACGGCCCAGCAGCTCAAGGTCTGGGTGGACTACGCAAACGAGCACCAGAGCGTCATACTCTTTGACTCCGCCTACGAGGCGTTCATTACCGAGCCCGGCATACCCCACTCCATCTTTGAGGTGGAGGGGGCAAAGACCTGCGCCATTGAGTTCAGGTCCTTCTCAAAAAGCTCCGGATTTACGGGAAACCGCTGCGCCTACACGGTGATACCGAAGGCATTGGTCCGGGGCGGCGTGAGCCTCCGGGATCTGTGGAATCGGCGCATGGGCACGAAGTTCAACGGCGTGCCCTATGTCATCCAGCGGGCCGCCGAGGCGGCGCTCTCCCCGGAGGGCTGGGAGCAGTCCATGGAGAACGTGAGGTACTACCTCCACAACGCCCAGATCATACGCGGCGCCCTCTCAAAAGCGGGACTTGCCGTCTACGGCGGTGTCAACGCCCCCTATATCTGGTGCGGGACCCCCGACGGGATGGGCAGCTGGGAGTTTTTCGACAGGCTCCTCCATGAGGCGTGTGTCGTCACCACCCCGGGAGCGGGCTTCGGACCGTCAGGCGAGGGGTATGTGCGGCTCACGGCCTTCGGGACATACGAGAACACCTGCGAGGCCATGGAGCGAATCAAAAAAATGTTGTCGTGACAACATTCTTTGAGAATTTGCCGGTTTGCTGCGCGCACTCGCTCCGCTCGCACACTCCGCAAACCTGAAAGGGCATTTTTGCGACGCGCAGGCCGCCGCAAAAATGATTTGGATTTCTTCGCGTCTGCGGACGCGAAATCTGCGATGCTTGATGAATACGACTGCATGGAGGAGTTTATGGGAAAAGCGTATTTGATTTTGGAGAACGGGAAAAAATATGAGGGGGAGTCATTTGGCGCTTCCGGTACCAGCGTTGGCGAGCTTGTTTTCACCACGGGCATGACCGGGTGCGTGGAGAGTCTTACCGATCCCAGCTATTATGGACAGCTGGTAATTTTTACTTTCCCAATGTTTTGTAATTACGGTGTCGCCGACGCGGACATGGAGAGCTCAGACATCCATGTCCGCGGAGCTATAGTCAGGGAGGTTTGCGCCGAGCCTTCCAATTTCAGGTGCGAGGAGAATATCCAGCACTTCATGGAGCGCATGGGGATAGTGGGCATATCCGGCCTTGATACCCGGGAGCTCACACAGATGATAAGGGACGGGGGCGTGATGAACGCCGTCATAACCGACGACCCGGACTACGACTGGCACACCCTGAGGGACTACCGCGTGGAGGGCTCAGTGGAGGCCACCTCCACCCGGGAGCCGGAGATACTCCTGCCCGAGGGGGAGGTAAAGCACAATGTGGTCCTCCTCGACTACGGCGCAAAGGGCAGCATCACGGAGAACCTCTTAAAGCGCGGGTGCAGGGTGGTCATTCTCCCCTATAACTCCAGTGTGGAGACTATAATGGGCTGTGACCCCGACGGGGTGATGCTCTCCAACGGCCCCGGGGACCCGGCGGACAACGAAGGGTGCATCCAGGTCATCCGGGAGCTCATGGGCAAGGTGCCCATGTTCGGCATATGCCTCGGCCACCAGATGATGGCTATCGCCGCCGGGGCCGCCACGGAGAAGCTGAAATTCGGCCACCGGGGGGCAAACCAGCCTGTGAAGGACCTGGAGACGGGCAGGGTCTACATCACCTGCCAGAACCACGGCTACGCCGTGAGCGTGGACGCCATAGAGCGGGCCGGGGGCAAAATGCGCTTTATGAACGTGAACGACGGGACCTGCGAGGGCGTGGACTACCCCGGAAAGCGGGCCTTCTCCATGCAGTTCCACCCGGAGGCCCACGGGGGACCTCGGGACACCGAGTGGGCTTTTGACAGATTCATTGATATGATGGAGGTGCGGTAATGCCTTTAGATAAGTCGATAAAAAAGGTCATGGTAATAGGCTCCGGCCCGATAGTTATCGGTCAGGCGGCGGAGTTTGACTACGCCGGGACCCAGGCCTGCCGCATTTTGAAGCAGGAGGGCGTGAAGTCCATCCTTGTAAACTCCAACCCCGCCACGGTCATGACCGACGGGGACATGGCGGACAGCGTGTACCTCGAGCCCCTCAATGCCGAGACGGTGAAGAGGATAATCCTCAAGGAGAAGCCCGACTGTCTCCTCGCCGGCCTTGGCGGGCAGACGGGCCTCACCATAGCCATGCAGCTGACACACGAGGGATTTCTGGCAAAGCACGGCGTGCGCCTCATCGGGACTAATGCCGACGCCATAGACAAGGCCGAGGACAGGGAGCTCTTCAAGGAGACCATGGAGAAGATAGGTCAGCCCTGCATACCCTCGGACATAGCAAACGACGTGGACAACTGCGTCGCCATCGCGGACCGCATCGGCTACCCGGTGATAGTCCGCCCCGCCTTCACCCTTGGCGGCGGCGGAGGCGGCGTGGCATACAGCGCCGAGGAGCTGCGGCGTGTGGCATTCGTGGGACTGGAGACATCGCCGATTCACCAGGTGCTCATCGAGCGGTACATCTTCGGCTGGAAGGAGATAGAGTTTGAGGTAATCAGGGACAGCGCGGGGAATGTTATCACCGTCTGCTCCATGGAGAATCTGGACCCAGTGGGAATACACACCGGGGACTCCATTGTTGTCGCGCCGGCGCTGACGCTGATGGACAAGGAGTACCAGATGCTGAGAAGCGCGGCGCTGGACATTATAACGGAGCTGGGCATCGAGGGCGGCTGCAACTGCCAGTTCGCCTTAAACCCCGACAGCTTCGAGTACGCCGTTATCGAGGTAAACCCCCGGGTGTCCCGGTCCTCCGCACTCGCCTCCAAGGCCACGGGCTACCCCATAGCCAAGGTGGCGGTGAAGATCGCCCTGGGGTACACATTAGACGAGATACGAAACGACATCACAGGCAAGACCTACGCCTGCTTTGAGCCCACGGTGGACTACTGCGTGGTGAAGTTCCCCAAGTGGCCCTTCGACAAGTTCCACGGCGCCGGAAGGCGCCTTGGCACGCAGATGAAGGCAACGGGCGAGGTCATGTCCATCGGGACGAATTTTGAGTCCGCCCTTATGAAGGCGGTCCGCGGCGCCGAGATCGGGCAGAGCACATTAAACCGCGCCCCGGAGCCGGGAAAGAGCCTTGAGGAGAGGCTTGCGGCGATGGACGACCTTCGGATCTTCACCGTCTTTGAGGCGCTGAAGGCCGGGGTGAGCCACGAGCACATCCACGAGGTCACAATGATCGACCGCTGGTTCATCTCAAAGCTCCAGAATCTGGTAGATTATGAGAGGCTCATCGCCGAAAAGGGCATCGATCGGGAGACATATTTGAAGGGCAAGCGCTACGGCTACACCGACGCCGCCCTCCGGGCCATCTCCGGGCAGGGGGAGATACCGCACCTGGACCCCGTGTACAAGATGGTCGACACCTGCGCCGCGGAGTTTGAGGCGGAGACGCCCTACTACTACAGCGCCTACAACGACAAGTGCGACTCCCGCCCGCAGCCGAGAAGGCGCATGAGCGTCATAGTCATCGGCTCCGGACCCATAAGGATAGGGCAGGGCATCGAGTTTGACTACAGCTCCGTCCACTGCGCCGTGACCTTAAAGAAGCTGGGCTACGACGTGGTCATAATCAACAATAACCCGGAGACAGTTTCCACCGACTACGACACGGCGGACAGGCTGTACTTCGAGCCCCTGACACCCGAGGATGTGATGGGCGTCATCAAGGTGGAGAAGCCCATCGGCGTGGTCGTGGCCTTCGGCGGTCAGACGGCAATCAAGCTGACGGAGTATCTGGATAAACAGGGAATACGCATCCTCGGCACCAGCGCCGAGGGCATCGACCTTGCCGAGGACCGGGAGCGGTTTGACGCGCTGCTGGAGTCCCTTGGCATAAAGCGCCCCAAGGGCTTCGGCACCCACACTCTTGAGGAGGCCCTTAAGGCTGCCGAGACTCTGGGCTACCCGGTGCTGCTGCGCCCCAGCTACGTCATCGGCGGACAGAATATGGTCATCGCCCACGACGAGCAGGATGTCAGAAACTACATGGCGCTTATTTTCGCGAGCACCGAGAGGGAGGACAACTCCGTTTTAGTTGACAAGTACATGCCGGGGACCGAGCTGGAGGTGGACGTCATTTCCGACGGCACGGACGTGCTCATGCCCGGCATAATGGAGCACATCGAGCGGGCGGGCGTCCACTCCGGCGACTCCATCGCCGTATATCCCCCCTACAACCTGACGGACAAGATGATGGCGCGGGTCGTGGAGTGCTCCACGCGCCTTGCGCTGGAGCTTGGCACCCGGGGACTTGTGAATATCCAGTATCTCATTTACAAAAAGGAGCTCTATGTCATTGAGGTGAACCCCCGGGCATCCCGTACCGTGCCCTACCTCTCAAAGGTCACGGGCATACCCATGGTTGACGTGGCAAGCCGGGTAATGATGGGCGCGACGCTCAAGGGCCTGGGGTATGAGCAGGTCCTTTGCGACACGCCGCCCTACTACGCCGTGAAGGTCCCGGTGTTCTCCTTTGAGAAGATAACGGACGCAAACTCCATGCTGGGACCGGAGATGAAGTCCACGGGCGAGGTCCTGGGACTGGGCCGCACCTTCTCCGAGGCGCTTTTCAAGGGCCTTCGGGCCGCGGGCTACAACCTCTCCGGGGCCTTCACGCCGGGGAAAAACGGCGTGCTCCTCTCCATCGAGAACCACGACCTTCCCGATGTGGTGCGCCTTGCCAAGAAGCTCAACGACCTGCACATGGAGCTTTACGCCACGCCGGACACCGCCGCCGTAGTCAGGAACCTGGGGCTTGAGGTGAAGGAGATAAACCATGTCCACGACGCCTATACACTGATGGACGATGGCGCGATAAGCTTCATCGTCTACACCGGGGCGCTCTATGACGACACCATGGGCGATTTCATTGACCTGCACGCCCGGGCGGTGCGGCTGCGCATACCATGCATCACCAGCCTTGACACGGCGGAGGCCGTCACCGACACTCTGGCGAGCCGCTTCACCAACGAGAACACGGAGCTTGTAAACCTCAACGATATGCGCAGGACCCGGGAGCTGGTGAGCTTCGCCAAAATGCACACCTGCGGCAGCGACTACATCTTCTTCGACAACCGTGACGGGCGGATAACGAGCCCGGAGTCCCTGAGCGTGACGCTCTGCGACCGGGTCACCGGGATAGGCGGCGGGGCGCTGGTGCTCATAGAGAACTCCGCCGGAGCCGACGCCAAGATGCGCATTTTCAGCCCCGACGGCACCGAGGGGCGCATGGCGGCAAACTCCATACGCTGCGTGGGCAAGTACCTCTACGACAAGGGCATCGTCCGCCACGAGCACATGACCATACAGACCGACACCGGCATCCGCTATCTCCAGCTCTATACCCGCAACGGGCGGGTGAGCACCGTCAGCGTCCACATGGGCACGGCGTTCCTTGACGCCCGGAGGATGCAGGTGAACCTCATCGGCAAGTCCCGGGTGGTGGACGAGCCCGTCAGCGTGGACGGGCGGGAGTACCGCATAACGCTGTGCACCCTTGGCGTGCCCCACTGCACGGTATTTACCGAGGATCTGGGCGGATTTGACGTTGAGAGCGTGGGCTCCGCGCTGGTGAACTCCGGACTCCTCCCCGAGGGGGCGTTTGTGGAGTTTGTGAAGGTCGTGAATGACGACACACTGCGCATCCGGGTCTTCTCCCCGGACGAGGGAGAGACGCGGGCCAACGGCACCGCCGCCTGCGCCGCGGTTATCGCCGCCACCGAGCGGGGCGCCCTTCACAAGGGGAGAGACATCACCGTGAAGCTCCCCGGCGGGGACGTGACTGTCAACTACTCCGATGAGCTCGTCACCCTCACAGGCGACGCCGTGCTGGTGTACGATGGAGTTTACGAGTATTGATTTTCCCGATTTATAAAAGCGATTCGCCCCCGGGGTTTACCCGGGGGCGGAATTTTTTATGGTACATACTGCTCCTTGATTTGGACGATGACGCCGTCTCTCACAGTCAGGATATAGGGCACGTCCCGTCCTGACCGCTCCTCAAGGAAGCCCAGAAACTCATGCTCATTGAGGGTATACGCCTTGAAGCTGTCGCTCCAGTCGTGGACGATGTAACCGCAGTCGCTGGCGGTCCTGAGCGTCTCCGTCCTCTCGCTGCTGTTATAAATGAGAAAGCCTGACGGCGCGTCGTCCTCGGTTATGCCAAGCTCCCGGGCGCGGTCGCCGGGGACGTCGACCCACTCGAACCTGTCGAAGGTGAGGACACCGTTGGTGAGGTCCTTGATATAGGCGTATACCTCCCCGACCGCCGGGCCTGCGTACCTCGACTCGACGCCGAACCTCTCGCTTGTGACGATGTGCTCATCATCAAAGGTTATCACAAACCACACCTCGCCCACGGACACGCCCTCCAGAGCGCTGCCGGGAAACTCCACGGAGCACTCGGCGGAATCAATCACCTTCGTCATGAGAAGCTCCATGTCTTCGCCGTCATTTGCGCCCTCGGCGGCGAACATCTGGACCATGGCGGGCTCGCGCCCCTCCCAGCTCACAGCTATGGAGCTTATGTCCTCCGTGATGTACCGCTCCGGGTCCGCTCCTGTCTCCGCGCCCTCCCGGAGGCGGACCTCCACATTTACCACGCCCCTGCCGTACATCTCCTCCCGGGGGATGGGCCGGGCGTCAGGGCGGGAGAGGAAGCCGTCGTCCTCCCCGGGCTCGGGGTCTCCGATACCCGCGAAAAAGGTACCGTCGTCCAGAAGCTCCACTCTCACGGCCTTTATGACGCTTTTGCCGTTTGAAAATGTCACCTCCAGCACTATCTCGTCCCGGCGGTAGTCCGCCGGGAGCTCGGCTATGCCGCCATACTCACCGGAGCGCAGGGCGGACAGCAGCCTCAGAGGCACCCAGTCGTAGATGAGGAAGCTGTACTCCCTCTCGTCCTCCCCGTAGGGCACGGTGAAGGCGGAGGCCGCCCCGAACTCGTCTCTCTTTTCCGTGAGGTCGGTGAAGTTGAGGAACTCATTTTTAGCGCACAGCCGCACGGACTCGATCTTCTCCCCGGTGATGTAGAACATCAGCGGATGCCCGGTGAGCTCCCCGCCGTCAGACACGCTGCCCGTTACGAAGCTCTCCCCCGCCCGGGTGAGCTCCTCGTCCGTCCCGGCGGCGTAGACGCTCACCGCCGCGCCACCGTCACGGGTGAGGAGCAGGGCGCTCCCGGCGATGAGGACAAACGCCAGCACCGCCGCAGCCGCGGGGAGAAAAATGCTCCGGCGGCGTATTTTCCCCGCTCCCGCCTCTATATGCCTGTCACTGATGCCCCCGAGGGCGTCTGAAATGTATTCGCTATTCATGGTTCGTACCCCTCCCTGATGAGATGCTCCCGGAGCCTCCGGCGGATCCGCCCGAGACGCACGCTGGCGGCGTTGGGGGACATGCCCAGGTCCTCCGCGATCGCCGCAAGGCTGTCGCCGTACCAGTACCTGCGCATGAAAAGCGCCCTGTCGCGCTCCCGGAGGGAGTCCAAAAAGGCGTCCAGCTCCCGGCTGAGCTCCCGGGCGGACAGAGTGTCCTCCAGGGACTCAAAGCAGGCGAGAGTGTTCTCCAGCTCCTCCAGCGCGGTGTCGTAGGAGGAGCCGCGCTTTTTTGCCCTGTTCCGGTGGAACCGCTTCACCGCCTGATTCCGGCATATCCGGTAGATGAAGGCCCTCAACGGGTCCGGGCGGCTGGGCGGTATGGCGTTCCACGCCCCGAGCCACACGTCGTTGACGCACTCCTCCGCGTCCTCCTCATTTCCGAGGACGTTCCTGGCGATGGCCATGCATCCGGCGCCGAATCTCGCCTCCAGCTCCCGGATGCCGTCCCCGGAGCGGCGAAACAAAAGCCCTATTATCCCCGCGTCGTCCAAGCTCCCCGCCTCCCTTCGTTATTTTTTGAGCGCTCTATTAATAAACTACCTTTTTCGGGGCGGATATTACATTTTTGGGTGAAAAAAAGGGCGGGGCAGGCCGAAAAGCTCTTGGACCGTATCCCGAAAAACAGACAATGAAAAAAGACACCCCCTGTTGTAGAATAAAAGGTACAACAGGGGGTGAAC
>CANRIU010000011.1 GCA_947630755.1 uncultured Oscillospiraceae bacterium | reverse complement strand
GACACCAACGAGAAGCTGACCGCCATCCCCGGCACGCCGCCCAACATGATCTACCCGCCCAAGGGCGACGCCTTTGCGCCCCGGAACCAGTACGCCATGGCGATAGATTTTGAGAAGCAGCCGCCTATGTTCCAGATAAGCGACACGCATTTTGCCGCCACATGGCTCCTGCACCCCGACGCGCCGAAGGTCGATCCCCCCAAGGCGGTCGTGGACAGGATCGCGAGAATGAATAAGAGGAGGGAGACCCACGATGAGTGAACAGGAAACCCTGCTCCGCGTTGAGCACCTTTGCCAGTACTTTAAGGCCGGCAGCTTCACCACCAAGGCTGTGGACGACGTAAGCTTCGAGATTAAGAAGGGCGAGGTCTTTGGCCTCGTGGGCGAGTCCGGCTGCGGCAAGACCACCACAGGGCGGTCCATCATAAAGCTTTACAACATAACCTCCGGAGACGTGTACTTCAAGGGCGTCCGCATTGCCGCAGGCACCCAGAAGCTCCGGGAGGAGCTCAAGGCCGCCAGGGGCGACTCCGCAAAGCAGGCGGAGATCCGGGAGAAAATCAAGGCGGCAAAGAACGACCAGAAAAACTGTGACAAGATGTACTCCCGGAAGCTCCAGGAGGAGTGCAGGGCCAAATACGAGCCTCTTATCGCGAAGGCCAGCGGCGAGGAGCGGTCAAAGCTCCAGGCAGAGTACAGGGACGAGATGCGCAAGGCCAGAAACACCCGCCTTGTCACCCAGATCCAGATGATTTTCCAGGACCCCATCGCGTCCCTCGACCCCCGTATGACGGTAAGAGAGATAATCTCCGAGGGGCTCATAATCCAGGGCGAGCGCAACAAGGAGGTCATCGACAAGAAGGTCTATGAGATGCTGGAGCTGGTGGGACTTGTGCCTGAGCACGCCTCCCGCTATCCCCACGAGTTCTCCGGCGGTCAGCGCCAGCGTATCGGCGTGGCCCGGTCTATCATCATGAACCCGGAGCTCATCATCGCCGACGAGCCGGTGTCGGCCCTCGATGTGTCCGTGCAGGCGCAGGTCATCAACCTGCTCAACGACCTTCGCGACAGGTTCGGCCTCACCATCCTCTTCATCGCCCACGACCTCTCCGTCGTCAAGTACTTCTCCGACCGCATCGGCGTCATGTACTTCGGCAAGATGGTGGAGCTGGCGGACTCCGACGAGCTCTTCGCCCACCCGCTGCACCCCTACACAAGGTCGCTGCTCTCCGCCATACCTCTGCCCGACCCCATCTACGAGAAGGCCAGGAAGCGCATCACCTACAACCCCCTGGCGGAGCATGATTACAGCGTTGACAAGCCCTCCTTCCGTGAGGTGCGCCCGGGGCACTTCGTACAGTGCAACGACGCGGAGTTTGAGCGTATTCAGGCGCAGCTTGCCGGAAAATGAAGCAGTCGACGAAGGAATTCCTCCTGAGCGCCGCCGTGGGCGCGGTGATTGCCGCCGCGGTGTTCGCGCTGAACTTCTCAAGGGATTATTCTGTGACGAGATGCCTGTGTGACGGGCTTTTCGTCTCGGCGGTGATGCTCCTGGGAATCGGGGGGATAAGGAGCGTCAACAACAAGGGCGTCTTTGACGTTCTGGGCTACGGCGTCAAGACTACGGTGGAGACCTTCATTCCGCTTCTCAGGAAGGACGAGAAGGAGGACCTTCACCAGTACCGGGAGCGCAAGGCGGAGGAGCGCAAGTCCCCCAGGTCCATGCTCCTGGCGGGGGCGGCGTACCTCGCCGCGTCCGTTGCGGCGCTGGGCATTTATTACGCGGTAAAGTAAAACTACTGGCACAGGCGAAAGCCTGTGCCAGTAGTTTGTCGAAAAAGCCCTGGCGGGCTTTTCCGACAAGGGAAACGTGCGGATTTTTCTGCAAGGCGCATGTCCCTGCAAAATATTTGATAAAGTGTTTTTTGAAAAGCATAAAAGGGCACAGGCTTTCACCTGTGCCCTTTTTATGTCGGTGGAAAAGCGCTACCGGTTTAACCGATACGCTCAGCCCTCTTCATTATTATAATTCATTTCAAGGACGACCTTTTCGCCCTCTTCATCCAATAAATCGTATTTTTCCGTTTCTGTTACCTCGCAGTGTATGCGGTAGGGCGTATCGAAGGACAAAATGGGATAAGAGGATGAGCTGAAAGCTTCGAGGCTGAAAAAGCTTACCCGGTCGACCACCGTGCCGCCCTCAAAGTTTCTTGTCCCCTGGACGTAATAATACTCCGGAAACGCCATCAGCATGGTACCGTTGTCGGTTGTCTGGACCTCGCAGACGATGTCGGTCGTTCCCAAGCCGGGCTTGCCCTTGGTACCCATGGCGTATTTTGGTTTGCAATATGTGATGTCAACATACGCATTGTCGCCGCTCTCCATATCGGACGAATATGGAGCTTCCGGCTCCCCTCCGCCCCCGAGCATTATTCCGAGGATTATCATAAAGATGACGAATATCACGAGGAACACCAGGAGAAACCTGGGCGCTTCCTTTTTTGGAATTTTTACCGCCATAGCACACGCCGTCCTTTTCAGATTATGTGATTAAATTTACAGAAAAACTGTGTAAATTATACCATTATGTAATTGCGTTTGTAAAGAGCGCTTGTGCTTTTCCCTGACAATTTTTTCTGCCGGGAGTGAGAAATTTACACTTTCCCCTTGACAAAATACGTCTAATGCGTTAGACTATATTCAGTCTAACGCATTAGACGTACAATGACTGGGGGAAATTTTATGGACACACCGAAGATATTTGAGAGCGAGTACCGATTCTGCCTCATTTTGTGGCGGGAGGAGCCCATAAACAGCACCGCGCTGGCGAAAATCTGCGCAAAGGAGCTGGGCTGGAGCCGGACCACCACCTACACGGTGATAAAGCGCCTGTCCGACAGGGGAGTGGTGAAAAACGAGAATGCCACGGTGACGAGCCTTGTCACAAAGGAGCAGGTGCAGCTTGCCCAGATGGACGAGCTCGTGGAAAAGACCTTTGAGGGTTCGCTGCCCTCCTTCATCGCGGCGCTGGGGCGGCGGGAGGAGCTCACGGAGGAGCAGATCGCCGAGATACGCAGGATAATCGGGAGGTGAGAGGCATGAGCCCGGGTGAGATTTTTCTGCGGCTGGTGAACATTTCCATCGCCGCGGGGTGGCTCATTTTGGCAGTGGCGGTTTTGCGGCTGGTGCTGAGGCGGGCGCCGAAGCGGTATATCTGCCTTCTCTGGGCGCTTGCGGCGGTGAGACTATTGTGCCCGGCGCTGCCGGAGAGCCCCGCGAGCCTCGTCCCCAGCCGGGAGACGCTGCCCGTGGGGGTGATATACGCCGCCGACAGGGTCGGTGGCGGGTACAGCCCGAATTACAGCATAAATACCGGGCTTCCGGTCTCGGGCGGGGAGGGGAACATTCCCATGCCCGCGACTCCGGACAGGGCGCTCGTCGTCAGCGAGGGGGCGGGGATACTCTGGGCCGCCGGGGCGCTGGGAATGACGGCTTACGCGCTGTGGAGCTGTTTTCGGCTGAGACGGCGCGTCGCCGCAGCGGTGCTGGTGGAGAAGGGCGTGAAGCGCTGTGAATTTATCGACACGCCCTTCGTGCTTGGGATACTGAGGCCCACCGTATACCTGCCGACTTACCTCACAGAGGTGGAGACGGAGTACGTCCTCGCCCACGAGAGGGCGCACATAAGGGGGCTCCACCACCTGTGGAAGCCCCTAGGGTATCTTATTTTGACGGTGTACTGCTTTGACCCGCTTGTCTGGATGGCCTACGTCCTCTTTTGCCGGGATTTGGAGGCTGCCTGCGACGAGAGGGTATGCCGGGATATGTCCCTCGAGGATCGGCAGGGTTACTCCGAGGCGCTTTTATGCTGCGCCGTCCGCCGCCGACGTGTGGCGCCCTGCCCTCTGGCCTTCGGGGAGACCGGGGTGAAGGCGCGGATCAGGGCGGTGATGAGCTTCAAAAAGCCCGGGCTCTGGGCGGTCCTCGCCGCCGTCGCTGCCATAGCTGCCGCCGCCGTGTTCCTCATGACGGACCCCGTAATAGAGCTTCAAAGCCCCTTCGGCGCGACCTACCGCCCGGCGGAGATAATTTACGGCGAGGGGGCGGAGGAGAGCTTCAGCCTTGCCTCAGATATGGAGCTGCTTATCGGCCCCGAGGGGGAGAAGGCGGGGAGATTTGAGGATTTCAGCGTGACGAGCGCCATCCTTGACCACATTTTCCCCGGGGACAGCGACGGGCGCGGACCAATTAAGAGGCTCTGCCGCCAAAACCGGTACGCCTGGCGGGCTGTAAGCGGCGACAGGCAGTACATCCTCCTCCAGCAAAGGGACGGCTCCCTCTACATGGTGGTGGGCTACTATGACGCCGAGGGGGAGACGGATTACTTCTCCGACGACTCCCGGGTGCTCGCCGTGGTGAGGCTTACCGAGACGGAGGGAAATGATGCCGCGCCTGATGAGGCGATGGAGCTTCTTTTGAAAATAGAGTCCGGCGGCCCGGGGGACAGCGCGGAGAGCCTTATCGCGGCGCACCAGAGTGAGTTTGACCTTCTCGTCTCCGGCGGGGAGGAGACGCTGAGCTGGGGCCTCACTCTGCTCCTTGAGGGGGCGGAGGGCCTCCGGGCGGACATCCTCTGGGAGGTGTGCGAGAGGATAATCGACGACATCGAGGGCTTCAATTTCGAGTTCGAGGTGGAGTGGGTGGACCCGGACAATGTGGGTGGGAACGACTGGTTCAACTTTTATAAGTATGTCACCCTTCACCGGATGGAGGACTGCTCCGACAGCGCTCTTCGCCGTGACTACCCCGCCGGGTGGATTCTCATCCAGCTCATGGGCGGGCGGGAGATGATGGGCGGCAGCGCGACGTTTTACGAACGGCCCTTCCGGGAGGGGGTGGACTCCGCTCCGGTAACCGCCGCCGCATATGAGCTCACACCGGAACAGGGGGAGGAGCTTGAGTATATCCTCGGGCAGATAACCGACATTACACCTGACGACGCGGCAAACAGGCGGCCCTTCACCTTCGACGGGGAGTTTACATTAAACCGCACGGGCGTCACCTGCTTTTTCTCCTATGAGTCAAGCATCATCTATTATGACGGCCTGTTCGGGGTGGTGGATGCGGAGCTCATGGAGTATATAAAGGGGTTAAGGTGACGGGAGCCGAACCCGCATCGGTTCAACTCCCGTCACAAACGATTTGTCAAGGGGTCTTTCACCCAAAAGCTCACATTCTGAAAAGGGTCGGGAAGCTGTCAAGGGTGCCGTAGGCAAGGAGGAGCCGATCCCTTGACAACCTCCCGGCCCGGTGCTGCCAGCAGGGACAAGGCCCGCTGGAGTGTCCCCCTGGTCGAGCGCACGACTGCCGGCCCTGTCGATGGTGAGTAAGTGCGCACTTAGAAGACAAGTGACATTATGAAACCGTCTGGCCTGTGTGTTAAAATATTAGTATAGCTCGAATACTCGGGATTGTTTGAGGAAAATTCACCATGCTGTGTGTTATCGCAAAACTTGATGAACTCGCTACAGGAACGCTTGCGGCGATACAAAGAAATGCATTTTCTGATTTTACACCTTCAAATCCGTTGCATGGTCATATTACGCTTGCCACTTACATTGGAGATAATGAGACGGAATTTATGCAATTCTGTAAGCATCTATTTGTGGGGCTTTCGCCTTTTACCGTGGAGTACAAAAAGATTGAGGTTTTAGAAGGAACTTTAGATAGTGCGCCAATTATCGTCGCATCTCCGGAAAGAGCAGGATTATTGGAAGAAGTACACAGGCGCATTGCGGCAGCGTATGACAAATCCCTAAACCAATGGACACAAACGGACAGTTGGTATCCTCATACAACGCTGCTGTATAAGCCGGGCGTGGATCTGCATCCAATATGCTGTAATACTAAAACCTGTTAAAAAGTGCTTTGCACTTTTTATAGCGCCGAAGGCGCGTCAGGTTTTGTATGAGACGTCATTTAAGCGCTTCCAGCGCTTAAATGGGCTGTGCGTAGCACGGCCTTCCCAGATAAAAATTGATATTTTTATCTGGGAATAGTATAAAATGGCGGCGTCATTTGTTCCATTTTCAACCCATATACGCAAAATAGAGTTTTCTCGTGTCCTTGAATCAGGGTATGAAATCGTCGACCAAGTTGAACTACCCGCCTGACAATTTCCTTTTGTCCGGGGTGTAAACAGGGGCATGACCGCTGTCATCGGGGCGTTTACCATGGTGAAAAAGCTTCAAGGAATTTTTCCGAAAATACTGAAACCGACCTGTTGAGTTTCAACAGGTCGGTTTCAGATTGTTGAAACAGCTTCTCGGCGCTTCTCAAAATGCCTTGATTTTTTCTGGAGAAAAGTATAAAAGGGGGTTGACAGGGGCAATAAACTGTGTTATTGTATTAAGCGGTTAATACAATAACACAGTTAAAACCGAGAGCTTCAAACAATGCGCACAGAAGGAGGTGTGAGATGGAGTGGAATTTTGACAGCGGTGGGCCGATTTACGGACAGATAGTCGAGAAGCTGAAGCGGTCCATCGCCTCCGGGGAGCTTGGACCGGGGGAGAGGCTCCCGGCGGTGCGGGAGCTGGCAGTGTCCGCCGGGGTGAACCCGAACACGTTCCAGCGGGCGCTGTCGGAGCTGGAGAGAGAGGGGCTTGTGTACGCCATTCGCACCTCGGGGAGGTATGTCACGGAGGACCGGGGCATTATCGACAGCGTCCGCCGGGAGCTTGCCCGGAGGAGCGTCAGGGAATTTCTCTCGTCCATGGAGGCCCTGGGCTTTAAGCGGGAGGAGCTCCATGGGCTCATTGATTTAGTAGACACGGATAAAAAGGAGGAATGAAAGGTGGCAATATTAAAATGCTCCGGACTTACCAAGTCCTTCGGGCGGGTGACAGCCCTAGAGGCGGTGGATCTGGAGGTGGAGTCCGGGCGGATAGTGGGGCTTTTGGGGCCCAACGGCTCGGGGAAGACGACACTCATCAAGCTGGCGAACGGGCTTCTCGCCCCAGGCTCCGGGGAGATACTTGTGGGCGGGAAAAAGCCGGGGACGGAGACGAAGAAGCTCATCTCCTTCCTGCCGGAGCGCCAGTGCCTGCCGGACTGGATGAGCGCCCGGGACCTTATGGGGTTTTACGCGGATTTCTACGACGACTTTGACCGGGCCGCGGCGGAGGAGATGCTCAAGCGCCTGGAGCTGGACACGGGGAAGAAGCTGAAGCACCTGTCAAAGGGCAGCCGGGAGAAGGTGCAGCTCATCATGGTGATGGCCCGCAGGGCGAAGCTGTACCTTTTGGACGAGCCTATCGGGGGTGTTGACCCGGCGGCCCGGGACTACATTCTGGAGACGATCATTTCAAACTACAACCCGGAGGCGAGCGTCATAATCTCCACGCACCTCATCGCCGACGTGGAGCGGGTGCTGGACGACGTTGTTTTCCTCAACAAGGGCCGGGTGGCGCTGGCGTCATCGGCGGATGATCTGAGGGAGCGGCACGGGAAGAGCGTGGACATGGTTTTCAGGGAGGTGTTCAAATGTTAGGAAGGCTTATCCGCCATGAGCTGCGGGCGACGTCGGTGACGATGCTGCCGGTGATGGGGCTGATGCTCCTTGTGTCGGCAATGGCGAATCTGGCACTGCGGTTCATGGACGGAAAGGACGTTCCGGGGGTGCTGGTGTTGATCTCCGGCATAGTTGTTATTATCTTCGGCGTGGGACTGTTCGCCCTGGGCTTCGTGTCGGTGTATGTGATGGCGATGCGCTTTCGCAATAACCTCCTTAAGGACGAGGGGTACATCATGCACACCCTGCCAGTGAGCGTCCACACACACATATGGAGCAAGGTCATTGTATCAACGCTTTGGTACGCCGCAACGGCGCTGTGCGCGGTGCTGTCGCTGATAGTGGTGTCGCTGGATGTGGGCTTCATAAAGTCCCTGGGGCAGACCCTGGGGGAGCTTTTAAAGACGCTAGGGGACATAAATAATCTGGAGCTTCTGACGGAAGTGCTGGTGATGCTTGTGCTCAGCGCCATCCTCATGAGCCTGAGCTTCTACGCCTCCCTCTCCGTGGGGCACTCCTTCGCCAGCAGGAAGATGCTCTTCTCCATCGTCACCTTCGTTGTGATGTTCATATTCTGGTGCCTGTTCCTATACGGCGTGAACTACATCGTGCTGGGGATCCGGCCCGAAAGGTTCGATCTTCATATCGACGACTTCATGTCCGCATGGAGGCTGATTTTCGCCTACATCTGCGCCTTGATTACGGCGGGCGGGGCGGCGTGCTACCTTATCACCGCGTACTTTTTGCAAAAAAAGCTGAATCTTGAATAACTGTCGAAAAAGCCCTTCGGGCTTTTCCGACAAAAGGGATTTTTTCGACGCATATGCCGCCGAAAAAAATATATTTGATTTTTTACAGGCTGCCGCCCCGCAATATGCGGGGCGGTTTTTTGACTGGGGAGACGGGCATTTGGGAGAAGGCTTGAAAAAGACGGGAAAGTGTGGTATTCTGGGTATAATCATAATAATTATAACTGCGGGGGATGAGACATGACACTTTACGAAAAGTCCCAGAACATACTTGAGCTTCCAAGCGTGCTTGAGCTTCTTGCCGGGGAGGCTGTCTCCGACGGGGCGAAGGAGGCGGCACTTGCCCTGCGGCCGACCTTCGACAGGGCGGACGCGGAGCGCAGGCTCCGGGAGACCACCGACGCCCGGGACATGATGACACTCTACTCCGCGCCGTCCTTCTCCGGTGTCAAGGACATCCGTGACAGCCTGAAGCGCGCCGACGCAGGGGGGATGCTCAACACCCGGGAGCTCACGGACATAGCCGGGGTGCTGAGGGCCGCGAGGGCGGCGATGTCCTACGCCTCCGGGGACGAGAGCGGCGCCAGGTCCATCGGGTATCTGTTTTCGTCCCTCCATCAGAACAAGTACCTTGAGGAGAAGATAACGAACTCCCTCATCGGCGAAAACGAGCTGGCGGACTCCGCCTCGCCGGAGCTGGCGGACATACGCCGGGCGATGAGAGTGGCGGGGAGCCGGGTGCGGGAGGCGCTCCAGAAGATCATCACATCCCCCACCTACGCAAAGGCCCTCCAGGAGCCAATAATAACCATGAAAAACGGGCGGTATGTGGTTCCCGTGAAGGCGGAGCACAAGGGCGCCGTGCCGGGGCTCACCCACGACATATCCTCCTCCGGGGCGACGCTGTTCATCGAGCCCATGAGCGCCGTGAAGGCAAATAACGAGATCCGGGAGCTCCTCGCCCGGGAGGAGCGGGAGATAGAGCGCATTTTGCGGGAGCTCTCCGCCGAGGCGTCGGACTTCTCCGAGGACATCGCCCTGGACTACAACGTGCTGGTGCAGCTGGACCTCATATTTGCCAAGGCGAAGCTGAGCTATAAGCTGAACTGCATGGAGCCGGAGCTGTCGGACTCCGGGGTGCTGCGGCTCCACAAGGCCCGTCACCCGCTTTTGAAGCAGTCCGAGGCGGTGCCGATAGACATCGAGCTGGGCGGGGACTTTGATACGCTTGTCATTACGGGGCCCAACACCGGCGGCAAGACGGTGAGCCTCAAGACGCTGGGACTGCTTTGTCTCATGGCCCAGTGCGGGCTTCACATACCCGCCGGGGATGAGAGCGTAATACCGCTTTTTGACAAGATCCTCGCCGACATCGGCGACGAGCAGTCAATAGAGCAGTCTCTCTCCACCTTCTCCTCCCACATGACGAACATCGTGGGGATTTTGGAGGAGTGCGGGGAGGGGACGCTGGCGCTTTTTGACGAGCTTGGCGCGGGCACCGACCCCACCGAGGGCGCGGCTCTCGCCGTGGCGATAATCGAGTACGCCAGGAGCGTGGGCGCCCACATCGCAGCCACCACCCACTACGCGGAGCTGAAGATTTACGCCATGACGGAGAGAGGGGTCATGAACGCCTCCTGCGAGTTTGACGTAAAGACCCTGAAGCCCACATACCGCCTGCTGCTGGGCATACCCGGCAAGTCCAACGCCTTCGCCATATCCGAGCGGCTGGGCCTTCCGGGGCACATTATCGACGACGCCCGCCGGCGCATGGACAAGGGGGACGTGGACTTCGAGGAGGCGCTTACAAAGCTGGAGGAGAACAGGAAGGCCTCCGAGGAGCGCAAGGCCGAGACTGCGGAGGCCCTCCGCCGGGCCCGGGACGATCTGGAGATAGCGGAGCGCGAGCGGAAAAAGGCGGAGGAGGAGCGGCTTAAATTCACCAAAAACGCCAGAGCCGAGGCGGAAAGGATAATCGAGCAGGCCAGGGACGCCGCGGACGAGGCGTTCAGGGAGATAGAGCGGCTTCGCCGGGAGGCGGCGTCGGACACCGACTGGCAGCGCTTCAACGAGGCAAAGGCGGCGCTGCGCCGGGACCTCAACGAGGCACAGGAGAAGGTGACCCCGGAGCGCTCCGCCCCTGTGGAGCGGGAGAGGACCCGGGACGCGGTGGAGGGGGACACGGTGGAGATAATCTCCATCGGCACAAAGGCCCAGGTATTGAAGGTCAACGCCGACGGGACCCTCCAGCTCCAGGCGGGGATAATGAAGGTCACCGCAAAGCAGAGCGAGGTGCGGGTGACAAAGGCGGAGAAGGTGAAATTTAAGCCCGCCTCCGTCTCCGTGCCCATGTCCACCGAGAGCGCGAAATCGGAGCTCGACATCCGGGGCATGACCGCGGAGGAGGCCGTGGCGCTGGTGGAGCGGTTTATAGACGGCTGCCAGATGCGCCATGTGAACGAGGTGACAATAATCCACGGCAAGGGCACCGGGGTCCTGCGCAGGGCCGTGCACGACTGCCTTAAGCGGTCGCGTCAGGTGAAGAGCTACCGTCTGGGTCGTTTCGGCGAGGGCGAGAGCGGCGTCACCATAGTGGAAATAAAGTAAAATTATGGAAATCATCCTGCGGTGTTTGTCAAAATCGCACTAAAATTCATCAATTTCACCCCAATATTCAACACTATTATTTATTGACGCTGGCAGGGAGCTCTGATAAAATAAATCCAAGGTAATATTGATGGCTGGGCGCGGCCACAACGCGCACTTACAAGGAGGGGCATCAATGTTTGTTAAAACGGTAGAGGTTAGAAATCAGGTCGGCCTTCGCGCCAGACCCGCGACCTTCTTCACCCAGAAGGCAAATGAGTTCAAGTGCGGTGTGTGGATCGAGAAAGACGAGCGCCGCGTCAACGCCAAGAGCCTGCTGGGGGTCCTGTCCTTGGGCATAATCAAGGGCATGACCGTCAACATCGCCGCCGAGGGCGAGGACGAGGAGTGCGCGGTGGAGACCCTTTGCGAGCTCATCTCCCACGATTTTGCTGAGTGAGAAATCCCCAAAATAAAAGCGGCCTGTTTCAGAAACAATGAAACAGGCCGCTTTGGCATGTTTAAAAAAGACGAAAGGGGCGCAGATATGGGTTTTGACGGGATCAAAGAGCGCTGCGTGAGCCTCTGCGCCGCTGCCTTCGGGGAGAGACTTGAGGCGATATACCTCACGGGCAGTCTCTACTATGGGGATGCCGTGCCGGGGGTGTCGGACCTGGACAGCTTTGCTGTGTTGCGCGAGGAAAGGCCGGGGGATGCGACGCAGGCGGAGAGGGTGGAGCGGGAACTGGAGCGCCTTTTCCCGGAGTTGAACGGCGCACATGTGGGGATGCTGACGGAAAAACGGCTCGCCTCGGACCCCTTTTGTCGTTTTATGCTGCGATACAATTCAGAGCTTCTCTCCGGTCGGGACGCGGCGGGGGAGATGGACGCGAGACTTGGCGGCCTGAAGCCCGACGGGCGTACCGCGCGGCTAAGACTGCCGTTTGCCAGAAGGTGCCTTGCCGACGCCCTGGCCGGACGGCGCCCGGAGTGCACGGGGGAGATACCCCGGGACCCGGCCTATGCCGCAAGGAAGCTGGCCAGATATTTCGTGGTGGTGGAGGGGGCGTATTTCCTCATGTCCAGGGGCAAATTCACCACCTTTCGCAAGGAGGACGTGCTCGCCGGACTTGGGCGGGAGTGCCCGGAGTTTGGCCCGGAGCTGGACCTCGCCCGGACGGCCCTGGCGGGCCGCGCCGGGGAGAACTGTGGGGCTCTGACGCAAAGAATTTATCTGCTGACAAAATACATGCTTGACCAGGAGGAGCGGGGGTCGTGAAAGAGGAGGGACGGCATGGCAAACCCGAAGCTTGACGAATTGAGGGAGAAGGCCGCGGCGCTGCCGCTGAAGCCCGGCTGCTACATCATGCACTCCGCCGACGGGACTGTCATCTATGTGGGGAAGGCCAAGGCGCTGCGAAACCGTGTGAGCTCCTACTTCCACGGCGCCCACAACGCCAAGACCGAGGCCATGGTGTCGAACATCTCGGACTTTGAGGTGATAATCGCAAAGAGCGAGTTTGAGGCGCTGGTCCTGGAGAACTCCCTCATAAAGCACTACTCCCCCAAGTACAACATACTGCTCAAGGACGACAAGGGCTATCCCTTTGTGAGGCTCGATGTCAAGAGCGACTACCCCCGCTTCTCCCTTGCCTCCCGGCGGGGGAAGGACGGGGCGGAGTATTTCGGACCCTTCGCCTCCCGTGGGAACACCAGGTCTGCCCTGGAGGCGCTTTTGAAGGCCCTGCGCCTGCCCACCTGCTCAAGGCAGTTTCCGAGGGATATTGGCCGGGAGAGGCCGTGCCTTAATAACCACATGGGCGTCTGCGACGCCTGGTGCCGGGGGGTGCTGACGAAGGAGGACTACCGCCAGAGGATAAACGAGGCGGTGATGGTCCTGAAGGGCAGGGGACGGGAGCTCACCCGGCAGCTCACGGAGCGTATGAACCGGGAGGCGGAGGAGCTGAGGTTCGAGGAGGCGGCGCGGCTCCGGGATCAGATAAGGTCGCTGGAGCTTTTGGAGACGAGGCAGACTGTGCTCATGAAGGCGGCCTCCGACACCGACGCCGTGGGGTATTTCGAGGGGGAGGTCAAGAGCGCCTTCACCGTGCTCCACTACGTCCAGGGGCAGCTTCTGGCGAAGGATATGGAGCTTCTGGAGGACCCGCTGGGCGAGACGGCGGAGAGCCTTTCCATGCTTGTGAGGCAGTATTATCTTGACGCGGATATAATACCGGAGAGGGTGCTTCTGCCCACTGAGACCGAGGATATGGCGGAGCTGGAGCAGTTTCTCACCGAAAAGGCGGGGCACGGCGTGCAGGTGATGGTGCCGAAGCGCGGGATGTACCGGGAATTTATGGAGGCGGCGGCGGAGAACGCCCGGGAGGAGACTCAGCGCAGCACCACCGCCGAGGAGCGGGTCTCAAAGACGGCCTCCTGGCTCCGGGACGCACTGGGGCTTGAGGACATACCCGTGCGGGTGGAGAGCTTCGACATTTCGAACCTGGGCGCGGACGACGTGGTGGCGTCCATGGTGGTGTTTGAGCGGGGAAGGCCGAAAAAGAGCGAGTACAAAAAATTCAGGATAAAGACCATTGAGGGCCAGGACGACTACGGCTCCATGCGGGAGGCCGTGGGGCGGCGATTTGCAAGGTACGCCTCCGGGGATGAGAGCTTCGGGAAGCTGCCGGACCTGCTGCTCATAGACGGCGGCGACAAACACGCCGCGGCGGCCCGGGAGGCGATGCTGGCCCAGGGGGTCAGCGTGCCCGTATTCGGCATGGTCAAGGACGACCGGCACCGCACAAGGGCGCTGGTGACTCCCGATGGGCGGGAGATAGGCATACAGGCAAACCCGGCGGCCTTCGCGTATATCGGCAATATCCAGGAGGAGACGCACCGCTTCGCCATAGAGTACCAGCGCACCCTCCGGTCAAGGAGAGTCAGGGGCTCGAGGCTCGACGGCATCCCGGGAGTGGGGGAGAAGCGGAAGGCGGAGCTTTTGAAGCATTTTCGCAGCGTCAGGGCCGTGGAGGCGGCTTCGGTGGAGGAGCTTGCCGCCGTGGTCCCGAAAAATACTGCCAGGGCCGTTTACGACTATTTTCACAGCGAGGAGAGGGAAAAATGAGAGTGATAACAGGCTCCGCCCGTGGGCGGAAACTCCGGGAACCGTCGAATTACGACATCCGGCCCACCACCGACAAGGTGAAGGAGTCCATGTTCAATATAATCCAGTTTTCGGTGCCGGGGGCGAAGGTGCTGGACCTGTTCGCGGGGACGGGGCAGCTTGGCATCGAGGCCCTCTCCCGGGGGGCGGAGTCCTGCGTTTTTGTGGACCGAAGCCCCGAGGCCGCGAGGATAGTGGCGGATAATCTCAGGGCCACGCGCCTCGAGGCACGGGCCAGGGTGGTGAGAGACGACTCCCTTGCCTACCTCGAGGGGGCGAGGGGGCTGGATATTGTGTTCCTCGACCCGCCCTACGCCGACGACAGCCTTGAAAAGGCCATAAATATCATTAATAGATTTGACATATTAAATAAAAATGGTATAATGGTCTGCGAGAGCGAGGATAAAAAGGTCCTGCCGGAGCTCCCGGAGGACCGCTACCTGCGCCGGGAGTACGTCTACGGGCGCATAAAGCTCACCATCCTTGAAAGGCTTGACACATGAAGACCGCTGTTTATCCGGGGAGCTTTGACCCCATAACTCTCGGGCACCTGAACATTATAAAAAGGGCATCGAGGATTTTCGACAGGGTGATAGTCTGCGTGGCGGTGAACTCCGCAAAGCGCCCCTGCTTTACGCTGGAGGAGCGGGCGGACTTCGTCCGCCGGGTCACGGGGAAGTACGGGAACGTGGAGGTGGCGACCTGCAAGGGGCTGCTGGTGGATTTCGCCAGGTCCCAGGACGCGGGCTTCATCATAAAGGGCCTGCGGGCGGTGTCGGATTTTGAGATGGAGTTTCAGATAGCCCTCCTCAACAAAAAGCTGGCGCCGGAGATCGAGACGGTGTTCCTCACCGCGGATGAGAAGTACACCTACCTCTCCTCCACCATCGCGAGGGAGATGGCGGCGTACAACGCGGACATCTCAAAGGTGGTGCCCAGGGAGATAACTCAGGATGTGCTGTCGCGGCTTTGCCGGGACATTTGAGATAGATATTTTTACCCAGACGAAAAAGAAAGGACAGAAAAGATATGGGCAACGACGTTCAGGAACTCATAGATATGCTTTACAACATGGTCACGGATGCCTGGGGACTCCCTCTGGGCGCGGAGAAGTGCGTGATCGAGCGGGACAAGGTGCTGGACCTTCTTGACGAGATAAAGGCGCAGCTCCCCACGGAGCTTGCCGAGGCAAAGCGCCTCGTCTCCTCCAGAGCCGAGTACATCAGCAACGCCAAGCGTGAGGCGGAGTCCATGCGCAAGGTCGCCGAGCAGCGCGCCCGCCAGATGGTGGACCAGGAGGAGATCGTCCGCGCCGCAAAGGCGAGAGCAAACGAGATAATATCCTCCGCCGAGGCGAAGGCCAACGAGCTCAAGCGCGTCGCCAACGATTACGCCGACGACGCCCTCCGCCGCACCGAGGAGGCCATTACCGAGGCCCTGAACGAGGTCCGGGGCTCCCGCTCCCGCTTCCGCACCGCCTCCGCCGCGGTGATGCCCCCGAGAGAGCAGCAGAACCCCACGGATATTGAGCTTTGATTCCATGAAAAGGCCCGATGGGCCCTTCAAACCATGAGCCCGCCCTGTGCGCCGCCGCAGGCGGCACTTGGGCGGCAAAAGGGATTTTTTCCGACGTACATGCCGCCGGAAAGAATATTAAAGTTGAGTTATTTGACAGGCTGCCGCGCCGGACGTATGTCCGGCGCTTTTTTATTTGGGTTTTATGTCAATTCGCGATTTCCTTGAAAAACAGGAATTGGCATATATTGTGGTCCCATTTTTATGTCAACACAATGAACCAAAAAAAGTTTTGGTAAATTCAAAATTCTTCTTGCTTTTTTCTACGGGGGATTCTATAATAAAACCATCCCGGTGGGGAGAAGTGTACAGAAGTGTATCACAAACCCCAAAAAATGTGGAAGAAAGGGGAATGGAAGATGACCGGCGTTTACAGGCACACGATAGACGCAAAGGGGCGTCTTGCCATTCCTTCCCGCATTCGGGAGGAGCTGGGGGATGTATTTTACGTCACCATATCCATGGACAAGTGCCTGACGGCCTACTCGTCCTCGAGCTGGGATCGGTTCATGGAGAAGATAAAGTCCATGCCCCTTATCAAGCAGAGAAAGATGCGCCCGCTCTTCTCCCACGCGGCGAAGTGCGAGCTTGACAGCCAGGGGAGGATACTTCTCCCGCAGGCTCTGCGTGAATTCGCCGCGCTGGACAAGAATGTCGCCGTGGTCGGCGCGGGCGAATGTGCCGAATTTTGGGATGAGGCTGCGTGGGATGCTGTTGACAGCGTTGAGACCACGCCTGAGAACATCGCCGAGGTCCTTCAGGAGCTGGACTTCTGATGGAGCGGCATATCCCGGTGCTCCTTGATGAGTGCATTGAGGGGCTGAACATACGACCCGATGGCACATATGTGGATGGCACGCTCGGGCGGGGCGGCCATTCCCAGGCCATTGCCGAGAGACTGACGACAGGTCGGCTCATCGGCATTGACCGTGACGAAACGGCGATAGCTGAGGCCGGGGAGCGTCTCCGGCCCCTGGGCCCGAGGGTGAGGCTTGTGCGGGGAAACTTCCGCGACATGGCGTCGATCCTCCGGGACCTTGGCGTTGAGGGCGTGGACGGGGTGCTCCTGGACCTGGGGGTGTCCTCCCCGCAGCTGGACGACGCCCGGCGCGGGTTTTCCTACATGGCGGACGCGCCCCTTGATATGCGGATGGACCGCTCGTCACCCGTTACGGCGGCGGAGGTGGTCAACACCTGGAGCGAGGCGGAGCTTCGCAGGATATTTTTTGAGTACGGCGAGGAGCGCTACTCCGCCAGGATAGCGGAGAGGATAGTGCGGCGGCGGGCCGAGAGGCCGCTGGGGACGACGCTGGAGCTGGTGGACACCATAAAGTCCGCCATGCCCGCATCGGCGCTCCGGGAGAAGCAGCACCCCGCAAAGCGGTGCTTTCAGGCCATAAGGATAGCCGTCAATGACGAGCTCGGGGCCCTCCGGGAGGGGCTTGAGGCGGCGATGGACGCCTTAAGGCCGGGCGGGAGGCTTGCGGTGATAAGCTTCCACTCCCTTGAGGACAGGATAGTGAAGACGGCGATACGCTCCCGGGAGAACGGGTGCACCTGCCCGCCGGAATTTCCGGTCTGCGTATGCGGCTTTGTCAGGACGATGCGCAGCGTAACAAGAAAGCCGATAACACCCACGGAAAAGGAGCTGGAGGCGAATCCACGCTCCAGAAGCGCAAAGCTAAGGCTTGCGGAGAGGGTCTAAAGAGATAACCCCCGGAAAGGACAAGAGAGAATGGCAGCAGCAGCGGCGAGAGTTGAATATGCCGGACGGGCAGTTTACGGCTCCGAGGCCTATGACCTTGACAGGGTCGCGACGGCTCTGCCCATGCCCGAGGAGGAGTACGCGCCCCTTCCCACGCCGGAGGAGCTCCAGCGGGAGCGCATCCGGGAGAGGCTCCTGGAGCGGGAGCAGGCCCGGGCAAAGGAAAAGGCGAAGACACAGGTGTTCGGAATACCTGTCCTTGGCATCATCGGGGCGCTGGCCGCGGCGGTGCTGATGATCTCGGTGCTCATGGGATTTGTGGAGCTGGCGGCGATCTCCGGGGAGATCTCCCAGGTGCGCTCCTCCATTTCCGCCCTTGAGGACAAAAACGAGGCGCTGAGGATAAAGTACGAGGAGACCTTTGACATGGCCCAGATCGAGGCCTACGCCGTGAATATACTTGGCATGACAAGGCCCGAGGACGGCGGAAACGTGTATTACAGCGTATATATGTCTGACAGGGCGGAGATACTGGCTGAGGACGAGACGGCGGGATTTTTTGCACAGGTGGTTGGGTTCCTGAAGGAGATACCGGAATATTTCCGATGACAGCCCATAAACTTGGAAGGTAAGGCGGGCAAGAGGCTGAGGAGAGTTAAGTCAAGGGGATAAAAATGGCGAGATCCACAGGGAAAAGAGAGGGGCAAAGGCCCAATCGCATGATACTTGGCCGCACACTCATTCTTGCGCTGGTGTGCGGCGTAGTTGCGTTTTCGGTTCTGGCGGTACGGTTATATAACCTTATGATCCGGGACCACGACTTCTATGAGGAGCGGGCGGTGAACCAGCAGACACGGTCCGTGGCTGTCAACGCCTCCAGAGGGACGATATACGACACGAACCACGTTGTGCTGGCAAAGTCCGCCACGGCATACACGGTATTCATCTCCCCCTATGAGATAGAGCTATACTCCACAAAGGAGTATAAGGCCAACGAGAAGCACTACGGCGACGACCCGGAGCTCATAGCCCGGGAGCTCAACCGCATCCTCGGGGCGGACTATGATAAGCTTCTGGAGGACATGAAGGACACGAAGTCCTGGTACAAGACCGTAGCCACGAAGATAGAGGCGGAGCTTGCGGACGAGGTCCGGGCGTTCATAAACGAGTACACCCTGGCCGGGGTGCACATAGAGGAGGACTCAAAGCGCTACTACCCCATGGGGGCGCTGGCCTGCCACGTCATAGGCTTTGTGGGGACGGAGAACTTCGGCCTCGAGGGGCTGGAGGCGCTTTATGACGACAAGCTGGAGGGCACCAACGGCTCGGTGGTGCGGCTTGTTGCCCAAAACGGCACGGAGATGCTGTTTGAGAACTACCAGAACTACAACGACGCCATCGACGGCAACGACATAACCCTGACGCTGGACGCGACCATACAGGGGGTGGCGGAGAAGTATCTGGCACAGGCCATGGACGCAAACTACATCCTCAACGGCGGCTGCGTCATTGTGATGAACGTAAAGACCGGGGAGATACTGGCCCTCGCCAACGCAAACTCCTACGACTTAAACGACCCCTGGGCGCTGCCGGAGGAAACTCAGGCGGAGATAGACCTTCTGGAGACGCCGGAGGAGCGCTCGGAGGCCCAGAGAGCGGCGAGACTGGCCCAGTGGCGAAATATGGCTATCTCCGACACATATGAGCCGGGGTCGGTGTTCAAGATAATCACCATGGCTATCGGCCTTGAGGAGGGCGTTGTCCACGAGAACGACAACTTCCCCTGCAACGCCAGGATCCCCGCGGGCACCATCCCCGGGCGCGACACGGACCTCAACTGCTGGAAGCGCATAGGCCACGGCGACCAGACCCTGCGGGAGGCGGCGATGCACTCCTGCAACGTGGCCTTCGCGAACATCGGACTTAAGATAGGGGCGGAGACATACTACAACTATGTGGACGCCTTCGGTATACTCAACAAGACCGGGATCGACCTCTCCGGCGAGGCCCGCAGCCAGTGGTGGCCCAAGTCGGAGTTTACCTCATGGAACAAATCCTCTCTGGCCTCCGCGTCCTTCGGGCAGACCTTCAACGTCACGCCCATTCAGATGATAACGGCTGTCTCCGCCGCGGTAAACGGCGGGTACCTGATGGAGCCCTACATCGTCAGGGAGATGCGAAACCAGGACGGCGAGGTCATATACTCAAAGGAGCCCACCGTTGTCCGCCAGGTGATAAGCGAGGAGACGAGCGCCCTTGTGGCGGACATCCTTGAGTCGGTCGTCGCCGACGAGGGAGGCACCGGCTCCAACGCCTACGTCCCGGGCTACCGGGTGGGAGGCAAGACGGGGACCACCACAAAGACGGCCCTTGAGAAGCAGACCGGCGTCAGGGAGTACATGGTGTCCTTCTGCGGCGTCGCGCCCTGCGACGACCCGGAGGTCGCGGTGCTGCTGGTGCTCGACAACCCCAGCAAGGACTCCGGCATATACATAGGCGGCGGACAGATGGCCGCGCCCTATGTGGGCATGATAATGAGCGAGATCCTCCCATATCTTGGCGTTCAGGCCACTTATACCGCCGAGGAGGAGGCGCTCCTCGACGTGACCGTGCCGAGATTTACAAACATGGACCTCATCACCGCCCGCACAAGGGCCAACGAGATGGGCCTTAAGCTCCGGGAGGTGGGCGAGGGCACCCAGATCACCGGGCAGCTCCCCAACGCGGGGGCGCAGATAGCCGCCGGGAGCCAGATGATAATCTACCTTGGCGAGGCGAGCCCCGAGGAGGACGTGGTGGTGCCTAACCTCTACGGTATGACCGTGGCACAGGCGCGAAACGCCCTTCAGAACGTGGGACTGTTCCTGGATACCTCCGGCGCGTCCCCGGCGATAGCCAACGTCAAGGTCGCCGCCCAGGCCATCGAGGCGGGGGAGACGGTGCCCTACGGGGCGGTCATAAGCGTGACGCTGGTGGACAGCTCCAACCTTGGAAGATACTGATTTTATCCCGGAATAACTTGGGGAGAAGCTTTGGGGGGCGGATCGCATGAGGCTTCGCAGCCTTTTGGAGAATATGGACGTCGTGGAGCTCACCGCGGACCCGGAGATGGAGGTCACGGGGGTCTGCACGGACTCACGGAAGGTCACGCCGGGGTGCGTTTTTATCGCGGTCCGGGGCTTTGAGAGCGACGGGCACCGCTTTATTCCCGCCGCTGTCAGCGCCGGGGCGGCGGTGGTTATCGCCGAGGAGAGCGTCGAGGGCGTGCCCTGCGTCCTCACCGAGGACTCCCGCCGGGCGATGGCCGTGGCGGCGGGGAATTTCTACGGAAATCCCGCCCGGGAGATGAAGATGATAGGCGTCACCGGGACCAACGGCAAAACCACCACCACGAACCTCATAAAGCAGATACTTGAGACCGCCGGGGGGTACAAGGTAGGTCTCATTGGCACGAACAGGAACATGATAGGAAGCGAGGAGTTCGAAACTGACCGGACGACGCCGGACTGCCTTGAGCTCCATGAGCTTTTGCGGCGTATGGCGGACGCGGAGTGCGACTATGTGGTGATGGAGGTCTCCTCCCACGCGCTCTACCTCGACCGGGTGTACGGTATAGAGTTCGAGCAGGGGATATTCACGAACCTCACCGAGGACCACCTGGACTTCCACAGGACCATGGAGGACTACGCCGAGGCAAAGGCGCGGCTCTTCTCCATGTGCCGCACATCGATAATAAACATTGACGACCCCTGGTCGAAGGTCATGCTGAAGCGCGTGACCGGAAGGCTTTTCACATACTCCGCAAGGTACAACGAGGCGGACCTCACGGCGAGGAGCATAAAGCTCCACCTGGACTCCGTCAGCTTCTGCGCCCTTATGACGGGAAAGCTCGAGAAGATGCGCCTTGGGATCCCCGGAATGTTCAGCGTATATAACGCCCTCTCCGCCGCCTCCGGCGCCCTGTGCGCCGGGATAGCGCTGGAGGATGTCCGCGCCGCATTGGATAAATGCGTGGGAGTGAAGGGCAGGGCGGAGGTGGTGCCAACGGGCACGCCCTACACCGTGCTCATAGACTACGCACACACGCCCGACGCGCTGGAGAACATCCTTGACACGGTGAGCGAATTTGCCCAGAACCGCACGATAGTCCTCTTCGGCTGCGGCGGAGACAGGGACAGCGCGAAAAGGCCCATCATGGGGCGCATAGCCATGGAGCGGTCTGACTACGTTATCGTGACCTCCGACAACCCCCGCACGGAGCGGCCCGGGGACATAATCCGGGACATCCTCCGGGGAGTCGAGAGCTCCGACATGGACACACCCTACGAGGTGATACCCGACCGCCGGGAGGCCATAGCCCGGGCGCTGGATATTGCCGGGGAGGGGGACGTGGTGGTCCTCGCCGGGAAGGGACACGAGACGTACCAGATAATCGGGCGGGAGAAGCGCCATTTCGACGAGCGCGAGGTAGTTGCCGAGGCTCTCAAAGCAAAAGCTGAAATGAGGTAAACAAATGATTTTAGACCTGGTGTGGGCCTTTGTCGGCTCCTTCCTTGTGACGATAATTACGGGAATGGCCCTTATCCCGGCGCTACGCCGGATGAAGGCCGGACAGACCATCCGGGAGGACGGTCCGACCTGGCACAGGGGCAAGCAGGGCACCCCCACCATGGGCGGGCTCATGTTTATCGCGGGGATAGCGTTTATGTGCGTCATAGGCGGCATCGAGGAGATCGCCGCCGGGGACTGGAGGCACATAATAATCCTTGTTTTCTCCGCGCTTTTCGGGCTCATAGGATTTCTTGACGACTACGAGAAGGTAAAGAAAAAGCGCAACCTTGGCCTCACGGCGATCCAGAAGCTTGCCCTCCAGATCGCCGCCGCGGCGGTGCTGGTGATGCTTTTAAAGCTGGAGGGGCACTTAAGCTCCGACCTCTACGTTCCTTTTTTTGATGTTACGATACACATTCCCTACCCGGTCTATGTAGCTCTGGCGATATTCATTATCGTGGGCTGCGTCAACGCCGTGAACATCACCGACGGCATAGACGGACTGGCGGCGGGGGTGTCGGCGCCTGTGGCGCTGTGCTACGCCCTCATCGCCGCGGCCTGGGGATACTCCTCCGTGGGGCTCTTCGGGGCCGCGATGGCGGGGGGGCTTATCGGCTTTCTCATCTTCAACTTCTACCCCGCGAAGATATTCATGGGCGACACGGGGTCGCTGTTTCTCGGGGGCGCGGTGTGCGCCACGGCCTTCGCGCTGGATATGCCGCTGGTGCTGGTGCCTTTAGGGGCAATTTATATAATCGAGACGCTCTCGGACATCATTCAGGTGGTGTACTTCAAGCTCACCCACGGAAAGCGCTTTTTCAAAATGGCGCCCTTCCACCACCATCTGGAGCTGTGCGGCTGGGGCGAGCGGCGGATATTCGCCGTTTTCACCGCCGTCAGCACGGCGCTGGCTGTACTCACATTTTTCGCGGTGAGACACCGCTTCGGACCCAGCCTTTTGGGCTGACGGTCATCTGGTTTTTTCCAGGGAGGAGGACATATGCAATACGCTGATTCCGGCTCCGCGAACCGGACCGAGGTCTACGAGCCCCAGAAGCTCCGCGACCGGACGGAGGAGAGCCGCCATATTGAGCGCGGGCCGATAGACCTGCCCTTCTTCCTTCTCACCATGCTCCTTCTCACCATCGGCGTGGTGATGGTCCTCTCCGCAAGCTTCGCCCGGGCCTACTACAAGGAGGACGACGCCACAGGGTACTTTGTAAAGCAGCTTTTCTTCGCCGTCTCCGGGGTCGCGCTCATGCTGGTGGCATCCAGATTCCCCATGAGCTTCTACCGCCGGATCTCCCGCATGGCGCTTATCGTGAGCCTTGTGATGCTGGCGCTGGTGGTGCCCTTCGGCGTGGGCCGGAGCACCGTGGGCGCGAACCGCTGGTTCGATTTGGGGATAACCACCTTCCAGCCCTCGGAGCTTGCGAAGGTCGCGATAATACTTGAGTTTTCCACGATGATTTGCCGTTACAAGAACCTTATGGGCACATTCAAATACGGCGTCATGCCCTTCGCCCTGATCCTTGTCGTGACGGTGGGACTTTTGATGTTGGAGCCACACATCTCCGCCTCGGTCATCGTCATAGCCATCGGCGCCGTGATGATGTTCGCCGGCGGCACAAGGTGGCAGTACTTCGTGGTGGGCATTGTGGTCGTGGGCACGGTGGGATATTTCGTCGTGACGAAGATGGGCTACGCCAGCGCCAGGATAACCTCCTGGCTCGACCCCTGGTCCGACCCCCGGGACACGGGACTTCAGATAATCCAGTCTCTCTACGCCATAGGCTCCGGCGGACTTCTGGGGCTGGGGCTGGGCCAGAGCCGTCAGAAGTATATGTACCTCCCCGAGGAGCACAACGACTTCATCTTCCCCATAGTCTGCGAGGAGCTGGGCTTTATAGGGGCGATGCTCATACTCGTGCTCTTCGCGCTGCTTGTCATCCGGGGCTACTGGCTGGCGGTCCACGCCAGAGATCGCTTTTCGGCGCTTGTGGCGGTGGGCATCACCAGCAAGCTCGCCATTCAGGTCGTCCTCAATGTCGCCGTGGTCACGAATCTGATACCCTGCACGGGCATCTCGCTGCCGTTCTTCAGCTACGGCGGCACGGCGCTTTGGATACAGCTTATTGAGATGGGTATAGTTCTTGCCATATCCAGAGAGATACCACTGCGAAAACAAAAAAATGAGGACGAGAGGGCAAAATGAGATTTCTATTCACTTGCGGAGGGACAGCGGGCCACATAAACCCCGCCCTCGCGGTCGCGGGCAGACTGAGGGAGCTTATGCCCGACAGCGAATTTCTTTTCGTGGGCTCGGGCCGGGACCTGGAGAAGCGCCTTGTTCCCGCCGCGGGCTATGAGCTCAGGAACATAACCATCACGGGCTTTGCCAGAGGCGTGAAGCCCGCTGATATAAAGCATAACCTGAAGACCATACGCAACCTCTCCGTCTCCGGCCGGGAGAGCCGGGAGATAATCGATTCCTTCCGCCCGGACTGCGTGATCGGCACGGGAGGGTATGTCTGCTGGCCCGTGCTGAAGGCCGCCGCAAGGCGGAGAATACCCACGCTTATGCACGAGTCCAACGCCGTCCCGGGCCTCACCACAAGGATGCTCTCCGGCGTTGCGGACAGGATGATGGTGGCCTTCCCGGAGGTCAGCGAGCACTACAAAAAGCCGGAGAGAGTTGTTGTCACCGGGACCCCCGTGCGGGAGGACTTCGAGACGATGACCCGTGAGGAGGCAAAGCGCAAGCTTGGCATCACCTCAAAGCCCCTCGTGGTCTCCTTCTGGGGGAGCCTTGGGGCCGACGGGATGAACGGGCAGATGGCGGACTTCATAAGGCTCAACGCCAGAAGCGGCGAGATGCACCACCTCCACGCCACGGGCAGCGGCGAGACGGGAAAGCAGCGGATGATAGAGCGCCTTGGGGCCATGGGGGTCTACGGACTTCCCCAGTGGGAGGACCTGAGGAGCTACATCGACAACATGGGCACGGTAATGACTGCGGCGGACCTCATCATCTGCCGCGCCGGAGCGTCCACCATTGCGGAGCTCACCGCCGAGGGGCGGGCGTCCATACTCGTGCCAAGCCCAAACGTGACGAACAACCATCAGGAGAAGAACGCAAGGCACCTGGAGGCCGCCGGGGCGGCGGTAGTCGTCACGGAGGACGTGTGCACGGGCGAGCAGCTTTATAATCAGGCGGTTTCACTGCTGAGAGACAGGGACCGACTTTCGGCGATGGAGGCCGCCGCGGCGAAGATGGGCGTCCGGGACGCCTCAGAGAGGATAGTTGACACCATCCTCACTCTTTTGAAGGAGAAAGCGGACAAGTAACCCCGCCGGGGCGGCGCGCATAGTATGACCTGAAAACCTATTGATTTCGGGGGGTACTATGAGCGGCTTGAGGATAACGGGCGGGCGAGCCCTTTCCGGAAAAATACACGTTCAGGGCGCGAAAAACAGCGTCCTTCCCATAATGGCGGCGTCCATCCTCTCGGGAGGGGAGACAGTCATAAAAAACTGTCCCGACCTCACCGACGTGGACGCGGCGCTTAGAATTTTGCGGCACCTGGGATGCCGGGCGGAGTACTCCCGGGGCACGGCATATGTGGACTCCTCCGCCATGACAAGATGCGACATTCCCGACTGCCTCATGCGGGAGATGCGCTCCTCGGTCATTTTCCTCGGAGCCATACTTGCCCGCTGCGGCGAGGCGAAGCTGTCCATGCCCGGCGGGTGCGAGCTGGGCCCCAGGCCCATAGACCTGCACCTTCTGGCTATGGAGCGTCTCGGCGCCTCCATCGAGGAGAGCGGCGGGAACATAATCCTGAGAGCCCCGGCCCTTGTGGGCGGGAGGATAGATTTGACTTTTCCCAGCGTTGGGGCGACGGAGAACGCCATGCTCGCCGCCAGCGCCGCAAGGGGCGTGACCCTCATCACCAACGCCGCCCGGGAGCCGGAGATACTTGACCTCGGGGGATACTTAAGGTCCATCGGCGTCAGGGTCGCCGGGGACGGCACCTCCACCGTGACGGTGGAGGGAGGCGGGAGCCTGGGCAGCGCGGAGCACACCATCATCCCGGACAGGATAGCCGCGGCGACCTGGGTCGCCGCAGTCACCGCCGCGGGAGGGGAGCTCACGCTTGAAGGCGCCTGCCAGCGCGACCTGGAGGCAGTGCTGCGGGTGTTCGGGCAGATGGGCGTGGAGCTTGACTGGCAGGGAAATGAGCTCTCTGTCAGGTCACCGGAGCTTCTCCGCCCGCCAAGGACGGTGACCACCCGGCCCTATCCCGGCTTTCCCACCGACGCCCAGCCGCCGCTGATGGCATCGGCGCTGCGTGCACAGGGGATAAGCGTTTTTGTGGAGACCATATTTGAAAACCGCTTCCGCCATGTGCCGGAACTCCGGCGCATGGGCGCGGAGATAAAGGTGGACGGCAGAGTCGCGATCACCGAGGGGCCTGTGAGGCTCCACGGGGCCGTGACCGCCGCGCCGGACCTGCGGGGCGGGGCGGCGCTGATAGTCGCGGCGCTGTCGGCCCGGGGAGAGAGCATAATTACAGGAGTACACCACATAGACAGAGGATATGAGAATATTGCGGAAGCGCTCCGCTCCGTCGGGGCGCAGGCCGAGAGAATAGATTGAAAGGATAAAGAGACATGGCTAACCCAAAGGGAAGATGGGCCGCGGGACGAGGCGCGGCGCTGTACGTCACCCTTGCTGTGGCGTTCACCGTAATAATATTGATAACGGCAATGGCGCTGTTTTTCAAAATATCGGACATCACCGTGGAGGGGGCCGCCAGGTATTCTGAGAGGGAGATACTTCTCGCCTCCGGGATAGAGGAGGACAACAGCATCTTCTTCCTCTCCTCCGGGAAGGCGGAGGTCGCCATCAAATCCCAGCTGCCATACATAGACTCCGTAAAGGTGGAGCGGCGGCTTCCGGGTTCCGTGGTCATCCGCGTCACCGAGAGCGTCCCGGCGGCCTACATACCCTATGACGGGAGCTACTGGGTCATTGATTTGACCGGGAGGATACTGGAGAAGGTCTCCTCCGCGCCGGAGGGCCTCGTGGTCATAAGCGGCGCGACTCCCGAAAAGCCGGAGGTTGGCAAGGCGCTTACCCTGGGCTCCGCCGAGACCGTGCGCCTCACCGCCATAACCGAGACTCTCACCGCCCTCCGGGACAACGGCAAGCTGGAGCTCACAACGAGCCTTGACGTGTCGAACCTGTCCGCGATAACCTTTGAGTATTACGGATACAGAGTGGACTTTGGGAAGGCCGGGAACTGGGACAACAAATTCAACCTTCTGGACAATTTCCTCCGCGACCACCCGGAGAGGGGCACGGGCCAAAAGGTGTATTATAACGAGAATAACGGCGGACTTTACTACTAAAATAAATGTAAATTCCCTTTATCAAATAAAAAATTCCAATATGCTCTTGACCTGAGCATAAAAAGAGTTTAAAATAAACACAGAATTATATACAAAAGATAGGGCGACAGAACGCCTGAGGAGGATATAAATATGCCAAACACCACATTAGAGTCGGGTCCCGACAATGTTGTTGAAATAAAGGTCATCGGGATCGGCGGAGCCGGAAACAACGTCATCAACCGCATGGCGAAGGTTGGCGCGCCGGGTGTGGAGCTTATAGCCCTCAACACCGATAAGCCTGCGCTTAGCATGTCCGCCGCCGACACCAAGGTCCAGATAGGTGAGAAGCTCACCCACGGTCAGGGCGCGGGCTCCAAGCCCGAGGTTGGCAAGAAGGCCGCGGAGGAGAGCCGCAACAATATTGCCAAGGTCGTGGAGAACACCGACATGGTGTTCATCGCCGCCGGAATGGGCGGCGGCACCGGCACCGGCGCCGCGCCCGTGGTCGCGGACATCGCCAGGGAGACCGGGATCCTCACTGTGGGCGTTGTGACAAAGCCCTTCAGCTTTGAGGGCAAGCGCCGCATGGACCAGGCAAACGAGGGCATCGCGGAGCTCCTGGGCAAGGTGGACGCTCTGCTCATAATCCCCAACGACCGTCTGGAGCACGCCACGGAGCAGAAGCTCACTCTGGCAAACGCCTTTGAGATAGCGGACTCCGTCCTCCAGCAGGCGGTGTCCAGCATTTCCGAGCTCATAAAGGGCACGGGCTTTATCAACCTCGACTTCGCGGACGTCACCGCCATCCTCAAGGATGCCGGCTACGCCCACATGGGCATGGGCAAGGCCGCCGGCAAGGGCAAGGCCGAGGAGGCCGCCCGGGCCGCCATCTCCAGCCCCCTCATGGAGACCTCCATCAACGGCGCGAGGGGCGTTCTCATGAACATCACCTGCTCCGCCGACACGGATTTTGCCGACATCAAGAGCGCCGCGTCCCTGGTCCACGAGGCCGCCCATCCCGACGCGAACATCATCTTCGGCGTCGCCTTTGACGACGGCATGGACGATGAGATCCGCGTCACCGTCATTGCCACGCGCTTTGACGAGAACCCCGCCAAATCCGTCCCGGAGACCAGGTCCAACTTCTACTCCGGCGGCGCCGAAAAGAAGGACACACCCGCGCCCGCGCCGGAGGCAAAGCCTGAGCCGAAGCCCGAGCCCCCCGAGGAGGACCCCTTCGACACCATCTTCAAGATTTTCAATAACAAGTAAAATAAGACATGTAAAACAGCGCCGGACATCCGTCCGGCGCTTAAATTTACCCAAAAACTCAAATCCAGAAAATCCCCCGCACGCCCCCCCTTTGCGGAAAAGCCCGAAGGGCTTTTCCGCCAGTCAATTATTTACCCATAATCAAATGTTTATTTACAAATTATTAAAGAACACCGGGCGGGTTTTGACTAAAATAATATGTATCAGAACTGTATCAGGGGGCGCGCCATGATAAGACGGTTTTTGTATAATTTCTTTCAGGGACGAAACGGCTTTGACCCCATTGCCAAGCTCACATGGGTCCTCACCTTCGTGTCCCTGCTCCTGTCGATGTTTGGGGGGATATTCGGCCTTGTCATGCAGGCCCTGTCTCTGGTGCTGATGATTTACACCTGCTGGCGGATATGCTCGAGGAACGTCTACAAGCGCGCCGCGGAGTGCAGAAGATACATGGACATGACCTACGGCATAAGGATGTGGTTCAAAAATCTGCGCCTGCGTTTTTCCCAGCGCAAGGAGTACAAGTTTTTCACCTGCCCCACCTGCCACACTCTTCTCCGTGTCCCGAGAGGGCAGGGGAAGATCCAAATCACCTGCCGCAAGTGCGGCAACCGCTTCTCCGGCAAGACCTGAGAGCATTTCGGGAGCTTACTTACGTCCCCCTTTCCGGCGAGGGCCATGCCCCCGCCAAATGATACCGCCCCGGAGGAAACTCCGGGGCGGCCTTTTTTGTATCATATCCCAAGCTTTATCCACAGGTCGTTATAGAGGGTCCGCACGGATTTCGGCAGGCAGACGTACATTTCGCACCTGTCCAGCACCTCCTGAGGCGCCGCCATGATGTTGTAGATGTCCATGTCCAGCTCCTCGCCGTACTGCTCCTCGTACCACTCCGGGTACATCTCCAGCGCCTCCTCGTTGGGGCTGGCGTACCAGATGTAGTCCATGTTCCGCAGGTTTGATTCCGTGGAGGCGATGAAGTTTATCCACTCCATTGCCTCGTCGTAGTGGGGGGCGTCCTTGAGCACGCACATGGCATCCACGAACCAGTTTGACCCCTCCTCCGGGACCACGAACTTGAGGTCCTCGTTGTTCTCCAGCATGGTGAGGTAGTCCCCGGCGTAGTAGAAGGCTATGGCGGCGTTGCCGCCCTCCATGGTCTGGAATATCTCATCCATGACCTTGCCCTGGAAAACACCACGGGAGGCCGCGTCGGCTATGAGCTCGTAGGCCTCGGTTATCTCCGCGGGGTCCGTGGTGTTGAGGGAGTAGCCCAGATACTTCAGCGCCATGCCGAAGGCGTCCCGGGAGTTGCCTATGAGCAGCACCTGCCCGGCGTATCTGTCGTCGTAGAGGGCCGACCAGCTGGTGAGCTCCTCATCCACCATGGAGGAGTTGTATATCATCCCCACGGTGCCCCAGGTGTAGGGGACGGTGTACCTGTTCTCCGGGTCGTAGGGGAGGTTCCGGAAGCGCTCGCCGATCTTCTCAAAATTCGGTATTTTGGAGTAGTCAAGCTCCTCCAGCATCCCCTCCTCGATGAGCTGGCTTATCATGTAGTCCGAGGGGACCACCACGTCGTAGTCGGCGCCACCGGACTTGAGAAGGGAGTAGAGCGTCTCGTTGGAGTCCGTGGTCTGGTAGTTTACGCGGATGCCCGTCTGCTCCTCAAATTCGTCTATCAGGTCCTCGTCGATATACTCACCCCAGGAGCACACGTTGACCACGGGCTGCGAGGTGGTGAAGGCAGTGAGGAACACCGTTGTTGCTACAAATGCCACAGCAAGCACCGTGGCGGTGACACGGCGGGCCAACTTGCCTCTCGGCGTGCCCATCCACTCCCGGAAGCGCTCCACACGGGGGTTCTCCCTCACGGGCTGGAGGGACGCGCGCTTTGCCGCAAGCTGCGCCTGCTTATTTGAGCGGATGTTGTTTATCACCAGCACTATGAGCACCGCCAGGAACATGAGGGTCGAGACGGCGTTGACCACAGGGGTCACCCGCTTTTTCGTCATGCCGTAGATGGTCATGGACAGGGTCTGGGTGGCGGACCCCGCGGTGAAGTAGCTTATCACGAAGTCGTCCACGGACATGGTGAAGGCGATGAGCGCGCCGGAGACGATGCCGGGCTTTATCTCGGGGATCATCACCTTGTAAAACGCCTGGAACCAGGTGCACCCTAAGTCCTGGGCGGCCTCCATCAGGTTCCTGTCCATCTGCCGCAGCCTCGGGGCCACGTTGAGGATAACGTAGGGGATGTTGAAGGAGACGTGGGCGATGAGCAGCGTCCCCATGCCCAGGGTGAGGCGCGTGGGAAATTCAATGAGGCTCTGCCAAGAGTTGAGCCATTTGGCGATGGACCCCCAGCCGTTGAAAAACGCCACAAACAAAAGCAGCAGCGACACGCCCGTGACAATATCCGCGTTCATCATGGGTATGTCGTTCACCACCAGCACCGGGTCTCGGAGCTTTTTGCTCAGGGAGTATATCCCAATGGCGGCGAAGGTGCCGGCCACGGTGGAGATGGCTGTGGCAAGGAGCGAGACGAGAAGGGTGGTGGCCAGAGAATCCAGCACCAGCCGATTCTGGAAAAGCTCCCCGTACCATTTCAGGGAGAAGCCCCGCCACACGGCGGAGGAATCCCCGGCGTTGAAGCTGAAAATTATGAGCAGGAATATGGGCAGGTACAAAAAGAGAAAGCAAAGACCGATGAGGGACCTGCCCCCGAAGCCGTTTTTCTTCATCAGAGCATCATAGCCTCCTCGTCACCGTCGCCGAAGTGACGCATTATCACCATGCACACAACGACTATCACCATCATCACCATGGAGATGGCGGCGCCAAGGTGGGGGTTGTATGCCCCGCCAAGAAACTGATTTTCAATGAGATCGCCCAGCATCATCTGCGTTCCGCCGCCTAAGAGGCGGGATATGGCAAATGTGGACACGGAGGGCACGAACACCATGGTCACGCCGGAGATTATGCCGGACAGCGACAGCGGGAGGGTCACCCGGGCGAACACCTGCGCGGAGTTTGCCCCCAGGTCCTCCGCCGCCTCGATGAGCTTTGCGTCGAGCTTCGTGAGGACGGTGTATATGGGGAGTATCATGAAGGGCAGGTAGTTGTACACCATACCCAGCACCACGGCGCCGGGTGTGCGTATCATCTGGAAATACTGTATATCCGAGCCCGTGAGCCTGTTGTAGAGGGCGATAATCCCAAGCTTCTGGAAAAGCTGGTTCAAAAGCCCGTTATTTTCCAGTATCGCCATCCATGAGTAGGTGCGGAGAAGGAAATTCATCCACATTGGCAGCATTATGAGGGCCATTGCCACACGCTGAAAGCCGGGGCCCTCCCTGCTCATCATGTAGGCCACGGGGTAGCCGATGAGAAGGCATATGACTGTGGCAATGAAAGCGAGCCAGAAGGAGCGCCCGAAAACGCTGGCGTAGAGCACCATGCCAGTGTAGTTTTCAAGGCTCGCGGAGAGATCCTCCCCGTCACCCGCGACAGAGAGGGAGTATACGAGCATGATAACTATCGGTATGACCACGAAAAGGGCCATCCAGATGATGTAGGGCACGGCGAAGAGGGAGCGCTTATTCTTCATCTTCTTTCCCGGCCTCCTCCTCGTTTATCTCGTCGTACTCCTCGGAGTAGGAGGAGTAATCGCCGAACATACCGGAGTACTTGCTCTTTCTCATCACATGGATGCCGTCGGGGTCGATTTTTATCCCGATGTGACTGCCGACGGGGCAGAAGTCGGTGGTCTGGATGAGCCACTTGAAGCCGTAGAAGTCAACTATCGTGTCGTAGTGCACGCCCTTGAAGGTCACAGCCGTCACAACACCCCGGAGCTGGCCCTCCGCCTCGGAGACGATGTCCACGTCCTCGGGGCGTATGACCACGTCCACGGGCTCGTCTTTGGCAAAGCCGGAGTCGAGGCAGGCAAAGCGCCTGCTGAATATCTCCACCACCCGGTCCTCGCGCATGATGCCGTCCACGATGTTGGACTCACCTATAAAGTCCGCCACAAAGGCGTTCTTAGGCTCGTTGTAGATGTCCTCGGGGGTGCCTATCTGCTGTATCTTCCCCTCGTTCATCACCACCACCGTGTCGGACATGGCCAGGGCCTCCTCCTGGTCGTGGGTGACGTAGATGAAGGTTATCTCCATCTGCTGCTGGATGCGCTTGAGCTCCTGCTGCATGTCCTTGCGAAGGCGCATGTCCAGCGCCCCCAGGGGCTCGTCAAGGAGCAGCACCTTGGGCCTGTTCACCAGCGCCCGCGCTATGGCGACGCGCTGCTGCTGTCCGCCGGACAGGCTCGTGACTGAGCGGTGCTCAAAGCCCTTCAGGGAGACGATCTCCAGCATTTCCCGAACGCGATGGTCGATCTCTCCCTTTGATAATTTTACCTTTTCCCTTTTTGCCGATATATCGGTCCCGCCGCCGGCCCACTTTGGTATGCGCAGGCCGAAGGCCACATTGTCGTAGACGTTCAGATGCGGGAACAGAGCGTACTTCTGGAACACCGTGTTCACCTGTCTCAGGTGCGGCGGGACATCGTTGATCCTCGCGCCGTCGAAGAACACATCGCCGGAGGTCGGCCTCTGGAAGCCGCCGATTATCCTCAGCGTCGTGGTCTTGCCGCAGCCCGAAGGCCCCAGCAGCGTGAGAAATTCCTTGTCGTTGAAGTAGATGTTCAGGTTGTCCAGCACGGTCTCGCCGTCGAAGGACATGCTTACGTCTTTGAGACGTATGAGTTCTTTGGACATTATCCTCCCCCTCTTTTCGCAGCGAAGCGGGAGCGCCGCGCCGCTGAACAGTATTTTGAAATCCGTGAGGGGGCCCCGGCTTCCAGCCAAAGCTCCCCCACGGATTTGTTCGTGATAAATATACAGATTCTTACCCGGCTTGTCAATACTGTTTTGGGCTGTTTGGGCATTTTTTCGACAAATTCGTAATAATAAATTAATTCCCCGTCCCGCCAGGCGCGCTTTGGCGGTCATAAGCACAGAAGCGGTAAAAAATGCAGGACCCGCCCGATTCCCGATTTGCCGGAAAAGGCCCGCGGGGCTCCTTGAAAGTCCCCATTACATATCACTGTCTCCGAAGAGCTTTACCGCAAACTCGGGCTCCGGGATCCGAAACTCCCTGCCGCTCAGATAGTCCAGCGCGCCGGAGCTTCCCCTGAAGGAGAAGCGCAGCTTATATGAGCACAGGGCCTGGCCCGTGAGGCCGAGGGACCTGTCCGCCCTGTCCGTCCCGTACTTTCCGTCCCCCACCAGCGGGTGGCCCGCCGCGGCCAGCTGCGCCCTTATCTGGTGGGTCCTCCCGGTGAGAAGCTCGCACTCCAAAAGAGAGAGGCCGTTTTTGTACCGGAGGGTCCGGTACCTCGTCCTCGCGGTCCTGGCGCCCGGCTCCGGCTTTTCCCGGACGTAGACCCGGTTTTTCACGCTGTCCTTAAAGATAAACCCGGAGAGCTCCCCCTCCGGCGGGCTCATGCGCCCGTGGACGGCGGCGAGGTAGTATTTATCTATCTCCCGAAGGCGTATCTTCTCGTCCATCACCCGCAGCGCCTCCGCCGTCTTTGCGGCGATGACGAGCCCCTGAGTGTTCCTGTCGATGCGGTTGCAGAGGGCTGGGGAGAAGGAGTTCTCCGCGGCGGGGTCCCACTGGCCGGACTTATAGAGGTACGCCTTTATGTTGCTGATGAGGGTGTTCCACTCCCCCTCCTCCCCGGCGTGGCAGAGTACCCCTGCTGGCTTGTCGGCGAGGAGGATGTTCCCGTCCTCGTAGACTACGTTGACCCTCGGGACGTTGACCCGCAGCCAGGAGTTCTCCTCCGTGGGGACCTGGAAAAACTCATCGTTTATATACATCTGCACCCTGTCCCCGGCGTTAAGGCGCACATCCCGCTTTGAACCCCTGCCGTTGACCTTTACGCGCTTTATCCGGATGTATTTTTGCAGCAGCGCCTCCGGCAGCAGCGGCGCCGCCTTGCCGGTGAACCTGTCAAGGCGCTGTCCCGCGTCGTTTTGGTTTATCGTAAATTCCCTCATAATATCCTCAAAAAACATATATTTTCCATCCGCCCCGGCGGACAGGGTAATTATAGCATCATTCCGCGAAAATGAAAAGATATGAAATGAAAAGGAGAGAAAAAACTATTGACATTGGCATTTTTTTAGATTATAATACCTAAGCGCGACTTGGAGGAGGTGGGCTCGATGGTTTTGGATCTCAGGGAGCTTATCGCCTCGCCCGGCAAAGGCCTCGACTATGAGTTTGAGCTTGACAGCTCCGACCTCGACCTCGATGGCGTGCTCAGGTACCTGACGCCCGTCACCGTGACGGGGAGAGTGGAGAACCACGCCGGACATATTGAGACGCGCTTTCGCATCTCGGCGGAGCTTATTTGTCAGTGCGCCAGATGCCTGAAGGAATTTCCGAAGCAGCTTCGGATGGAGGGGGCCGCATACCTCACCGAGGAGCTTGAGGATGAGGATAACGAGGACTACTACCTCATCGTGGACGGCGCGGCGGACCTTACGGAGGCCGCCCGGGACCACATTATCCTCAATTTTGAGCCGAGGCTTTTGTGCAGGGAAGACTGCCTGGGCCTTTGCCCCAAGTGCGGCAAGGATTTAAACGAGGGACCCTGCGGCTGCGGGGAGGACCTGGACCCCAGATTGCTCGCTTTAGGGCAGCTTCTGGAGAAATAATGAATTTTTACTAGGAGGTGTCATTATGGCGGTACCGAAGGGGAAAGTATCCAAGGCGAGGAGAGACAGAAGGCGCGGTTCCAACTGGAAGCTCAGCGTTCCCGCTCTCGTGGCTTGCCCGAAGTGCGGCGAGCTTCATCTGCCCCACAGAGCCTGCAAGGCCTGCGGCACATACAATGGCCGTGAAGTCGTATCTGTGAACAACTAAAAGCGATTTTTGGAAAAACGGCGGGTCTCCCGCCGCTTTTTCGTTAATAAGGGGCAAAGCGTCATATCTCCGGCGGCGCGGGCGCGCTCCCGCCGCCTTATATTTTGAGGGGGAAGGTCAATGTCAGGCGGTATGAACACAATATCCTCCGTGGACCCCGGCTCTCCGGCGCAGGCCGCCGGGATAGCTCCGGGGGAGCGGCTCAAGGCCGTCAACGGCAGCAGGGTCCGGGACGTGCTGGACTATATGTACTACACCTACGACCCGGACCCGGAATTCACCCTTGAGCGCCCCGACGGCTCGGAGTACACCGTCAGGCTCCGGAAGGAGGAGGGGCGCAGCGCGGGGCTGGAGTTTCAGGAGTACCTCATGGACTCCGCCCGCTCCTGTGCCAATAACTGCATATTCTGCTTTGTGGACCAGATGCCCCCGGGGATGAGGGACACCCTCTATTTCAAGGACGATGACGTGCGCCTCTCATTCCTCACGGGCTCATATCTCACCCTGACGAATCTGGGGGAGCGGGAGGTGCAGAGGGTAATCGACCTTAAGATCTCCCCGATAAACGTCTCCGTCCACACCATGAAGCCCTCCCTCCGGTGCATGATGCTTGGGAACAGGCACGCCGGGCGGGGGATAGAGCTTTTAAAGCGCTTTGCCGATGCCGGGATCGAGCTTAACTGCCAGATAGTCTGCTGCCCGGGGATAAACGACCGCTACCAGCTCGACTACACCATGCGGGCGCTGTCCCACCTGGCCCCGGCGGTGAAGAGCGTCGCCGTCATACCCGTGGGCCTCACAAAATTCCGGGAGGGGCTCTACCCCATAAAGCCATTTGATAAAATGAGCGCCCGCCGGACCGTTCGGCAGGTGGAGCGCTTTGGGGAGCGGTGCTTTCGCCGCAGCGGCAGCAGGATATTCTTCTGCTCGGACGAGCTTTATCTGAAGGCCGGGCTTGAGGTCCCGGAGGACAGCTTCTACCAGGGCTACCCACAGCTTGAAAACGGCGTGGGGATGCTGCGGCTCCTCTATAAGGAGTTTGAGGACGCTCTTGCGGGGGCCCGTGGCCCTGCCCGGGGGAGCCATATATCCATCGCCACCGGCGTCTCCGCCGCGGGGACGATAATCAGGCTCCGGGACATGGCAAAGCGCCGCTTCCCGGAGATAGACGTCCGGGTCTACCCCATCGTCAACGACTTTTTCGGGCACACTATCGACGTGGCGGGGCTCATAACGGGCCGGGACCTCATCTCACAGCTCAGGGGCCGGGATCTGGGGGAGCGGCTCTATATAACGAACAGGATGCTTAAGGACGGGGAGAACGTGCTTCTCGACGACGTGACCGTGGAGGACCTCACCCGGGAGCTTGGCGTCCCCGTGGTGCCCATGGACAACGGCGGGGAGCCGTTATTAGATGTATTTTTGTCATGAATCTGACTCCCGGAGGGGAGCGTGGAGGAGCATATGAGACCATTAGCAGCCATAGTGGGAAGGCCCAACGTGGGCAAGAGCCTTCTCTTTAACCGCCTTGCCGGACAGCGCCTGTCCATAGTGGAGGACACCCCCGGCGTCACCCGTGACCGCCTCTACGCCCAGTGCGAGTGGGCGGGCCGGACCTTTGACATAGTTGACACCGGCGGCATTGAGCCCAACACCGACAGCGAGATATTGACCTTCATGCGGGAGCAGGCCCTCATCGCCATAGACTCCGCGGATGTCATTATTTTCGTCGGGGACATAACCACCGGAGTCACCGCCGCGGACCAGGAGGTCGCGGCGATGCTCCAGCGCTCCGGCAAGCCTGTGGTGCTGGCCGTCAATAAGATGGACTCCGTGGGCCCCGTGAACCCGGATATTTATGAGTTCTACGCCCTGGGCCTTGGCGACCCGATACCCCTCTCGGCCCTCCACGGGCACGGCACCGGGGACATACTTGACGAGTGCCTTAAGCATTTCCCCGCGCCGGAGGAGGAGAACGCCGACGAGGACGCGGTTAAGCTCGCCTTTATCGGAAAGCCCAACGTGGGCAAATCCTCTATAGTCAACCGGATACTGGGGGAGGAGCGGGTCATAGTCTCCGATGTCGCCGGGACCACCCGGGACGCCGTGGACGCGCCCTTTGAAAACGGGGAGGGCAGGTTTCTCCTCATTGACACCGCAGGTATGCGCCGGAAGTCCCGGGTCGAGGACCGGGTGGAGAAATTCTCCGTCATGCGGGCGCAGCTCGCCATTGAGCGGGCGGACGTGTGCCTCATAATGCTGGACGCCCGGGACGGCGTCACCGAGCAGGACACGAAGGTCGCCGGGATGGCCCACGAGGCCGGAAGGGCCAGCATCATCCTTGTGAACAAGTGGGACCTGGTGGAGAAGGACGGGAAGACAATGGACAGGCTCCGTGCGGACATACGCCGGGACCTCTCCTTCATGCCCTACGCGCCGATACTCTTCGTCTCCGCCCTCACGGGGCAGAGGGTAGACAGGATATTCAGCCTTGCGAAGAGCGTCAACGACCAGTCCTGCCGCAGGATAACCACGGGACTTCTCAATAACGTCCTCAGTGATGCCCAGGCCCGGGTCCAGCCCCCCTCCGACAAGGGCAGGCGGCTCAAGATATTCTACATGACCGAGGTCAGCGTCCGGCCACCCACGTTCGTCATATTCTGCAACGACGCGGAGCTCTTCCACTTCTCCTACCAGCGCTACCTTGAAAACCAGCTCCGCGCCGCCTTCGGCTTTGAGGGCACGCCCATACGCCTCCTCATCCGGGAGCGCGGCGAGCGGGAGGAGTGAGCCTTTCCCCAAAAAGGAGATATTTAGATGGTCTTTTCCAGCGTGACGTTTTTCGTCTGGTTTCTCCCGGTGCTCCTGGCGGTGTACTTTTTCGCAAGGCGGGAGCTGAGAAATCCTGTTCTTCTGGCCTTCAGCCTCATTTTCTACTGCTGGGTGGGAGCGAAATACCTGGCGCTGCTGCTTGTATGCGTGGCGGTGAATTACCTGTGCGGCCTTATGGCGGGACTTTCAAAAAGGGACCGGGTGCGAAAGCTCTCCGTTGTTCTGGCATCGGCAGCGGGGCTCGGGATTTTGGGGTACTATAAGTACGCGGGCTTTGCCCTGGGTGAGCTTCGGGCGCTGGGCCTTCGCGTCACAGTGCCGGAGATAGTGATGCCCATCGGCATATCCTTTTACACCTTCCAGGGCCTCTCCTACGTCATTGACGTATACCGCGACAGGTCCTTACTCCAGAAAAATCCCCTTAACATGGCCCTCTACGCCGCCCTCTTTCCGCAGCTTGTGGCGGGACCCATCGTGCGCTACTCCACGGTAGCCGACGACATACAAAACCGCCGGGAGACCGCGGATAAGTTCGCCTCCGGCGTAGTGCGCTTTTGCTTCGGCATGGGAAAGAAGATGCTCATCGCCAACGCCCTTGCCGAGGCGGCGGACGCCGCCTTTGCCCGCGCCCCGGGGAGCCTTGGGGCGCTTCAGGCGTGGGTGGGGATAATCGCCTACACCTTCCAGATTTATTTTGACTTCTCCGCCTACTCCGACATGGCCATCGGCCTTGGCAGGATTTTCGGCTTTGAGTTTCTCGAAAACTTCAACTACCCCTATATCTCCCGCTCCGTCACGGAGTTCTGGCGCAGGTGGCACATCTCCCTGTCCAGCTGGTTTCGGGACTATGTGTACATCCCCCTGGGGGGCAGCCGCTGCGGAAAGCTCCGGCAGCTTCGCAACCTTGCGGTGGTGTGGCTGCTGACGGGCCTGTGGCACGGCGCGAACTGGACGTTCATCCTCTGGGGAGCGTGGTATCTTCTGCTCCTTACCGGGGAAAAATTCCTGTGGGGCGAAGCGCTGAAAAAGCTGCCATCGGTATTGAGACACCTGTACACCCTCCTTGCCGTGGTGCTGGGCTGGGTGATATTCAGAGCCGACAGCATTTCTCACGCCGTAAGCTACCTTAAGGCGATGCTCGGTTTTAACGAATTAAATTATGCGGGCGGGGGGTACTACATACTCGAGTACCTGCCGCAGCTGCTCATCGCCGCCGCGGCGTCCCTGCCCATCCGTGACGCTGTGAGGGCGCGGGCGGAGAGGCTCACGGAGGGAAGACCCTTCGCGAGGGTGCTCCTCATACGCCTCGTCCCGGCTGCGCTGGGATTTGCGGTGCTGGGTCTTTCCTACATGAAGCTCGCCTCCGGGAGCTTCAACCCGTTCATCTATTTTCAGTTCTGAGGGGGTGAGAGTGTGGACGACAGGGAAAAGAAGCTCTCCGCCGGGGCGGACCGCCTCATTATCGCCGCCTTCGGCGCGTTTTTGGCGCTGCTTTTAGCCGTGGGAATATTCCGGGACAAGGGGACCTGGTCCTACTATGAGAACCGGAGCCTCGCTCAGATGCCCGACCTCTCCGCCGGGGAGGTCATCTCCGGTGAGTATTTCAAAAAGCTGGACGACTACCTCGCCGACCAGGCCCCGGGGCGGAGCATACTTTTAAAGCTTGACACATTTATTGACCTTCGCGTCCTCCGCCGCCCGGTGGTGAACGAGGTGGTGGTGAAGGACGACATTCTGCTGCCGTTCCTCCCCTTTGATATGTTCGACACCTCCGGCATACCGGAGGCTGCTGCCCGGATGACGGAAAACCTCACCTCCGTCCGGGACGCGGCGGCGTCGGTGGGGGCGGCGTTCTACTACGTCGCCGTGCCCTGCCAGTACGCGTACTTTGAGGACGACTACCCCCGGTATCTAAACAATAACGCGGAGTATACCGCCCTCTCCCGGGCGGCCCTGAAGACCTCCCTCGAGAGCGCCGGGGTGGGGTATATCGACATGGGCGAGGTCTTCGCCGGCCTCGGCTCCCCCCGTGAGCTCGGCTCCACGGTGGACAACCACTACCCCCTCTACGGCGGGCTTCTCACCTGCCGGGAGATACTTGAGCGCTACAACGCCGACACCGGGGCGTCGGTCCACGTCCCGTCGGAGTCCGACGGGGTGTTCAGGCAGCTTCCGAACACTTACCTCGGCTCAAGAAACAGAAAGCTCATGGGCCTGTGGACAAACGACGAGAAGCTGACATATTTTGACCTCTACGACCCCGTGCCCTTCCGCCGCTGGGACTGGGGGATAGAGCACGAGCCCACGGTGTACGCCATGCCCGGGGACCCGGGGCAGGACGTGACCTACTCCTTCTACATGGGCGGGGACATGTCAGAGACGGTGATAGACACGGACCGCGACAGCCTCCCCAGCATCCTCATATACGGCGACAGCTTCACCAACGCAGTGGAGTGCCTCATGTATCCCAGCTTCAACGTCATGCGCTCCCTGGACCTCCGGCACTACACGGATATGACCCTCGGGGAGTACATCGCGGAATATAAGTCGGACTTGGTGGTGTGCATACGCGACTATGAGTCGCTGCTCTCGCCCGTATACAACGGCAGGGGCGCGGACAATTAAAAGTGTATTGATTTTACACCCATTCCCTGAATTTGCGGGATGACGGTGGCTAAATTTAAATGGGTAAAGACGAAAAGAGGTAGAGAGAATGAATGATCTGCTCTCTGTTATAATCCCGGCCTTCAACGAGGAGGCCATGGTGGAGCGGGCTGCCCTCACTGTCGCCGGGGTGCTGCGGGAGGCGAAGATCCCCTACGAGCTCATCTTCGTGGACGACGGCTCCGGGGACGACACCTGGCAGGCCGTGCTCCGCGCCCGGGAGGCGGACGAAAATGTTCGGGGCATATCCTTCTCCCGCAACTTCGGGAAGGACCGGGCCATATTCGCGGGTCTTAGCCGGGCAAGGGGGGAGTGCGCTGCGGTGATGGACTGCGACCTCCAGCACCCGCCGGAGGAGCTTCCCCGGATGTACGCCCTCTGGAAAAAGGGCTATGAGCTGATAGAGGGCGTAAAGCGGGACAGGGGCCGGGAGTCGGCCCTGCACAGATTCTGCGCCGGGGCCTTCTACGCCGTCATATCAAGGCTCGCGGGCCTTGATATGAGGCGCTCGTCGGACTTTAAGCTCATGGACCGGAAGGTCGTGGACGCCCTTCTCGCCCTGACGGAGGAGAACGTGTTCTTCCGGGGCCTTGCGGCCTTCGTGGGCTTTCGCCGGGCGGAGGTGGAGTTCGACGTGGCCGAGAGGACAGCGGGTCAGTCCAAGTGGTCCTTCAGGTCCCTGGCCCGCTACGCCGTATCCTCCGTCACCGCCTTCTCCACGGCTCCGATGCAGCTTGCCACCATCCTTGGCGTGTTCTTTGCCCTCGCCGCCGTTATAACGGGCATCCTATACGCCGCCGTCGGCGTTGACGCGGAGGGGTGGCTCGTGTTTCTCGGCGTGATGATACTTTTAGCCGCCGGGTGCATACTCGCCGCCCTTGGCGTCGCGGGCTATTACCTGGGCCGGGTCTTCCGCCAGAGCCTGGGAAGGCCCAGATTCATAATCTCCCGGGAGTGCGGCTGAGATGCCTTCGCGCCGGAGCAGCACAAAACCGGGAAAGGAGATGCTGATTTGGAAAAATTAAAGAGGCTCAACGCCTCACGCCGGGCCATATGGGCGGCCCTCGGCCTTATCGGCCTTTTCATGCTCCTTTTAAATCTGCTCACCCATTATGTGGCGGACGACTTTGCGTACATGGAGAGCTTCAAGACCCAGTGGTGGATAGAGAGCGTCTGGGACATATTCCCCTCCATGGCGGTCCACGCAAGGATAATGAACGGTCGGCTCATAAGCCACGGACTGGGGCAGCTCTTCATGCTCTGGCCCAAGGCCGTCTTTGACGTCGTGAACGCCGTGGTGTTCACGGGGTTTATATACGCCCTGTACAGCCTTGTAAGGCCGGAGAAGGGGGATGATCTCCTCCTCCTGACAGCCATCTTCGCCGCAGTCTGGTACTTCATGCCCGTATTCGGGCAGGTTGCGCTGTGGCAGACAGGTTCTGTCAACTACCTGTGGGCGCTGCTTTTCGGACTGTTGTTCCTGCGCCCGTTTATTTTGAGATACCGCGGCGGGCAGGCCGCCGTCCCTCTGTGGAAAAAGCTCCTGTTCTCAGTCCTCGCGCTGCCCTTCGGGATGTATACGGAGGTCACGTCCTTCATCTGCATATTCCTGGGCTTGTGCTTTATCGTTCTCGGAAGGGTCGTGAAGAAGCAGAGCCTTCGGACGTGGCTCTTTATCCCCATAGCCGCCGCCGTTGCGGGGTATATCCTGATGATGAGTATGCCCGCCCAGATGAAGGCCAAGGGCTCGGGGCTCTACCTTGCGCTGCTTTTGCAAAACTTCAAAAACGCCACCGCCATGCTGAGATCCAACGGCCTCTGGCTGCTTATTGCCTGGGCCGCCGCCATGGTCATGGGGCTTTTCGCCAGGGTCGATCCGGAGAGGCTCACGGAGTCCGTGATTTACGCCGCCGGGGCCGTTGCGGCAAACTATATGCTCACAGCCGCCAGCTACTACCCGGAGCGGTGCTTTTGCACCACGGCGATGCTGCTCATCGCCGCCGTCGCGGTACTTGTCCCGGGGCTTATTGAGCGGGGCAGGGCGGAGGCGGTCTCCTGCGTGGGAGGGGCGCTGGCGGTGGTGACCGCCCTGTCCCTCATAACGGGCGTGTACGACATCTGGCACACCCACACCTCCTACTCGGCCCGGGAGATAAGTATTGCCGAGGCAAAGGCCGCCGGAGAGGACAAGGCGGTCCTCCGGCTCATTTTCCCCGAGACAAAGTACAGCGCCTGCTGGGGCCTTAAGGACCTGGACGTTGAGTCGATCGACGCCTGGCCCAACGGCTATATGGGTGCGTACTACGGCATAAGGGTCCTTGGCACCGAGAAGGACGGCCCGGAGGAGCCGGAGGAAGAGCGGAACGCGCCGTAAACTGTCAAAAAAGCCCAAAGGGCTTTGACAAAAAAATCCCCGCCCAAAGGCGGGGATTTGCGGTATTATGAGAAAATCACACCGCGCGGGTGACCTTGCCGCTGCGGAGGCACCGAGTACAGACGTAAACGTGGCGGGGGCTGCCGTCGACCACGGCCTTGACACGTTTGACATTCGGTTTCCAGGTACGGTTGGATCTTCTGTGGGAGTGGCTCACCTGAATACCAAATGAGACGCCCTTGCCGCAAAATTCACACTTAGCCATCTGCTGCACCTCCTTGCAGTGAATTCATAAGCTTGATTATTGTAGCAGAACTTATCAAAAAATGCAAGTATAATTTTTTATTTCAGAATATATTTTTTATGTGCCTCAGCCTATTGCCAAATCGACAAAATTAATTTACAATTATACACATACTATTGTGACTCCTGGCGACTTTATTAAATATTGGGAGGAGAAAAATGGAAGCTACACAGGGAATGACCCTTAAAAAGCTGGTGGAGGAGACGGGGCTTGAGATACTCTACGCCTCCAGCGACTTCGGAAAAAAGATGATTTCCACCGCGGTCATAAACCGACCCGGCCTTCAGCTCACGGGCTTTTACACCAACTTCACCACCGAGCGTATCCAGATCCTCGGCTGGAACGAGGACGCCTACCTCCAGCAGTTTTCCGAGGAGGAGCGCCGCAGGAAGCTGGACGTGCTGATGGAGAGCGGAGTCCCCGCCATAATCATCGCCCACGACGTAAATATCCCGGAGGGGACGCTGGACTCCGCCAGGGAGCACGACGTCACCATACTCAAGTCCCACCGGGAGACCAGCGAGCTCATAATCGAGCTGACCACAAAGCTCAATAACGCACTGGCCCCCCAGATAATGCGCCACGGCGTGTTTATGGAGGTCTACTCCGAGGGGGTGCTCATTTTGGGCGAGTCCGGCATGGGCAAGTCCGAGACGGCTATCGAGCTCATAAAGCGCGGCCACCACCTCATCTCCGATGACGCGGTAATAATAAAGAAGGTAAACTCCACCACCCTCACGGGCACTGCCCCGGACCTCATACGCAACTATATCGAGCTTCGCGGCATTGGCGTGGTGGACGTGCGGCGCATCTTCGGAAACGGCGCAGTGAAGTGGAGCGAGAAGGTGGACCTGGTCATAAAGCTTGAGAACTGGAACGCGGAGAACTCCTACGACCGCATGGGCTCGGATACCGAGAAGATAGACATTCTCGGCGTACAGGTGCCCTACATCGTGGTGCCCATACGCCCGGGGCGGAACCTTGCGGTGATAATCGAGGTCGCCGCCATGAACAACAGGCAGAAGAGGATGGGCTACAACTCCGGGAAGGACTTCGCGGAGCAGCTCGACGACTATTTTGACAGCTTGGAGAGCAAATGACAGATTATATCGACTTGTTTGCCCGGGAGCTCAACTCCGGCTTTCCCGGCACGGGAATATTTTTCGGCGAGCCCATGCGCCGCCACACCACCTTCCGCATCGGCGGGACGGTGAGCCTTTTCGCCGAGCCAAAGAGCCTTGAGGCGTTCGTCTGGGCCGTCAGAGAGCTTCGCCGCCGGGGCATACCGTACATGGTCCTTGGCAACGGCTCAAACGTGCTCTTCTCCGACAGGCCCCACGACCTTGTGGTGCTCAGCACCGCAAGGCTTGACACGGTGCGTGTCAGCGTTGACAGCATCATCTCCGGCGCCGGGGTGCTTTTGTCGAGACTGGGGAACGCCGCGCTGGAAGCGGGGCTCACGGGGCTTGAGTTTGCCCACGGCATACCGGGGTCTCTCGGCGGCGGGATATACATGAACGCCGGGGCCTACGGCGGGGAGCTTAAGGACGTGGTGGAGTCCGTCACGTTCCTTGACTGCTACGGGACGCTGCGGACCGTGGCAAACCGCGACTGCCGCTTCGGATACAGGACCAGCCGCTTTGAGGGCTCGGAGGAGGTCATCCTCTCCGCCGCCCTGCGCCTGCGCCCCGGGGACCCCAGGGCGATAAAGGAGAAGATGGAGGACCTTGCGGCCCGCCGCCGGGAGAAGCAGCCCCTTAACCTCCCCTCCGCCGGTAGCACCTTCAAGCGCCCGGAGAACGGCTTCGCCTCAAAGCTCATCGACGAGGCGGGGCTCAAGGGAGCAAGCATCGGCGGGGCGCGGGTTTCGGAGAAGCACGCGGGCTTTATCGTGAACGCCGGCGGGGCGAGCTTTGAGGACGTGGACGCCCTCATGGAGCTTGTCTGCGACACTGTCCGGAAGAGGACCGGGATAACCCTGGAGCCGGAGATCCGGGTAATACGCTGACCGCATAAATTTTCATACACAGCCAGATGAGAGGTGACGCCTTTTGGATATGCTCATAATTTCGGGACTTTCCGGCGCGGGGAAGAGCCGCGTCGCCGCGGCGCTGGAGGACCTGGACTTCTACTGCGTGGACAATATGCCTGTTGCCCTTATGCCCAAATTCGCGGAGCTTTGCGCCGCCACAAGGGGGCGGTACGAGCGCGTCGCCCTTGTCTCCGACATACGCTCCCGGGAGGGCTTTGACGAGCTCTTCCGCGCCCTTGACGAGATACACGCCGCCGGGTACGACTACAAGATACTCTACGTCGACGCCACGGTGGACACGGTGGTGAAGCGCTACAAGGAGACCCGCCGCCGCCACCCACTGGGCGGGGAGGCGGAGGGGCTGGAGGCCGCCGTGAGGAGAGAGATGAAAATGCTGGAGCCCGTGCGCCAGCGCGCCGACTACGTCATAAACACCACGGGCCTCACACTGGGGCGCCTCCAGCGCACACTCTTTCGCCTCTTCGGCACGGAGTCCAAGGAGCGCATCCGCGTCACGGTCATGTCCTTCGGCTTTAAGTACGGCATACCCATAGAGGCGGACCTTGTGTTTGACGTGCGCTTTCTGCCGAACCCATTTTACGTCCCGGAGCTCACAAACAAAACCGGGCTCGACGACGACGTGTACGACTATGTTTTCAACTCCGACCAGTCAAGGGAGTTTCTTGGGAAGCTTGAGGAGCTCATCGACTTTCTCCTGCCGAACTATCAGGAGGAGGGGAAGATGAACCTCACTGTCTGCATCGGCTGCACGGGCGGCCACCACCGCTCCGTCGCCGTCACCGAGGCCCTGGCGAGGTACCTCGCCGCCAAGGGGCAGGAGACGGAGTGCATCCACCGCGACATCGGAAAGAGCTGAGGGCCGGGCCATGACGTTTTCAGCGGAGGTAAAAAAGGAGCTCTGCCGCCAGAGCGTGGGCCGGGGCTCCAGGGCCCTGGCGGAGTGCTACGGGGTCATGCTCTTCTGCAACACCTTTTCGGAGCGCCAGATCCGCGTGGTCACGGGCTCGGAGGATTTCGCCAGGCGCCTTCCGAGGCTTCTGGACCGCGCCTTCGGCATCTCCTTTGACGTTCTGCCCGGGGAGGAGAGCGCGGGCAAGCGCGCCTTCATCGTCTCGGATCCCGGGAGCATGGAGAAGATACTTGACGCCTTCGGCTACGCCGGGGGCGGAATTTTGAGCCACCATGTGAACCTGGGGCTTCTGGAGGACGACGAGGCGAGAGCCGCGTTCCTCCGGGGGGCGTTCCTCGCCGGGGGGAGCGTCACCGACCCGGAAAAGCGCTACCATCTGGAGCTGGTCACCGGGCACTACATGGTCAGCCGTGAGATGACGGCGCTGTTTCTCGACATGGGCTTTGAGCCCAAGTGCGCCGCCAGAGCCGGAAATTACATCATGTACTTCAAGCAGAGCGCCGTCGTGGAGGACATCCTCACCACCATCGGCGCCCCGGTCGCGGCTATGCGCGTCATGGGCGCGAAGATAGAGAAGGACATGAAGAACATAGTCACCCGACAGGTAAACTGCGACACGGCGAACGTGGCAAAGACCGTGGAGGCCAGCGCCCAGGTGCTGGAGAACATCCGCGCCCTCCGCCGCTCCGGGCGCCTTGACACGCTGTCGGACAAGCTCCGGGAGGCGGCCCGCCTAAGGGAGGAGTACCCGGAGCTGAGCATCGAGGAGCTGGGGAAGCTCTCCGACCCCCCGGTCACAAAGTCCGGCTTTAACCACCGCCTGCGCAGGCTCATGGAGCTTGCCGGGAATGAGAAATGAGGCGTCATATGTCTTTCACTCACCTTCACGTCCATTCGGAGTACAGCCTTCTTGACGGCGCCTGCCGGATAAGGGAGCTTCCGAAAAAGGCCAGGGAGCTGGGCCAGACGGCCCTCGCCATAACCGACCACGGCGTCATGTACGGCGCTGTGGCCTTTTACAAGGAGTGCAAAAAGGAGGGCATAAAGCCCATAATCGGCTGCGAGGTCTACGTCGCCCCCAGGACCCGCTTTGACAAGGAGCACGGGGAGGACTCCGTCCGCTACCACCTCATACTCCTTTGCAAGAATGAGACGGGGTACAAAAACCTCTGCTACATGGTGTCCATGGGCTTTGTGGAGGGGCTCTACATGAAGCCCCGGATAGACATGGACCTTCTGCGCCGCCACTCCGAGGGGCTAATCGCCCTCTCCGCCTGCATACAGGGCCAGGTGCCCCAGTACATTCTCCAGGACCGCTACAACGAGGCGAAAAAGACCGCCCTTGAGTTTCTTGAGATTTTCGGCGAGGGCAACTACTACCTGGAGATACAGGACCACGCCATCCCGGAGGAGCGCCGCGCCGCAAGGGGGCTGGTGCGCTTATCGAGGGAGACCGGCATACCCCTCGTGCTCACAAACGACGTCCACTACCTGCGCCGGGAGGACGCCTACGCCCAGGACGTGCTCATGTGCATACAGACGGGCAAGACGGTGGAGGACGAGAACCGTATGCGCTTCACGGGCGACGGGCTCTACCTCAAGACCGAGGAGGAGATGCGCGCCCTTTTCCCGGACATCCCGGAGGCGGCGGACAACACGAATATAATCGCGGAAAAATGTAATCTGGAGTTTGAGTTCGGTCACTACCACCTGCCGAAATTTGACGTGCCGGAGGGGTACACCTCCAAAGAGTATCTGGAGAAGCTCTGCATGGAGGGCTTTCGGGAGCGCTACCCCGGCCGCCCGGAGGTGGAAAAGCAGCTCAGATACGAGCTCGACATGATAGACCGCATGGGCTTTACGGACTACTTCCTCATCGTCCAGGACTTCGTCATGTACGCCAGGCGCCAGGGCATCCCCGTTGGCCCCGGGCGGGGCAGCGCCGCGGCAAGCGTGGTGAGCTACTGCCTGCACATAACGGATGTTGACCCAATAAAATACGGCCTCTATTTTGAGCGGTTTTTAAACCCCGAGCGCGTCTCCATGCCGGATATTGACATGGACTTCTGCGAGCGCCGCCGGGGCGAGGTGGTGGAGTATGTAAAGCGCAAGTACGGCGCGGACCATGTGGCCCAGATAATCACCTTCAACACTCTTAAGGCCAAAAACGCCGTCCGCTCCGTCTCCAAGGCACTGGGGCTCACCTTCGCCGAGGAGAACGAGCTTGCAAAGACCCTGCCAAACGACTTCCGGATAACCCTCTCCGACGCCATACGCACCTCAAAGCAGCTCCGGGACAAGATGGAGGAGGACCCCAGATGCCGTAAGGTAATAGAGACGGCCCTCGCCATTGAGGATATGCCCAAGGACTACGGCACCCACGCCGCGGGGGTGGTCATAACCCGCGACCCGGTGCACACATATGTGCCCCTGGCCATATCAAAAAAGGACGGCAACACCATCTCCACCCAGTACACCATGACCACCATCGAGGAGCTGGGCCTTTTGAAGATGGATTTTCTGGGCCTTCGCAACCTCACCATCATCAATGACGCCGTAATGGACATAAGGGCGACGGAGCCCGGCTTCGACATATCCCGCATCCCCGACGACGACAAAGAGACCTACGATATGCTTGCCTCCGGCAGGACCTCCGGGGTGTTCCAGCTTGAGAGCGCGGGCATGACCGGGGTGTGCGTCGGTATGCGCGCGAAAAACATCGAGGACATCACCGCCGTCATTGCCCTCTACCGCCCGGGACCCATGGACTCCATACCTAGGTTCCTCGAGGCCAGCGTAAACCCGGACAAAATACGCTATAAGCACCCGCTTCTGGAGCCGATTTTGAACGTCACCTACGGGTGCATAGTATATCAGGAGCAGGTAATCGAGATATTCCGCCGCCTCGCGGGCTTCTCCCTGGGGCAGGCGGACATGATACGCCGCGCCATGTCCAAAAAGAAGATGGCGGAGATACAAAAGGAGCGCCGGACCTTCATCTTCGGCGACGGGGAGCGGGGAATCCCCGGGGCCGTCAAAAACGGCGTGCCCGAGGAAGTTGCCGGGAGCATATACGACGAGATAACCGACTTTGCAAACTACGCCTTCAACAAGGCCCACGCCGTGTGCTACGCCGTGGTGGCCTATGAGACGGCGTACCTCAAGTGCCACTACCCCCGCCAGTACATGGCCGCGCTGATGAGCTCGGTCCTGGGCTACGCCGAGAAGGTGGCGGAGTACACGGCGGAGTGCCAGAGCATGGGCATAAAGCTCCTGCCCCCGGACATAAACCACTCCCGCAGCCGCTTTGCGGTGGAGGGGGACGACATCCGCTACGGCCTTGTGGCGGTGAAGAACATAGGCTCCAAATTCATCGACGGCGTTGTGGAGGAGCGGGAGAGGGGAGGACCCTTCACCTCCTTCAACGACTTTTGCGAGCGCATGTACGGCGCGGACCTGAACCGCCGGGCCCTCGAGAGCCTCATAAAGGCCGGGGCCTTCGACTCCCTGGGTGCCAAGCGCCGGCAGCTCATGGAGATAGCGGGCCAGACACTGGACGCCATCGCCGACTCCCGCCGGAAGAACGTGGAGGGGCAGCTTGACCTCTTCGGCATGGCTTCGGAGGACAGCGGCGAGACGGCCCACGCCATACCCCTTCCCGACGTGGAGGAGTTCTCCCCACAGGAGCTCATGGGCATGGAGCGGGAGGTCACGGGGCTGTACCTCTCCGGCCACCCGATGGACGGCTTTCGCGCCGCGGCGAGGAACATGGGCGCGGTGTCCATCGGCGGGATAATCTCCGACTACTCAGACCCGGAGCGGGAGGAGCACACATACTTTGACGACCAGGAGATTACCCTCGCGGGAGTGATAACCACCGTCAGGATGAAATCCACGAAAAACGGCGGCATGATGGCCTACGTCACCCTGGACGACGGCACCGGGTCCATGGAGCTTCTCGCCTTCCAGCGGATACTTGACGCCTCCGGCGTCTACCTCCGGGAGGGCACCATAGTCACTGTGAAGGGGCGGCTCTCCATCCGGGACGAGAAGGAGCCACAGGCGGTGATAACCCTTCTGCGGCCCATGACAGACAGGCGGCGTGAGCCTGAGACCCCCGCCGAGGCCCTGCGCCTGTATGTGAAGCTCCCCGGCGAGAGCTCGCCGGAGTTTAAAAGGCTGAAGCTCGTGCTCAATATGTTCCCCGGGGACCAGCAGCTCATAGTCTATTTTTCCGACACAAAGCGCCGTCTGGGCTCAAAGTGCCTCATCCACCCCGCCCTTGTGGAGGAGCTTTCCGGGATGCTCGGCGGGGAAAACGTGGTAGTAAAATAAATCTTATAATCGGCGGGGCCTCCCCGCCGATTATTTTGCCGAAATATATTGAATTTTATTGATATATTGATATAATTAATAATTACAATATTTGAAAAAAACAAATCAGGAGGAATAACCATGTCAGATACGATTCACCTCTGGCAGACCAGGGTATTCGGACAGTCCACGGACTTAAACCTCACCTCCACGGTAAAGCTCCCTGAGTACGCCGACAAGGTCGGCCTCAACGAGGCCCGCCCGGAGCCGGACGGCTCGGTCACGCTGGAGAGCCGGGGCGGCAAGATCGCCGGGGGCCACGACGGAATAGTTTTCAGGTATGTGGAGCTTGACCCGGACCGGGAGCACTTCACTCTCAGCGCCGATGTCCGGGTACTGAATTATGGTCGGCTTGGCACACAGGACACGCCCCAGCAGTGCGGCTTTGGCATAATGGCCCGGGACAGTCTTGGTATTGCCCGGCGTGAGCCCTTCGACCCCAGCTTTCAGGAGCTCCCCGCCGCCTCAAACATGGTCTTTGTCGGCGTTCTGGCGGGAAACAGGGATGAGAACACCCCCAGCGCCGTCTGCCGCCGGGGCGTGGCCAACATCCACGACCTTGTGGGCGTGAAGCTTGACGAGAGGAAGCTCGAGGGCGCAAAGCCCGTGGTCACCGGGGGAGAGAGCGTCAGGATGGAGCTCGGGCGGGACGACCGGGGCTTTTTCGTCAGGACCATGGGCGCCGACGGGGCGATGGGGGAGAGGTACTACCCGGAGAGCTGCGGCGTGAACCTCCTCACACAGCTCAAAAAGGGCAGCATGTATGTGGGCTTCTTCACCTCCCGCAACGCCGAGGTCCGCTTTGAGAATATCGACCTTACCGTCACCCCCTGCACTCTGCCAGATGTCCTGCCGCCGCTGTGGAGACCGGAGAACCACAACGTAAAGCCCACCCTCTTCCTGCGCTCCGGCACCGTGAGCACGGATGAGAGCTACATACTCACCCTCCACGGCAACAAGAGCGGCTTTGTGTATGTCAGCCGCGGGGAGGAGCCCCTTGGCACGGTGGAGCTTCTCGACCGCCACCCGGCGAATATGGCGCTGACGCTCCTCCCCGGGAAAAACGAGCTGGAGTGCGTCTACGACTTCCCCTCCGGCAGCATCACGGAGAGCTTCACCATAACCTACACCCCCCGCTCCTTCAGGACCGACCAGATCTACGCCTCCCCCGATGGGCTTGACGACGCCCCCGGCACCGCCGAGGAGCCCACGAGCCTCGAGGAGGCCCTCCGCCGCCTCTCCCAGGGCGGCACCATATACCTCCTCGAGGGCGACTACACCCGCAGCCTCCTTCTCGGGCCGGAGCACTCCGGAGCCCTTGAGGGCGTCAAGACCATAATGCCTGCGAAGGGCGCCGCCGTCCGGTTCGTCAACGCCTGCCTTAAGACCACCGCGAACTTCTGGCGCATATACGGCCTTGAATTTACCGGAAAGCGCTCGGAGCTCAGCGGCAGCTTCAACACCGTGGAGAAGTGCTCCTTCCACCACTGCGACGAGACTGGCCTTTTACTTGGCAACGGCACGCCGGAGGGCTTCCAGTTTGCCTGGCCCTGCTACAACCTCGTGAAAAACTGCGTCTCCTACGGCAACAGGGACATTCGCAACATGAACGCCGACGGCTTCGCGCCGAAGCTGGGCGTGGGACCGGGGAACGTCTTTGAGGACTGCGTGGCCTACGGCAACGTGGACGACGGCTTTGACCTCTACAACAAGGTGGAGAAGGGCCCCAACGCCCCCGTGACGCTGCGCAACTGCGTGGCCTACTTAAACGGCATCTGGGTGGACCCGGAGGACCCCTCCCACGTCATCCGCGGCGGAGGCGGCGGCAACGGCTTCAAGCTCGGCGGCGAGGGTATGCCCGTGGGCCATGTGGTGGAGAGCTGCACAGCCTTCAAAAACTCCATGGCGGGCTTCTCCGACAACTTCAACCCCGGCGCCATACGCCTGACGGGCTGCGTCTCCATAGATAACGAGCAGCAAAACTTCATCTTCCGCGCAAATCCCCTCTCCGCTCCCCGCGGGGTCTACCGCTCGAATACCTCCATCCGCACCGCCCCCAGCGCCTGGCGCGACGCCATAACAGGCGACGTGGATGAGTCAAACAAGCTCTATAAATAATAATATAGTCGAAAAAGCGGACCGCTCCTGCGGTCCGCTTTTTCGACAGTATAGTATGTAACCTCACGCCCTTATGGAGTAATACTATTCTCCAATAAAAAGTAGACTTTTTATTGGAGAAGCGCCGCTTACGCGTCGCTCTTTTTGGCGGCAAAGCCGCCAAAAAGTCGTCTCATACGATC
>CANRIU010000010.1 GCA_947630755.1 uncultured Oscillospiraceae bacterium | reverse complement strand
CAGCCCGTCACCGGCACCGAGGACATCGCCCGCGTGGGCACCGTCTCCTCCGGCGAGGAGACCATCGGCAAGCTCATTGCCGAGGCCATGGAGAAGGTGGGCCAGAACGGCGTTATCACCGTTGAGGAGTCCAAGACCGCCGAGACCTACTCCGAGGTCGTCGAGGGTATGCAGTTCGACCGTGGCTACATCACCCCCTACATGGTCACCGACACCGACAAGATGGAGGCTGTCTATGACGAGCCCCTGATACTCATCACCGACAAGAAGATAAGCAATATTCAGGAGATCCTGCCCCTGCTTGAGCAGGTGATCCAGGCGGGCAAGAAGCTTGTCATTATCGCCGAGGACGTGGAGGGCGAGGCCCTTGCCACCCTCATCCTCAACAAGATCCGCGGCACCTTCAACTGCCTGTGCGTCAAGGCACCCGGCTTCGGTGACAGGCGCAAGGAGATGCTCCGCGACATCGCCGTCCTCACCGGAGGCGAGGTCATAAGCTCCGACATCGGCATGGAGCTCAAGGACGCCACCCTGGGTATGCTGGGTCAGGCCCGTCAGGTCAAGGCCACCAAGGAGAACACCATCATCGTTGACGGCGCCGGGGACAAGTCCGAGATAGCCGCCCGTGTCGCCCAGATAAAGAACGAGTACGAGGTCTCCACCTCCGACTACGACCGCGAGAAGCTTCAGGAGCGCCTTGCCAAGCTTGCCGGCGGCGTGGCTGTCATCAAGGTCGGCGCTGCCACCGAGACAGAGATGAAGGACAAGAAGCTGCGCATTGAGGACGCTCTCAACGCCACCCGCGCCGCAGTGGAGGAGGGCATCGTCGCCGGCGGCGGCACAGCATATGTTGTCGCCTCCAAGGCGGTGGAGAAGCTCCTCAAGGAGACCCACGGCGACGAGAGGACAGGCGTTGCAATGATCGCCCGCGCCCTTGAGGCACCCATCAAGCAGATCGCCGCCAACGCGGGTCTTGAGGGGGCCGTTATCCTCAACAACGTGAAGAACTCCGACTCCCCCAACTACGGCTTCAACGCCGCCTCCGAGGAGTATGTGGATATGATCGCCGACGGCGTTGTGGACCCCACCAAGGTCTGCCGCTCCGCTCTGGAGAACGCCGCCTCCATCGCCTCCATCGTCCTCACCACCGAGTCCCTGGTTGCCGACAAGCCCGAGCCTCCCGCGCCCGCTGCCGCTCCCAACCCGGACATGGGCGGAATGTATTAATTGGTCAAAGGCCGGGGCCTTTGACCAAGAGGGGAACATGCGGGAAAATTTTATGAATTCTGCGGAATTCATAAAATTTTCCCTGCTGTCACGTTGTACGCACGGCCCGAAGGGGCACTGCGACTCGCTAAGAGCCGCCGCGTAGCGGCGGTTGCTCGCTTGCATGGCGCCTGCGGGCGCCAACTTGGGCGACAAAAGGTATTTTTTCCCGACGCGCATTTCGCCGGAAAAAATATTGAATTTAGAGTTGGCAAAAGATTGAGCCCTGTCCGGTTGGGACGGGGCTTTTTTTGATGAAATTGGGGGATGTAAACTGCTGGTTGCGCAAATTCAAAGCGCGGGTTTATGGACTTTACGCGGTTTTTGTGGCAAAATAGCGGTGAAAGGGGTGACGGGATATGAGTCTCGGAACAAATATCAGCCGTCTCAGGCAGAAAAAGGGCATGTCCCAGGAGGCGCTGGCCCAGACGCTGGAGGTCTCGCGGCAGTCGGTGAGCAAGTGGGAGACGGATGTCTCAGTACCGGAGCTGGAGAAGCTTTTGCGGCTGGCGGAGCTTTTTGACGTGAGCCTCGATGAGCTCATCCGGGACATACGTCCCCGGGAGAACCCGCCGGAGCCCGCTGCGCCGGAGGTCAGGACGGTGTACGTCGAGCGGGAGCCCGCCCCGGCCCGGAGGACCGTGGGGATAGTGCTGTTGACGGCGGCGGCCCTCGCGGTCCTCATCATCGGGCTCTATATTGGCCTCCCCATGGGGCTTATGGCGGCGGCGCCTTTTGTCATCTGCGGAATGATATGCCTGTTTTGCCGGAGAAGGCCGGGGCTGTGGTGCGCCTGGGCAGCGTTCGGGGTGGTGTCGCTGTTTGTCACCGTCACCAACGGGACGAGGTGGGACACTGCGCTCTTCACACTGCGTTACAGGGCGTATTCTGCTGGGAACACCATGGCGGACGTCGTCTCCCTGGCGGAGCTCCTGGCGGTACTGGGCCTGATACTCTGGACCGCGCTGTCCTTCCGGGACGTGGCAGTCCCCCGTGGTAAAAAGACCTGGCTTATTCTGGGGGCGGGGTGGCTTATAAGGCTTGCCGGCCTGCCGGCGCTGGGGACCGCCATCAACAACGCCGTTTTGTCCGTGGCAGAGGGCGGCGCCCTCCCCCCACGCCTCCTTACGATCCGGTCCGTTGCGGTCACGGTCCTGGCCTACGCGGGACTTGCGCTCACCACGGTCCTTGTGGTCTACACAGCTGCGGCGGTGAGAGGCAGACGTAAAAAAGAGGACGAGATTATGTAAACCGCATCTGCCGCTTCGACCCGTCCGGCCTTTTCCGGGCGGGTTTTCCCTGAAAGGGGAGAAAGCTGCAAAATTTTTCGATTATTCGCCCCGCCGCGCTTGACTGACACAACATATAGGGGGTATAATTCCCCCAGAGGATTAGATAAGCCATCCCTGCCGGGGCCCGGTGGGGCGGAGAACCGGGGCGGTACCGCCCGGGCTCCCCGGCCCCTATGTGAAAGTCGGCCGGCGCCGACCGACTACTTAATTTTATGCCGGGAGGGGTCCTCGAGTGACGTAAGGGGGATAAGCATGGTCAAAATTGCACCGTCTATACTTTCCGCTGATTTTACAAGGCTGGGACAGGAGCTGGCGTCGGTGGAGAGCGCGGATTATCTCCACTTTGATGTGATGGACGGCAGGTTCGTACCGAATATTTCCTTCGGCCTGCCTGTGATAAGGGATGTGCGGCGGGTGACGCGCCTGCCGCTGGACGTGCACCTGATGATAGTGGAGCCTATCAACTTTGTGGAGCGCTTCTGCGACGCCGGGGCGGACATCGTTGTATTTCATGTGGAGGCCGATACGCCGGAGAACGTGCGGCGCGGGCTGGAGCTTATACACGCCCGGGGGAAGAAGGCGGGGCTCAGCGTCAAGCCAGGGACGAAGGTGAGCGCGCTGGAGCCCTACGCGGACCTTCTGGACCAGATACTCATAATGGGCGTGGAGCCGGGCTTCGGGGGGCAGTCTTTCATGGAGGGCACGCCGGAGAAGATCTCTCAGGCGAAAAGGCTCGCTCTCAGCGCCGGGAGAGGGTGCTATGTGGAGGTGGACGGCGGCATCAACCGGGTCACCGCCAGAATATGCGCCGACGCCGGGGCGGACGTGCTGGTGGCGGGGAGCGGCGTTTTCTCCGCGCTGAAGCGGGAGCTGGAGATAGATATTTTGAGAGGTGCGAAATGAGCTTTTTTCCGTCGGCGCTGGACGACCTTGTTGAAAAATTCGCCTCTCTCCCGGGTGTGGGACTAAAATCCGCCCAGAGGCTGGCCTTCCACATACTGTCCCTCTCGGAGGCGGAGGCAAAGAGCTTTGCAGACGCCATACTTGCCGCGAAGGCAAACGTCCACACCTGCCCCATATGCCAGAACCTCACCGACGAGGATGAGTGCCCCATCTGCCGCTCGGACTCCCGGGAGGACGGGGTGGTATGCGTTGTGGCGAGCCCGAAGGACGTGGCGGCTATCGAGCGTGCGAGGGAGTACAACGGCAAGTACCATGTGCTCCACGGCGTTATATCGCCGTTAAACCGGGTGGGGCCGGACGATATAAAAATCAGGGAGCTTGTGGACCGGGTGGCCCAGGGGGGCATCCGGGAGGTAATTATGGCCATGAACCCGGACACCGAGGGGGAGACGACGGCGAAGTATATCTCCCGGCTCATAAAGCCCTTCGGGGTGAAGGTGACGAGACTGGCCTACGGCATCCCCGTGGGGGCGAGCCTTGAGTTTGCCGACGACGCTACGCTCATGCGGGCGCTGGAGGGCCGACAGGAGATTTGATTATCGATAAGATAATATGCGGGCGGTTTCCCCGCCCGGGGCAGGGCGCTCCGGGCGGGGAGTTGATTTTCTGCGTGTATGCGCAAGCGGGCTTTTGCGGGCGGGAGCCCGCTTTTTTTGTACATTTCTGTCCGGAAATCATTGATACAGTGAAAAATTTCCCACTTTAGCTTGTAAATTCCAAATATATAATGTATAATGAGAAAATAATTACGGAATTTGGCATTTTAGGGGAGGATATTTTGACAAACCATATCTTATCCCGCCTGTGCCGGACACTGCCGGGGGTGAGGCTGTGAGGGAAATCACGAGCCGGAAAAATGAGCGCGTCGCCCACTTCAGGCACCTCGCCGGGTCGCCGTCTTTCAGGCGTGAGGCGGGGGAGTACATCTGCGACGGCTGGAAGCTCCTTGAGGAGGCCGTCAAATGGGGCGCGCAGGTACGCGAGGTAATGGTCTGCGGCGAGGACCGGGGGCTTGTGCCGCCGGGAGCCCAGATGTACGCCGTGACCCGGGAGGTCATGGAGGCGGCGTCCCCCATGAGGACCCCGCAGGGCGTGGTGTTCACCGTGGGTATGCCCCGGAGCGAAAGGCCGGAGAGCCTTCGCGGGGCGGTGATACTTGAGAATATCCAGGACCCGGGCAACGTGGGGACGGTCCTCCGGTCCGCCGGGGCCTTTGGCGTGCCGCTGGTGGCGCTGACGGGGGACTGCGCGGATGTCTTCGGGCCGAAAACAGCACGGGCGTCAATGGGCGCGGTGTTCCGCCAGAGGACGGCGGTGCTGACGCTGGAGGAGATAAGGGAGCTCTCCCGGGAGACCCCGGTCTACGGCGCGGCCCTCTCAAGGGACGCGCAGGACATTCGTGGCGTGGACTTGAAGGGCGCCGCCGTGGCGGTGGGAAACGAGGGGTCGGGGCTTTCCCCGGAGCTTCTCGGGCTTTGCGCCGGGAGGGTGATAATCCCCATGGCGCCGGAGTGCGAGTCCCTAAACGCCGCCGTGGCGGCGTCGGTGATAATGTGGGAGACCTTCGGAAGAGGGCTTTGATTTTGGAGGCGGTCTTGTGGCGGAGCTTAAATACTGGGTGTGGTTTTCACGCATAAGGGGAATTCCGCGTCAGGACCTGCTGGCGGTGCTGGAGCACTTCGGCTCCCCGGAGGAGGCGTATTTCGCCGGGGAGGGGGAGTACAGGCACATACTTGAGCGGGGCTGGGAGCCGCTGCTCGACAAGGACATGGCGGAGAGCCGGGCCATAATGAGAAAATGCGACGAGGAGGGCTATACGCTCCTGACGCTTAACGACTCCATGTACCCCTCGAGGCTGCGGAACATATACGACCCGCCATTTTTGCTCTATGTGAAGGGGAGGCTTCCCAATCTCTCCGAGGAGGCCGCCGTGGCGGTGGTGGGGACGAGGCGCTGCACGCCCTACGGACTCGTGACGGCGGAGAAGCTCAGCTACGAGATGGCCCGGTGCGGCGCTGTGGTGGTCACGGGGATGGCCCATGGCATAGACTCCGCTGCCGCGAGGGGCGCCCTTCGCGCGGGAGGGAGAGTCGTGGGCGTTCTGGGCAACGGGCTGGACATCGTCTACCCCAAGTCAAACGAGGCGCTCTACGACGATGTGGCGTCCACCGGGGCGCTTATAACCGAGTACCCTCCCGGGACACCGCCGGACGGGAGGAATTTTCCCGTGAGGAACAGGATACTCTCCGGCATATCCCTGGGCGTTACGCTGGTGGAGGCGCCGGAGCGCTCCGGCGCGCTGATAACAGCCGCCTCCGCTCTGGAGCAGGGCAGGGACGTGTTTGTGGTGCCGGGAAATATTGACGCGGAGTCCTGCCGGGGCTCCAACAGCCTGCTGCGGGAGGGGGCGTACCCCGTATTTTCCGGCTGGGACATAATGAGCCAGTACGAGAGCATGTTCCCCGACAAGGTCCGCGACATCTCCGGAAAGAGCGTGAGAAAGCTGGAGGAGGACGCGAAGCAGAGCCTTGTGGAGGGGGAGATGGAGGCCGCGGCGAAGCTCAGGCCAAAAAAGGAGCGTGCCGAGAGGCCGGAGCCTTCGACAAAAAAAGTAATTGACAAGCGGGAGGAGCCGGGTTATAGTGAAATATCGGTGGACCCGGAGACGCTGACGCTCGATGAGCGCTCCGTGCTGAAGGCCCTTGACGGGCGGACGCACATGGACGATATTATTTTGCGCAGCGGCCTTCCGGCTCAGACCGTCATGTCGGCGCTGACGATGCTGGAAATCTCCGGCCTTGTGGCACAGGAGCCGGGGAAGATGTTCGTGCCCACCTTCAGATTCACCAATCAGGCCCGGTAAAGCGGACCGATTTATAAAGGTAAGGTTATTTGAAAATGACAAATGGTAAATATCTCGTCATAGTGGAGTCGCCCGCCAAGGCGAAGACAATAGGAAAATATCTGGGGCCGGACTACAAGGTGACCGCCTCCATGGGACACCTGCGGGACCTCCCGAAGTCCACCATGGGCGTGGACATCGAGGGGGGCTTCATACCCAACTACCAGCCCGTGAAGGGGCGGGAGGAGACTATCCGCGAGCTTGAGAAGGCCGCAAAGGCCAGCTCCCGGGTGTACCTCGCCACCGACCCGGACCGGGAGGGGGAGGCCATATCCTGGCACCTTAAGGAGCTTCTGGGCATACCTGACGACGAGGTCTACCGGGTGACCTTCAACGAGATAACAAAGAGAGTCGTCAACGAGAGCATAAAGCACCCCAGACCCATAGATCAGGACCTGGTGGACGCCCAGCAGGCAAGGAGGATACTTGACCGCATCGTTGGCTACAAGCTCTCGCCGCTTCTTTGGACAAAGATAAAGTACGGGCTCTCCGCCGGGCGCGTCCAGTCGGTAGCCACGAGGCTCGTGGTGGACCGGGAGGAGGAGATAAGGGCCTTCGTGCCGGAGGAGTACTGGAATCTGGAGGCCAGGGTCCGGCATGAGTCCGGCAGCGCCTTCAACGCCAGGTATTACGGGAAAAACGGCAAAAAGGCGGAGCTCCACTCCGCCCAGGACGTGGACGCGGTGGAGAAGGACGTGAAGGACGCGCCCTTCATTGTGGACAGCGTGAAGCGCAAGGACGCAAAGCGCTCTCCGGCGCCGCCGTTCATAACCTCCACCCTCCAGCAGGAGGCAAGCCGGAAGCTCGGCATGACGCCCAGACGCACCATGGCGGTGGCCCAGCAGCTCTACGAGGGCGTTGACGTGGAGGGCGAGGGCACCGTGGGACTTATAACCTACATGCGTACAGACTCACTGAGGCTCTCCGAGGAGGCGCTGTCCGCCGCGGGGAGGCTTATTGTGGAACGCTACGGGGATAAATACTACCCCGGAAAGCCGAGACGGTTCAAAAACAAGAGCTCCGCCCAGGACGCCCACGAGGCGATAAGGCCATCGGTCCCGGAGCTCACGCCGGAGCGGGTGAAGGGGAGCCTCCAGCCGGACCAATTCAGGCTCTACCGCCTTATATGGAACAGATTCATAGCAAGCCAGATGGAGTCCGCCGTCTATGACAGCGTGACAATGGATATAGCCTCCGCAGGGCACATCTTCCGCTCCAGCTATCAGGCCCTTAAATTCCCGGGCTTCACCGCCGTGTACGAGGAGGGCCGGGACGAGGAGAGCGATGTAAGGCAGGTGGAGCTGCCGGTGCTCGCCGAGGGGGAGCGGGTGGAGCTTCTGGAGCTCATCCGGGAGCAGAAATTCACCCAGCCGCCGCTGAGATACACCGAGGCGACGCTCATCAGGGAGATGGAGGAGACGGGAATAGGACGGCCCTCCACCTACGCGCCCACTATCTCCACCATAATGGACAGGGAGTATGTGGTAAAGGACGGGAAGTATCTGCGCCCCACGCCCCTTGGCGAGGTGGTGACGAAGCTGATGAAGGAGCGCTTTACGGACATCGTATCCCCCGGCTTCACCGCGAATATGGAGGCGACTCTTGACAGCGTGGAGAAGGGCGAGAGAGCGTGGCAGCAGGTCCTGTCGGACTTCTATGGCGGCTTCTCAAAGGACCTGGATAACGCGGAGAAGGCTCTGGAGGGGGAGCATATAAAGGTCCCCGAGGAGGTCACCGACGAGGTGTGCGAGGTCTGCGGGAGAAAGCTCGTGGTCCGGTCCGGCAGGTTCGGGCGGTTCCTCGCCTGCCCGGGGTACCCGGAGTGCACCTTCACAAAGCCGATAGTCATCGAGATGCCGGGCAGGTGCCCGAAGTGCGGCTCGAGGATATTGAAGCGCACATCAAAAAACGGCTACACCTACTACGCCTGTGAGCGCAGGGAGTGCGGCTTTATGACCTGGGACGTGCCCGTGCAGGACAACTGCCCTGAGTGCGGCCACACCATGTTCAAGCGCTCCGGCAGGGGCTTTAACAAGCCGTTTTGCATAAACGAGAGCTGCTCCCGCTTCGTCCCGGAGGACAAGCGGGGATACCGCAGGAAGAAAACCGGGGAGGAGACGGCGGAAAACGGCGCCGCCCCGGAAAATCCCGCTGACGAGAGCGGAAAAGCGGCGAAAAAACCCGCCAGAAGGTCCGGCACAAGGAAAACCGGGGACGATGCGAAGCCCGCGGAGGCGAAAGCCTCCGGTAAAAGGTCCGCCGGGACGGGCTCTGCCGAAGCTAAATCCGCCGGGAAGAAAACCTCCGCCGGAAAGACATCCTCCGGCAGGGCCAGGAAGAGCTCGGGTGAGGGCAAATGAGGGCGTCGGTGATTGGCGCGGGCCTCGCCGGGTGCGAGGCGGCCTGGCAGCTGGCGAAGAGGGGCGTGGAGGTCACGCTCTATGAGATGAAGCCCGCAAGGCGCTCACCTGCGCATGTGTCGGACAGCTTCGCGGAGCTTGTGTGCTCAAACTCCTTAAGGTCCGACGAGCTGACAAACGCCGTGGGGCTTTTGAAGGAGGAGATGCGCAGGCTCGGCTCTCTCATCATGGAGTGCGCCGACGGGCACCGTGTCCCCGCTGGAGGGGCGCTGGCCGTGGACCGGGAGGGGTTCTCCCGGGCGGTCACGGAGAAGATCCGCTCCTGTCCGAACATAACCGTTATAAATGAGGAGGCCGCCGGGATCCCCGATGGGCGGGTGATAATTGCCACAGGGCCGCTGACCGACGGGGCAATGGCGGAGGCGATTTCCGAAAAATGCCCGGGGACGGACCTCCACTTCTTCGACGCCGTGGCGCCGATAGTCACGTTGGAGAGCGTGGATATGGATTCCGCCTGGTTTGCCTCCAGATACGACAAAGGGACGGCGGATTATGTAAACTGCCCCATGGACCGGGAGGAGTACGAGGCCTTTGTGGCGGAGCTTCAGACGGCCCGGGAGGCGGAGCTTCACGGGTTTGAGGACTCCGGGGTGTTTGAGGGATGTATGCCGGTGGAGGTCATGGCCCGGAGGGGGCTTGACACGCTGCGCTACGGGCCCTTAAAGCCCGTGGGTCTCCGGGACCCCAGGACCGGGCGGGAGCCCTACGCCGTGGTGCAGCTTCGCATGGACAACGCGGAGGGGACGCTTTACAACATGGTGGGGTTCCAGACCCACCTTAAATTCCCGGAGCAGAGGCGCGTATTTTCCATGATACCCGCCCTTAAAAACGCGGAGTTTGTCCGCTACGGCGTGATGCACAGGAACACATACCTCGACTCGCCCAGGCTCCTCGACAGGTACTACCGCCTTAGGTCCGAGCCGCGCATATCCTTTGCCGGGCAGATGACCGGAGTGGAGGGGTACATCGAGTCCGCGGCGTCCGGGATGCTGGCGGGAATAGAGACGGCGAGGGAGATGCGCGGGGAGGCGCCCGCGGATTTCCCGCAGGAGACGGCCATCGGGGCGCTGGGAATATATATCTCCGGCGGGAGCGTCGGTGATTTCCAGCCGATGAACATAAATTTCGGGATAATTGCCCCACTGGGGTATAAGGTCCGGGGAAAACGGAACAAAAACGCCGCGATCTCCCAGCGGAGCCTTGAGATAATCGAGGAGAAGCGGCGGAGCATATAGAGACAGCCCAAATACTCACAGCAGAGGAAAGAGGGAAATGCGATGAAGATAGTGGTTGACGCCATGGGCGGCGACAACGCGCCGCTGGAAATCGTCAAGGGGGCGCTTATGGCGGCCCGGGAATTTGACGTGGAGATCACCCTTGTGGGGCGCGGGGAGGACATCCTCCGGGCGCTTCAGGAGCTGGGTGAGGAGGACCTGCCCTCCAACGTGGAGATCGCCGGGGCCTCACAGGTGGTGGAGATGGAGGACGACCCGGCTACGGTGACAAGGGTGAAGTCCGATTCGTCCATGACCGTGGGACTGAAGCTCCTCCACGACGGAAAGGCCGACGCCATGGTCTCCGCCGGGTCCACCGGGGCGCTCCTCTCCGGGGCGACGCTGGTGGTGAAGCGCATACGCGGCATAAGGCGTGCGTGCCTTGCGCCTGTGATACCCACTCCCACAAACGGCGGGACGCTGCTGGTGGACGCCGGGGCGAACGCGGAGTGCACGCCGGAGTATCTGCTCCAGTTTGCGTACATGGGGAGCTTCTACGCCAAATTCTTCAAGGGGGTAGACCGCCCGAAGGTGGGGCTTCTCAACATCGGAGTTGAGGAGACAAAGGGCAGCGGGCTGTATAAGGAGGCCCACAGGCTGCTCAAGGAGGCCGGAGAAGAGGGGCGCATAAACTTTATCGGCAACGTGGAGGCCCGGGATGTGCTGGAGGGGCTGTGCGACGTGCTGGTCGCCGACGGCTTTGCCGGGAACGTGCTTTTGAAGTCCATCGAGGGCACGGGGATATTCTTCATGGGCGAGATGAAGTCCATGTTCAAGCGGAGCGCCATGACAAAGATGGCGGCGCTGATTTTGAAGGACGACCTTAAGAGACTCAAAAAAATGATGAACTCCGAGGAGGTCGGCGGAACGGTGCTCCTGGGTGTGCAAAAGCCCGTCATAAAGGCCCACGGCTCGTCGAAAGCCTACGCCATAAGGTCGGCGGTGAAGCAGGCGATGACGGCGGTGGAGAGTGCGGTGACGAAGACCATCGCGGAAAATGTGGAGTACATGAAGGTGGAGAAGGCGGAGGGCTGAGCAGTCCGGCGAAAGGCCCCGCGGGCTGTTTTGCCAAGCTGTGATACTAAAGGAGTTTGATATGGAGAGCCTGGAGAGCAGGATCGGATACAGCTTTAAGAACAAGGGACTATTGCGCGACGCGCTGACGCACAGCTCGTATTACAATGAGAACCGCTCCGCCAGCCACGAGAGCAACGAGAGGCTGGAGTTTCTCGGCGACGCGGTACTGGGGCTTATTGTAGGGGAATACCTGTTCCGGAGGTTCCCGCAGCTTCCCGAGGGGCGGCTGACGAGGCTCAGGGCGGAGCTTGTGTGCGAGAAGAGCCTTGACGGCGTGGCGAAGCTCATCGGCATGGGGGAGCATCTGCTTCTCGGGCGGGGCGAGGCGTCCAGCGGCGGGAGGACGAGGCCCTCCATAAACGCCGACGCGGTGGAGGCGCTTATTGCCGCAATGTACCTGGACGGAGGCTTTGAGGAGGCGGTGAAATTTATACGCCGCTTTATCCTCTGCCCCTTTGAGGCGGGGGAGGGCGTCCGGGACAGGGACGCGAAATCGGAGCTTCAGGAGCTTGTCCAGAAAAAGAGCGGGCAGTTTTTGGAGTACATCCTTGTGGGGGAGTCGGGACCTGACCACATGAAGGAATTTACCGTGGAGGTGCGGCTCAACGGCGAGGCCCTCGCCAGGGCGGCGGGGCACAGCAAGAAGGACGCGGAGCAGCACGCGGCGCTGAGCGCCCTTGAAAAGCTGAGATGAGCGCCAGAAGGAGCATCATACCTATATTTGTCCCGCATCTGGGGTGCCCGCATATGTGCGTTTTCTGCAACCAGAGGCGCATCTCCGGCGAGCAGTCCCCCGCCCGGGCGGAGGACGTGAGAAGGGCGTTGACAGACGGGCTTGCGCGCCTTCCGGAGGGGACGCAGGCGGCAGTTGCCTTTTACGGCGGGTCCTTCACCGCCATTGAGAGCGCCCGGCAGGAGGAGCTTCTTGGAGCGGCGCAGACGTTTTTGAGGGAGGGGGCCATATCGGGCATACGCCTCTCCACAAGGCCGGACGCCATTGACGGCGAGGTAATAGAGCGCCTTAAAAGGTACGGCGTGGAGACGGTGGAGCTTGGCGTACAGTCCATGGACGAGGAGGTCCTGCGCCTGAGCGAGCGGGGACACACCGCGAAGGACGCCGAAAGGGCGTCAAAAATGTTGAAGGACGCGGGATTTGAGCTGATTTTGCAGATGATGACGGGTCTTCCCGGGGACACGCCGGAGAGGTCGGTCTACACCGCCGAAAGGCTCGCGGCGCTGCGCCCCGACGGGGTGCGGGTCTACCCCACGGTGATAATCCGTGACACGCCGCTTTACGATATGTGGCGGGCGGGCGTATACCCGGAGCACACCGTGGAGGACGCGGTGGAGCTGGGGGCGAAAATCGCGGAGATTTTTGACGAGGCCGGGATACCAATAATACGCTTTGGCCTCAACCCAACGGAGGACTTAAGCTCCGGCGACGCCGTGGGCGGCGCATACCACCCGGCGCTGGGGGAGCTTATACTGGCAAGGCGCTACCTTTGCCGGGAGCGGGAGCTTCTCACCCCGGAGGACCGGGGGAGGGATGTGCTTTTTGCCGTGAGGCGGGGGCGCGTCTCCGCCGCGGTGGGGCAGAAGAGGTCCAATACGGAGGCTCTCCGACGGGAATTTGGCGTGAGAAGCGTGAAATTCACTGAGCGCGATATGGCGGATGTGACGGTGGAGAGACTGCTGAATTGAATATAGGCATATTTAAAGGGAACGTCCAATGACGTTCCCTTTTATATGTAACATTTTCCGAAAATCTGCGTCTAAATAGATGAAAGGACCTTTCGGGGAATCGGGGTGAGGACATGGAGGACAGCAGGATAGTTGAGCTCTTCTGGCGGCGGGACACGCGGGCGCTGTCGGAGTGCGAGACCGCCCACGGGGAATATCTGCGCTCGCTGGCGGGTCGGTTCGTTGAGAGGCGGGACGCGGAGGAGTGCGTCAACGACGCATACCTCCGGGCGTGGAACGCCATTCCCCCGGCAAAGCCGGGGAAGCTGCGGGCGTTCCTTGGGAAGATAACAAGAAATCTTGCCATTGACGCTCTCCGCCGGGGATGCGCACAAAAGCGGGGCGGGGAGGCGGAGAGCGTTTCCCGGGAGCTGGAGCTTGTCGTACCTGACTCGGCACTGGATGCGGTGTCGGCGGAGGAGCTTGCCGGGTTTGTGGACAGCTTTCTCCGCACGCTGCCCCGGCGCGACCGGGACATTATGATAAGGCGATGCTTTTTTGCCGAGAGCGTCGCCGAAATAGCGGCCAAATACGCCATGAGGGCCAACACCGTGTCCGTGAGCCTCAGCAGAAGCCGGAAAAAGCTGGCGGATTATTTGAGAAAGGAAGGTCTTTATGAGTGAAAATAAGCTCTTTATGAGCTTTTCCGGAATAAGTCCGGAGCTTATCGAGGAAAGCGAGAGGCGAAGGCCACGGAGGAGGATCTGGATTTACGCCATCTCCGCTGCGGCGTGCCTTGCGCTGGTCCTGGGGGCGGCGATGCTGCCGACGCTCATGACGGGCGTCTCTACCGGCCGTGACATAATTGACGTACTGCCCTTCGACGGGGCCGGGGGACCCGCGCCGGGCGACCCCGGCAGCGCAGTGGCGCCGGGGACAGGCGGAGATGACCCATCATACCCCGAGGGACCGCCGGAGGATAAGGAGGAGGTCGTTGAGCCCGACATGGACAAAAATCACCCCGTCCAGCCTGACAGCCCGGACAGCGGAGGGCTTATATTCAACGACGTCCTCACGGGCGCCTCGCCCCCGGTGTGGTTTTTTATGCTCCAGGGCACGCCCCTTTCCGAATACCAGCTGGAGCTTGTCTGGTCCGCGGACTGCCCCACCGCGCTTTTGGAGGCCGGGGAGGAGGAACGGTGGCTTTTTGATACCAATCTATCCGGCGAGGCTCTGTACTACGGTGACGGGGAGCTCTACTGTCTGCGCCTCACCTTCCGCTATTCAGACAGCGACACCCCCGTTACCGTGACGGTGAGCGACGCGCAAAAGCCGCTCTTCCGGGGCTGCATCCCTACGGATGATGCGAAGATGAGCAGGGTTTTTGGGACCGACGGGATCGAATGTCTGTGCCTCAGATACGAATACGGGGACAGCGTCACCCTGTCGGCGGAGTTCACCATCGGCGCGGATCTTTACAGGGTGAGCGTGAACACATCTGATGAGGACGCGGGGCGGGAGCTCATATTCAACACCTTAACGCGCTTTCAGTCAAATTACTTCATCTCAAGGTACCCGGACCTGGGGACCTTTGTCCAGGGCGACGGGACCAGCGGGTCCCTCGCCGGGGAGGACGAGGACAGCAGGCTTTTGCTGGAGCTTGAGGCAAAAAAAGCCCTCCCGCCCTGGGGAGACGGCACGCTTATGACGCGGGTCTACCGGGACGGGAGAGTTGAGCGGGGTGTGCTGTGGTACGGCGAATTTTCGGCGGAGGAGAGCTGGCAGCTCACCCGTGAGGAGCTTATGGAGCTGCGGGGGCGCTTTTGCGGCCTCACCCCGGAGGACGCCGAGAAGCTCAGAGGATGTGAGCACGCCGCTTTGGGCATGGAGGAGTACGCCATTACCGCGTACCCAGACCCGTGGCAGTACACGAAGCTTGCCATAACGGGCTGCGTTGAGGACAATGAGACGGTAAAATGGACGGTGGAGCTTCTCACCCCGGAGGGCTAAACCGTCCTCAGCGGCGGGCCGGAGAGGCGTATCACCCGGTCCGCGAGGGCGAGGCTCTCGGCGTCGTGAGCGGAGAAAACTATGGGGATGCCGAGGCCGCGCAGGCGCTCCATGATACGCCCCGCGTTCTCCGGGTCCACACCGGTGAAGGGCTCGTCAAGGATGAGAAGCTCCTTGTCCCGGGCGTAGGCCATTGCCCGGGCGATGGCGACACGGCGGCGCATACCGCCGGAGAGAGTCTCTATCCGGGAGCTGACCTCGGCGCCAAGCCCCACGGCCTCAAGGTATCCGGTGACGTCTGTCCCCCGGGGCAGGACCGCCCGGAGCTGGGCCCCGGCGGTGAGGCGGGGCAGGAGCCTGTCCTCCTGAAAGAGCAGGGCGGTAAGCTTCCCTCCCGGGGCGGTCACGGTCCCGCCGGAGGGGCGCTCAAGCCCGCCAAGGAGCCTGAGAAGCGTCGTTTTGCCACAGCCGGAGGGACCGGAGAGGGCGGTGACGCCCTCGTCCGGGATGGACAGGTCAAAGCGGTCCAGGACCACCCTGCCGCCGTAGCTGAAGGATACGCTGTCAAGCTTCATCTTTTCCGCCTCCCGTCCCTTTGGAGAGCGCCGTCCGAACAATGAGCTCAAGGACAAGGGACAGCGCGACGACCGTAAATGTCCAGGCAAAAAGCGCCGGGGTCTCAAGGTAGAGCTTTGAGTAAAATACCTGTGTACCCACGGCCCTCCGGGGGGTGCAGAGCACCTCCGCCGCCACGCCGGACTTCCAGGCGAGCCCGAGGGAGCTCAATATGCCGCTGCGAAGGTGGGGGAGAGAGGCGGGGAGGTAGATATACCGAAGCTTCCTTAATGGGCCCATGGAGTAGGCGGAGGCCATCTCAAGAATCTCCCGGGAGGGGGAGGCGAGGCCCGCGCGGAGGTTTTCCCACACCACAGGGGTGACCATCATGGCGCAGATTATGACTGGCACACGGTCAGACCCGGCCCAGAGGATGATGAGGACGATGAAGCTCACCACCGGAGCCGCCCGGACCACCCGCACGGCGGGGGAGAGGAGGCAGTCAAGGACGGGGCTGAAGCCGATGACCGCGCCGAGGATCACGCCGCAGGCCACGCCCAAAAGCGTCCCGGTGACTACCCGAAGGAGCGTTGCTGCGACATGGGCCCAGAAGGTCCCCGTCCCCGCCAGGTCCCAGAGCGTCGCGAGCACGAGCCCGGGGCCCGGAAGAAAGAGAGACTGATCAATGAGCCGGGATATAAGCACCCACAGCCCCAGCCAGAATACGGCTGGGGCTATGGCGCGTAATGTCTTTTTCAGAGGGTCACTGTGCATTCCAGTAGAAGCCGTCGTCCGGCATACTGCCGCCGATGGAGGCGGGGTTGGCGTCAAAGAGCACCTGATAGTAGGGCTCCAGGGTGTCACGCATCTCCGCTCCGGCGATGAAGGTCAGAGAGCAGTCGGGGATGGCGCGCTTTGCGATGGCGGCCTTGGGGACTATGCCGTACTGCTCGCACAGCTGTGCGGCGTGGTCCGGGTCGGCCTTGACGGAGCTTATGGACTTCTCGTACTCCTCAAGGAAGCGCTTCACGGCGTCGGGGTGCTCGTCGGCGAACTGGGCGCGGACGGCGACACAGCCCATGGTGAGCTGCCCGCCTGTGCCAAGGGCGTCCCACTCGGCAGTCATGTCAAGGGCGGAGCGCACGTCCTCGTTCTGAATCAGCACAGCGGTGGCGGCGGGGACGGGGAGCATACATACGTCGATCTCGCCGGAGGCCATCTTTGTCTGAATGACGCTGGCGTCGTCAAAGACTATCTCCACGTCGGCGCCCTCCACCTCCTCGGCGGAGGTGCTGACGGTGAGGCCGTTCTGGGTGAGGATATACTTGAGGGCGTACTCGGGGTTGGCGCCCTGGCCGGGGGAGTAGATGGTCTTTCCCGCAAGGTCGGCGACGGAATGGATGGTGTCGCCGCGCTCAAGAATGTAGAGCACGCCGAGGGTGTTAATGGCGATAACCTTCACCTGGCCCTCGGTCTTGTTGTAGAGGGCGGAGGCGACGTTTGTTGCCACGGCGGCGATGTCGTAGTCGCCATTTATAAGGCCCGCTTGGATCTGGCTGTTGTCGGCGACGGCGGAGATGGTGTAGTGGTCGACGGTGTTTCCCGCATCGGCGGCCTCCCACAGGTCCACGGCGCCAACGCCGGTGGGGCCGATGAGGACGGCGAAGCTTACGTCGATGCCCTCCACGGGGGTGCCGGGCTCGTCGGGAGTATCGGGCTCGTCGGGGGTGTCGGGCTCGTCGGGAGTGTCGGGCTCGTCGGGGGTGTCGGGTGTGTCGGGAGTGCCGGGGGCCTCGGGCGTGTCCTGGGTGTCCGGGGTGTCGCTCCCGCCGCAGGCCGCGAGGGAGAGCACAAGGGTCAGCGCAAGAAGAAGTGTAAGAATCTTTTTCATTTTTTTATTCCTTTCCAATCGGAATCATTTGAGCAATTCCGGTTTTAACAGTGTTATTGTTTTCCCCTGGCGGGAAATTATCGATCCGCCCTCCAGCTTGTCAAGCTCCCTGTACAGCGTCGCCCTGCCGATGCCGAGGCGTGAGGCGAGCTGGGTCATGGAGCCCACAGTCACGCGGCCATCCTCGCCCACGTTGTTGAGGATGAAGGCGGAGAGCTTCCGCCCGCCGCTTCCGGAGGAGAGGGAGTCGACCTTGGCGGAGAGGAAGCGTATCCTCTGGGCAAGGTATCTTATGTAGTTGAAGCGGACTGTCTCCTCCCGGTCAATGAGGTAGGCTATGACCTCCTGACTGAGAAAGAGGAGCTGGGTCCTCTGCATGGCGGTGAGGGTGGAGACGTACTGCTCCTCGTCGGTGAAGAGGGCCGCCGCGCCGAAGAGGTCCCCTGGGGAAAGCTCGCTCACCGTGAGCGCACCCTTGGTAACAAGTATCCTGCCGGAGAGTATCACGCCCAGATCCCGGCTGAAGCTATCCGGGGAGTATATTACGGTCCCCTTGCGGAACACCTGCTTTCTGCCCGGGGTTTCGGTGAGAAGAGAGTTTATGCTGTCCTTATCAAGTCCACGGAATAAAAATGTCCCTGCGAGGACGTTGAGCTCCCAGTCAGTGAACATAGACCCCTCCATTTTCGTCTCATATGAGACATTTTTAATTTATTATAACAGAGTATACCCCGGGCGTCAAGGGTATTGTTAAAAAATTATCGAAATATACAAAAATATACCCCCTGCGCCGCGGCGCAGGGGGTATATTAGCGGTAATCAAATCAGCCGACTCTGTTTGCGGTGCTGTTCATGTACTCGGCGAAGGTGACGATGATCTTAGCCATCTGGGAGCGCTTGAGGAGGGACTTGGGAAGGAGGCTTCCGTCGGAGCCCTCTATTATCCCGTTATTAACGGCCCAGGACATGGCGTCCCTCGCCCAGGAGCTCACGGAGGAGGCGTCCTTGAAGGAGGAGAGATCTGAGGCGGAGGTGGTATCCCGGCCCGCTGCCTGCGCCAGGCGGTAGAGCATCACGATCATCTCCTGACGGTTGATGGTGTTCTTTCCGTTGAAAACCTGCTGGCCTGTGGCGCTGTCGGTGCTTCCGCCGACGATTTGCTCCTCTGCGGCCCAGTTAACGGCGTCGGCGTAGCTGCTGTTCTGTGTGTCGGCGAAGGGGGCGGGGGAGGCAGCCTGCTGGTTGCCCATCATGTTCCAGAGGACAGCGACGGCCTGATACCTGCTGGCGGTGCCGTTGGGGTCGAAGTTCCCGTCGGACTTGCCGTTCATGTAGCCCGCGTCAATGGCGGCCCAGACATAGTCGTAGTACCACTTGCCTTCCACAACGTCGGGGAACATATAGGAGCGCTGAAGGGCGGTGAGCCGCTCATTAAGGCCGAGCTTTACGGTGAGCTCTCCGGCGAGCTCCTCAATGTAGGAGGGGTCGAGGGGGTTCTCCATGCCCACCGTCTCAAACTGCTCCTGGAAGGGCATATAGACGGACTGGGACACGAACTGGAGGTAGTGGTCAACGGCGGTATTGAAGCCCTTCTCCTGGGCCTCAAGCCAGAAGGCGAAGGCTCCGGCGGCGGAGGTGGAGTAGCTTATGTAGTACATGGGCTGGGTGGTGAGGTGGTGTGTCTCTATCCAGCCGTACATCTCGGTGCGGGGGTCGCTCTCATCCACAAGGCCGTACTCCGCGGCGAGCTCACGGTACTTCTCGTTTATCTGCCGGAGGGTGACGTTGGGGGTGGTAGAGGCGTAAATCTCCAGCTCGCCGTACATGGCACCGTTGATTATGGCGCTGTACAGGAGGTTGTACATCAGCAGGTCCTCGGCGATGAGGTAGTTATCGCCGAAGAGCTGGGGATAGAAGTTGGTGAACAGCAGCTCCATCGCCTGGGAGTGGACCTCGGCGACGTCGATGTTGGAGTTTCCGTCGTTCCATCCGTTGGGGTGCCAGTAGAAGTTGTTGTAGTGGCCGAACTCGTGGACTATGGTGGAGAAATCCGCCAGGAAGCCGTAGGGGCTGTTGAAGAAGAAGGGGGCGCCGTAGCCGGAGATAAGGGTGGTGAAGCCGGCGTCGTCCTTTGTCTCGCTGGCGGTGATGTCATAGAGGTCGTGGCCAATCATGTAGTCCCATGTCTCAAGAAGCTCGTCGGACATGGAGGCGATGCAGGGCCTGATGGCGTCGAGGGTGTCCTTATCGGTGTAGTCAGCGGCGTAGAAGCCGTAATAGCCGTCGTAATCAAGGGCGTATACCCCCTCGCTGTAAAGGGTGTAGACCTCGTCCGCCAGGGGAACGATGTACTCCTTGACGGCGTCGGCGTACTCGAGGATCTCCTCCGGAGTGTAGTCGTAGCCGTAGCTCATCTCATAGGCGAAATCGCCGTAGTTGTCGTATCCGTAGGTCGCGGCGAGTTTGGTGTTGAGCTCCAGACCCTCCATGTACACAGCGCCCATGGCCTCATTGCGCTCCCGGGCGATGGCGGTAGAGATAACGTTGTATTCGTCAACGGAGATGTACCCGGCGTTGACGGCGGCCTCGGCCATGTCGCTGGTCCAGACCTCGTCGCCGTACACATAGGTGTACTCGGTGAAGTAGGCGTCCCAGTACTTGTCCTCTATTCCGGCGAGCTCCTTGGAGAGGGCCTTCTGCTCGTCGCTGCTACCGCCGTACTCAAGGTAGTACTCGGCGTCCTCCTCGGAGATCTGCGCACGCATGAAGCCGTCGCAGGGGGACTTGAGGATGTCCTGAATGAAGAAGATGAAGGGGTCGGTGATGTCCACCGCAAGGGAGTACTCCTGAAGGTAGAGGGCCTGGCACTCATCATCCGTCACGTCGAGGGAGCTGCGGATGGTGAGAAGGGTCAGGTTCCCGTTTACCGTCTGGAACATATCCGCGACCCTGTCAAAAATCTCCTGGACCTTTGACTCGTTGGCGGCGCTGTCGAGAAGGGCGCGGCCCTCGTCAATGGCGGCAAGGAAGTCCGCCTCGGAGACGGGGGTGTAGGTCATCTCCGAAAAGTTCTTGTCGGAGTGGGGCTGGTTCTGAAAGAATTCCGTGTCCCTGACGCCCTCATCAGCCATTGCCGCGGGGGCAAGGGCCAGAACCAGGGCGAGGACCAGCGCGATGGAAATCAGTCTTTTTTTCATGTGCGATTCCTCCTGTTAAGTTTTTTAAGGTGGCGAGGGCCGCGCGGGTCCGGCTCCCTCCGCCTTAACGCTTTATAGTGATAAAACTGACTTAAAAAACAGTATATCATATCCCGTGTGTCATTTCAAGGGCAAGGGAATGGAAAAAACCCGAATGCTGGCAAAAAATATAAGCTTGCCCCGGGGAGCAAATTTATCCCGTGCGGATTTTAAAAATTTCACAACGCCCCTTTTCAATTTTAAAAAAGTAGTGTATTCTTAACTCAGTATCAGATTGGAGCTGAATGAAATGGAGCATATTTTTGTAACCGGGCACAAAAACCCGGACACGGATTCGATAGTATCCGCCATGGCCTACGCCTCCCTGCGCAACGCAACCGGGGAGAGGGAGTATGTGGCGTCGCGCCTGGGGCATCTGTCGGACGAGACGCAGAAGATACTCGGCCGCTTCGGATTCGAGCCGCCGCTGTACGTCAAGGACCTGCGCACTCAGGTGCAGGACCTGGACTTTGACGTACCGCCCATACTCAGCGAGGCCGTCACCGTCAACCGGGTCTGGTCGGCGATGGAGGCGGACAAGCACATCTCCGCGATACCCATAACCGACGACGACGGGCATCTCAGGGGGATGATGACCGCCGGGACCATAGCGGCCTTTGACATTGAGACCATCGAGGACCCGACGCTGAGGGATGTGCCGCTTTTTAACATACTCTCGGTTTTGGAGGGGCAGATACTGATAGAGAGCCGCCGGGTCGTCAACACCCTCTCCGGGGAGGTGATACTGGCGCTGCCCCAGGACACCGAGACGCCCATATGCCGCTCAAAGGACGCAATACTCATCTGCGGCGACCAGCCGGACATCATAAAAAGCGCCGTCAAGGCGGGCGTGAGCTGCGTGATTTTGTGCAGGGCGAGGCTTCCGGAGAACATTGACACCGGGGAGGGGGAGACGACAGTCATTTCCACCCCTTATGACAGCCTCCGGGCAGTGAGACGGATATTTCAGGCCATACCCGCGGGGCGGCTCGTCTCCGCCGAGGGGATAGAGGCGTTTCACCTCAACGACTACATAGACGACGTGCGGGAGGTCGTCCTCCACAGCCGCTACCGCAGCTACCCGATACTTGACGACGGCGACCGGGTGGTGGGGACGCTGTCCCGCTTCCACCTCCTGCGCCCGCGGCGCAAGAGGGTGGTGCTGGTGGACCACAACGAGCTTGCCCAGTCCGTCCCGGGGCTTGACGAGACGGAGATCCTCGCCATAATCGACCACCACCGGCTGGCGGACATCCAGACCCAGAACCCGGTGTATGTGCGCAACGAGCCCGTGGGCAGCACCTGCACCATCGTTGCCGGGATGTATCAGGAGCGGGGCCTCATGCCCTCAAAGAAGCTGGCGGGGCTCATGTGCGCTGCGATAATCTCCGACACGGTCATGTTCAAATCCCCCACCTGCACCGACAGGGACAGGCGCATGGCGGAGCGCCTTGCGGCGATAGCGGACCTGGACCTGACGGAGCTGGGGCGGTTCATATTCTCCCAGTCGGGACCCGAGGACAAGCCGGTGCGGGATATGTTCTTCACCGACTTCAAGGAGTTCCACATCGCCGGGCACGCCTTCGGGATAAGCCAGATAACCTGCATGGACTCGGACAGGCACTTAAAGCGCAAGGACGAGTTTTTGAAGCTCATGGAGGAGGTAAAGAAGCAAAACGGGTACAGCATGGTGATCCTCATGCTCACCGACGTGCTCATCGAGGGCAGCAAGATGCTGTGCCTTGGCGGGGAGGACACCTTCTCTCAGGCCTTCAACGTGGAGCTCCACGACAAAGAGGCGTTCCTGCCGGGGGTCATGTCCAGAAAAAAGCAGGTCGTGCCGATGCTCTCCGTTATTTGGGGCTGACAGGTCCCGAAGAAGGCCGCGCAGAGCCGGACCCTCGGCAGATTTTGAAAAAAGAAAGGCGGTATGGCTGTGGATATAATTTCCTGCGGCGAGATAGAAGCGGGGCTTTCCGCTTCCGGAAGGGTATACCTGTGCGGGGACCTTGCCGCGCCCAACGGCGTGAGGCACATTAAGACCGACGGGTATGAGATAGGCATCTCAGGCTACCCGGAGTTTAAATTTGAAAAGGCCCACGTCCACACCTTCAACACGGAGTTTAACTACATCATCGAGGGGGAGCTTAAAATATTCCTCCTTGATGAGGAAAGGGAGTACCACCTTAAAAAGGGGGATCTCTTTGTAATCAACAGGGATGAGCCCTATGTCGGAAAGGCAAAGGCGGGCACAAGGACCATATTTTCAAAGACCCCGGGGGGTAACGACAAGGTCCTCGTCCCCATGGATGAGCGGCTTTTAAGGTGGGGAAGCTCCTGGGACGCCGCGTATGAGAGGTAGATGCCATGGTATTCATAAGCCACAAGAGCGACCCGGACCACACCTTTGCACTTAAGATAGCCGGGGCGCTGGAGGAGAACGGGATCTCCTGCTGGTACGCGCCGGAGCGCGTTCCCGTGGACGCGGACTACGCGGAGGAGATAACGAAGGCCATTATCACCTGCGAGTACTTCCTGCTCATCCTGTCGGAGAGCACGCAGCAGTCCATACACGTCCGCAAGGAGCTGGGCATAGCTCAGGAGCTGGGAAAGCCCCTGATAATCATAAAGCGCGGGGACTTCAAGCTGAGTTATAAATACAGGTATCTTCTCGACGACCACCAGTTCATGCAGTTTGACTGGGACGACCCGGACTTTTCGGAGCTTGTGGAGAAATGCAGGTGCGGCGAGCGGGTAGTTTCCATGGAGGTCAGCCAGTCCCCTCGGAGGACCATATCCATCATGCGTGGGGACTTTCAGGAGAACATGGACTACCTTATAAAGACCTGCCCCGGGGAGCTTGAGCACACGGTGTTTGCCATGGGCGTGGACCGCTCCTCACGGCTCGACATATCCTCCAACGCGGGGATACTGAAGTGGGTCTGCAAGAGGCTTCTGGACGACTACAATGTGACCCTTGATAAGCTTCAGGAGCTTCTTGATGAGGCGAAGGTGAGCCAGCTGGGGCACCCGGACGGCGGGCAGGAGATGCAGTTTAAGGATTCCGTGCTGCTCAGCGTACCCATAACGTCCGACGGGGCAGAGCTTACGCTCCAGCTTCTTCTAATAGCAAACTCACAGAAAAACGCGGTGTATTACAGCTCCCACAACGTGGACGCAGTGGAGGGCGTGGACTCCCGGGAGATAATAATAGAGGTGTTCAACCAGTGCAAGCGTCTGGGGGACAGGGCGAGAAACCTGCTGGTGGGGGCAATGGGGACAAACGGCCTGGCCTTCCCCTATGAGGTGATAACGGCGGAGATAATGAACTGCTTTGCCTACTCCGTCCGAACGGGCAGCGCGCCCCACAACCTCTACTACTCCGTCCGAGAGGAGGATATGCGCAGGCACGATGTCACAGTTGACGAGATACTGTCCTACATATCCGGGAGCATATACTTCTTCCGGGAGTGAAATATTTCTTAATAAAAAAGCAGACATTCATCGATGTCTGCTTTTTTTGCGGTGAAAAATGAATAATTTCGACAAAAAAGCGCCCGGCCCCCGAGTGGGGCCGGGCAGGCGCGCAAGCGCATATAGAGGTGAAGAACCGATCAAATTAATAATCTCCGCCCGGAGAAGCTTTTTACTGTCACCTGGCCCTTGGCTTTTTACGACTGCTTTGTGAGGTGGGATATGTACATGGTAAAGAAGAATATGCCGAGGGTGATGGCTATGTAGAGCCACCCGAGGAGGGTGACGTTGACATTGACGACACGCCCGGCGTTGTCGTTCACGGCGGTGATAACAAATATCTGCATAGCGAGGGTGAGCAGGGCGGTGATCTTTGAGAATATCATCCTGCGGCGACGGAGCTTTTTGTTAAAAATGGGTATCAGGGCCAAAATGATGGCGATAACGAAAATGGCCATATAGAAATAGGTTACGGCATCGGTCGAAATCTCCTCAGACCAGATAAAGGCGATGGAGCCCGACTCCTCGGCCTTGTAGCCATAGGCGGAGGCGGAGAGGCGGATGAAGTCCTGGAACCAGAGGACTATCTGCGCTATGTGGAGGGCCGCCAAAATCGCGTAGAGGGGCTTTGCCTTTTTGGCTTTTATCTGCTGCTCGGTGGAGCTGCCGTAGGGGTTGTAGGGGTCATAAGTCCGCGGCGAGGTGTAGTTATTCTGCGCAGGCTGGGGCGCGGGCTGAGTGTTTGTGCTCTGGAATGTCTGCCGGGGCGCCTGCTGCTGGGTGGGAGGGGTAAAAACGGGCGCCTGCTGAGCCGTCTGCTGAGTGGGTGGGGTGAATACGGGCGCCTGCTGAGTGGGAGGCGTAAAGACAGGCGCCTGCGGGGCAACAGTCTGTTGAGGCGCCGCCTGTTGTGCCGGATGGGATGCGGGTGCGGGGGTTATCTCGGCGGGCTGAGGGGCGGGAGCGGGCTCCTCCTCAACGGGAGTGCCGCACTTGCCGCAAAACTTCGCGCCGTCACGGATCTGGTTTCCGCAATTACTGCAAAACATCTTATTTTCCTCCAAGCTTTGTGAAGTTTCTGATATATTCCCCACATAATATAATTCGCTCAAAAAAGGGAAAAGGGGACAGGGGGAAAAGAAAAAATATGATTCCGGGCGGGAATTTTGATTTGTATTGAAATGCATTGAGATGTGTGGTATAATTTGACGGGAAAGCGGGAGAAATGTCCTGCCTTTCAGGACAAAAAGCACAAAACTCCGCAGGGAGCCCGCAGCCTTACGCGGGGGCGGGCTTTGCAAATGAGGGATAGAGATGAAAAAGATACTGCTTGTCGCCACAGGCGGCACGATAGCCTCCCAGGAGACCGGGGAGGGGCTGGCGCCGGAGATCTCGGCCCAGGGGCTTCTGGACTTCGTCCCGGAAATCGGGCGGAGCTTCCATGTGGACAGTGTGGAGCCATTCAGGCTCGACAGCACGAACCTCACCCCCACCCACTGGCGCCTCATCGCCCAGTGTGTCAGGGATAATTATGTAAACTACGACGGATTTGTCATCACCCACGGCACGGACACGCTGGCTTACACCGCGGCGGCGCTGAGCTACATGGTGAGGGGCAGTCCAAAGCCCATAGTTCTCACCGGGGCGCAGAAGCCCATCGGCGTGGACTCCACAGACTCCAAGGTGAATCTCCGGGACGCGTTCCTCTGCGCGGCCTCGGATATGCCCGGGGTGTCCATAGTCTTTGACCACAAGGTAATACTTGGCACCCGGGCAAAAAAGACCAGGTCCAAGAGCTTCTCCGCCTTTTCCAGCATCAACTACCCGGACTTGGGCGTAATACGGGACGGGAGTGTGGTGCGCTTCATAAGGCAGGAGTGCTTGTCGGAGCCGGAATTCTCCACCCGGCTCTGCGAGGGCGTGGCCCTTTTGAAGCTCATCCCGGGGACGGACAGGGAGGTGCTGGACTTCCTCTTTGAGCGCAACGAGGCGGTGGTCATTGAGAGCTTCGGCGTCGGCGGACTGCCTGAGGCGGGGGGATTTTACGAGTGCATCCGGGAGTGGCGCGGGCGCGGGAAGCTGGCTGTGGTCACGACCCAGGTGGAGAACGAGGGCTCGGACATCGGCGTATACCATGTGGGCCATCGGCTCAAGAGCGGCCTTGGAGTGCTGGAGGCCTACGACATGACCACGGAGGCGGTTATCGCGAAGCTCATGTGGATATTGGGAAGGACCTCCGATCAGAATCTGGTGAGACAGATGTTTTACACACCCGTGGCCATGGATATGTTCCCGCGATGAACAAAGGAGGCAATGGTATGAAGCTTTACGACATCTCTCAGGAGGTGCTGTCCTGTATGGTTTTCCCCGGCGACCCCGCGCCGGAGGCGCGGTTTGTGCGCACTATCTCCGACTCCGGGCGGTGCAACCTGACGGCCTTCTCCATGTGCGCCCACAACGGCACCCATGTGGACGCGCCCTATCACTTCCTTGAGGACGGGAAGAAGCTGGACGAGCTGGGTCTTGAGCCCTTCGCGGGCTGGTGCGCGGTGGTTTACCGCTCTGGCGGCGTGACGGCGCGGGCGGCGGAGGAGATAATCGCAAGGGCGAGGGCCCTTGGCGGGGGAGAGAGGATACTCATCTCCGGGCCCGCAACGGTTATGCCCGACGGGGCGGAGGCCTTTGCCGGAGCGGGGCTGCTGCTTTTGGGCAACGAGAGCCAGACCTTCGGGCCGGATGGGGCGACGCTGGAGGTCCACAGGAGGCTCCTCGGCGCGGGGATGGCTCTGCTTGAGGGCGTAGTGCTCACGGGCGTTCCGGAGGGGCGCTATCTCCTTTCGGCGGCGCCGCTGAACCTCGCCGGGCACGAGGGCGCGCCCTGCCGGGCGTATCTCGTGGAAATGCAGGTCGAGTAGGATCGACTTTAAGCCGATTCAGGGGGTTTTTGAGGACAAGTTACTTGATTATGTCAACCACCTCGCCTATATACATGGTGTGGGGCGCCTCGGTCCTGTAATTTCCCATGGCCTCCGGAGGTATGGCGGAGATGTCCATGTCCTGACGGTAGAGCTTCCGGCACAGGAGGGTGGTTTGCGCCTCCCGGAAGGTGACGGCGTTTTCGAGAAATCTGGGTGTCAGGCCGGATGCGCTGACTTTGTCGCCGTCCCTGCCGGACCTTGAGCCAAGGAGCATCAGGGCTCTGCGGTACTCCTCGGGATAGAAGCTCACGGTGAAGAAGGGACTTTGCTCCATAAACTGATGGGTAAAGCGCACGGGCTTTACATACACGGTGACGACGCTCCTCCCCCAGAGGGTCCCGGCGCCGCCCCAGCTTATGGTCATTGTGTTGAAGCTTTCCCTGTCCCCGGCGGTGAGCAGTGCCCACTGGTCGTTAAACAGGGAAAAAATATCGGTTTTCAGCTCCATTTTATCAGCTCCTTAATGAAATTTTCCTTGGACGTCATAACATTATACACTATTTCGGAGGTAGATTCAATGAAAATCACATTTATTGGCGCGGCGCACGATGTCACCGGGAGCTGCACGCTCCTCGAGGTCGGCGGGCACCACATCCTCATAGACTGCGGCATGAAGCAGGGCTCCACCACCTTTGAGACGGCGCCCCTTCCGGTGGCGGAGAAGGACATTGAGTGCGTGCTCCTCACCCACGCCCATGTGGACCACTCAGGCAATCTGCCTCTTCTTTACAAAAGGGGCTTTCGAGGCGCGGTGTACACCACCGACGCCACAAGAAGCCTGTGCGAGATAATGCTTCGCGACTGCGCCAACATCCAGATGTCCGAGGCGGAGTACAAGACCCGCAAGGCCCGCCGGGCCGGCGAGCCGGACGTGCCGCCGCTTTTCGACTTAAATGACGCGGAGGGCGTGCTGAAGCTCTTTCGCGGGCAGGAGTACGGCAGGGTCATCCAGATAAACGAGAGCCTCGCGGTGCGCTTCACGGACATCGGGCACCTTCTGGGCTCGGCGTGCATCGAGGCGTGGCTCCACGAGGGCGGGGAGACGAAGAAGATAGTTTTCTCCGGGGACGTGGGCAACACGGACCAGCCCATAATCTGCGACCCGGAGCGGGTGGAGAGGACGGACTACCTGCTGGTGGAGTCCACCTACGGCGACCGCCTCCACGAGGAGCGGCAGGGGTATATCGAGACGCTGGCGGGGTTCATACAGAGGACCCTGGACCGGGGCGGGAACGTGATAATCCCATCCTTCGCCGTGGGCAGGACGCAGGAGATACTATATTTCATAAGGGAGATAAAAAACGCGGGGCTCGTAAAGGGGCACGGCGTCTGGCCCGTCTATGTTGACAGTCCGCTGGCGAACGAGGCCACCTCGGTTTTCATGCAGTGCGACACCCAGTACCTCGACGAGGAGACTAAGGCCGTGATGGCGGCGGGGGAGAACCCGCTGGTGTTCGAGGGACTGTACCTCACCACATCAACGGAGGAGTCGCGGAACCTGAACACGGACTTTGAGCCGAAGGTCATTATCTCCGCCTCCGGCATGTGCGACGCCGGGCGGATAAGGCACCACCTGAAGTATAACCTGTGGCGGCCCGAGTGCATGGTGCTGTTCGTGGGCTATCAGGCCGTGGGGACACTGGGGCGGTACATATTCGACGGGGCAAAGACGGTGAAGCTCTTTGGGGACGACGTGGCGGTGAACGCCGAGATAGAGTATTTCCCCGGAATCTCGGGCCACGCGGACAGGAACGGACTTCTCGACTGGATCTCCGGCTTTGCCGAAAAGCCAACGAAGATATTTGTGAACCACGGCGACGAAGGCGCCTGCGAGGAGTTTGCCAGATGCCTCCGGGAGGAGCGGGGGCTTGACGCCTACGCGCCCTTCTCCGGCACGGAGTACGACCTTGGGAAAAATGAGTTTGTGCGCCTCACCGAGGGAGTGCGGGTGAAGAAGGAGAAGCCCATGTCCCCCGCCCGCAAGCGCGCAAACGAGGCGTTCCAGCGCCTTGTGGACGCCGTGAACCGCCTCGCCGCCGCCGTCAGGGACTGCGAGGGCATGGCGACAAAGGACCTTGCAAAGCTCACCGACAGGATAAACGCAATAATAGAGAAGATAAGGAAATAAAAAACAGACTGTCGAAAAAGCCCTGCGGGATTTTCCGCCAAGGGGGAACGTGCGGGTGATTTTATCTGAATTTTGCTAAATTCAGATAAAATTACCCTTCTGCCGCCCTGTGCGCCGCCGCAGGCGGCACTTATGCGACAAAAGGGATTTTTTCCGACGCATATGTCGCCGGAAAAATATTGAATTTGAGTTTTTTGACAAGCAGAAAAATTGAGGACCGCCATTTTGGCGGTCCTCAACTTTTTGCGCATTTTGTTTATTTTGTGAGATCGGCCTTTCTCACTATCCCGAAGCCCAGGGGGTAGGGACCGGTGTGGACGGAGATGGCGGCGCCGATGTGGTGGATGGGCATGGTGACGTCGTGGCCTATGGCGGCGAGGTGCTCGGCTATCCTGTCGCGAAAGACCTCGCCCTCGGCGTAGTCGTAGCCGTAGCCGATGGAGGCGGCATACTCGGCTGGGGAGGCGAAATTCTCCTTAACGTATGACGCCGCGAGCTTTCCCACCATGTCCATGGATTTCTTCCTTGAGCGGGTGATGCCGGAGGGGAATATCTCCCCCTCTTTAAGGGTTATGAGCGGCCTTATGCCAAGAAGCGCCCCGGCCATACCGGCGAGCTTACCGATGCGGCCCCCGGCCCGCAGGTAGTCGAGATTTCCCACGGTGAAGAATATCCTCCCGGAGGGGAGTATGGCCTTTATCCGCCGGACGGACTCCTCAAAGTCAAAGCCCGCGTCCCGGAGCTTCACAAGCTCCATCACCACAAGCCCCTGGAGGACCGTGTCAACGGTGGAGTCAATTACCTCCACCCTTATGTTCGGGTACTCATCGTAAAGGAGCTCCTTCGCAGCCATTGCCACCTCGAGGCAGGAGGAAAATTTTCTGGTAATGGTGAGGCAGATTATGTCCTCCCCGGCCTTCGCGGCCTCCTCAAAGGCCGCCAGAAAGTCAGTGGCGGGGGGCATGGAGCTTTTGGGGAATTTGTCCGGGTGCTCCACCATCCACTTGTAGAAGTCGGATTTTGAAATCTCCACATTTTCCTTGATGTACGTCCTGTCGTCCATGGTCACATAGAAGGGGACGATGTGGATGCCGTTTTCCCGCGCAAGCTCCTCCGGGAGGTCGCAGGAGCCGTCTGAAATTATCCTGTATGACATTTTTATACCACCTTAAGCATTTTACCCGCCAATCGGGCCTGGCCCCATTGGCAATACAATTAATCGTACAGCGTGTCCAATATAATGACTATATGATACACCAAAATCCTGCCTTTTTCAATAGGCAGGATTTGGTTATTGTGTGGAGTTAAAATGTACAAATTGCGGTAAAATGTCCCGTTAATCGGGGATGAAGCCCTCAAAAATCGTCTGCACTCCCTCGGCCTCCAGAGCCCGCAGGGTCTCCGGGTCGCGGATGGTCCAGCTCACCTCATGGACCTTGTAGAGCTTCTTCATCGTCCGAAGGCTCAGCCCGTCCCGGTCCACATGGTTGTAGGCTATGAAGTCCGGCTTTGTCAGGAAGGTGGTCAGCAGATTTGCCATCACCGTTTTTGCGGGGAGGGGGAGGTTATTTTTGTACCTTAAAAAGTTCTCGCTCAGCTGCCCGCGTATGACGTCGGGGTAGGAGGAGCGCAGGACCATCAGCACATGGGGGTCGAAGGACTCGATACAGTAGGGGCCCTGGTAGGACCTGAGCCTTTCCATTACCGCGTCTGTCAGGGCCTTTGAGTTGCCGTTTGATGTCTTGAGCTCGATTATCAGCGGTGTTTTTCCGGAGAACACCTCCAGCACCTGCTCGAAAAGCGGTACGCACTCCCCGGAGCCGCTGAGCGGGTAGTCGGTAAGGTCCTCCAGCGCCAGCTCCTCTATCCTCGCGCTTTTGCCCGTGACGCGCTCAAGGTCGCTGTCGTGGACCACCGCCAGATTCCCGTCCCTCATCAGGTGGACGTCCAGCTCCGCGCCGAAGCCGTGGTCCACGGCGGCGCGAAAGGCGGAGATGGAGTTCTCCGGGATGCCGTTTTCCAAATCGTGCAGTCCCCGGTGGGCGTAGCGGTACTGGGACAGCTCGTCCCAGCCGGGAAAATCCCTTCTCGGGGAGAGGGCGGCGGCGTAGAGAGCTGCGGAGATCGCCGCCGCGGAGGTCAGCGCCAGCGCGGCTGCTGCGGCTTTTTTCATTTTTATACCTCCTTTTTAACTGTCCATATCCTCGAACGCCTCCAGCCCGCGCCTGGGCTGGGCCTTCACGTCGCCGTGCCTGACAAAGAGCATGGTTACGAAGCTCAGCGCCACGAACAGGGCGGCGTAGGGGAAGAGTATGCGGTAGCTTATCTGCTTCATCAGCGTTCCGGCGATAACGGGGGTGATGACCTGCGCAAGCATGGAGGCGGTGTAGTAGTAGCCGGTGAATTTGCCAATGTCAGAGCCGCGACACATCTCCACCACCATGGGCAGGGAGTTTACGTTTATCGCCGCCCAGGCGAGGCCCACCAGCGCGAATGCGGCATACATGATGAGGTTTATCGAGTCAAAAACGGTGGTCAGCACGAACCCGCCCATGAAGCAGGCCGCAAGGAGTATGATGCCGCACATGATGGTCTTTTTCCGGCCAATCCTTGATGCCACCATGCCGATGGGGATGTAGCTGACTATTGCCCCGCCTGTGGCGACCATGAGGCAGGTGGAGGCGCCGCCGAGGCCCTCGCCCATGACCTCGTCTATGTAGGTGGTGAACCAGGTGGTGACGCCGTTGTAGCCTATGAACCAGAGGGCAATGGAGGCGAGAAGAAAGCCCAGAGACTTCTTCACCGGGGCGGGGAGGGTCTCATGCCCGGAGCCGTCGTCCTCGGCGAGGTTCCACTCCGGATGGCGCTTTTCCAGCTCCTGATTTTGCCGCGCAAGCTCCGGCTCCCTGATGGTCAGAAGCAGAAGTCCCAGAGAGGCCAGCATTATGACAGATACGATGATGAAAAGGGGCTGGTAGTTCACATGGTCAAGGAGGGAGGTTTTGGAGGTGGGGTAGAGGACCGCCGCCACGCCAAGGTAAATAATACCTCCCACGGCGCCCATGAGGTTTATTATGGCGTTTGCCCTAGAGCGCAGGGGCTTTGGCGTCACATCGGGCATGAGGGCCACGGCGGGGGAGCGGTAGATGCCCATCGCCACCAAAAGAAGCCCAAGGACTATAACGAAGGAGATAAACTTAAAGGGCGCAGCCGCGGCGCAGTAGCTGTTGTCGAGGATGGGGAGTAGGTTCATCAGCACCACCGCGATGACCGTGCCCACCAGGATGAAGGGAGTTCGCCGCCCGAGCTTTGAGCTTGTCCTGTCGGAGAGCCCGCCGAAAAGCGGCAGCAGGAACAGCGCCAGAATGTTGTCCGCCGCCATTATCATGCCTGTTATTGACTCGTCAAGGTTGAAGGTCTTGCGCAGTATTAGAGGCACCACGTTGTCGTACATCTGCCAGAAGGCGCAGATGGACAAAAACGCCAGCCCCACAAGAAACGTTCTCCTGTTGTTGAGCTTCATCTGTTCCATGCCGATCAGTCCTTTCCCGAAATAATTTTCATTTCTAAATACATTTTAACAGATTTTCCCCGAAGCTTCAACAAAAAACTGTACAAATATACAAAAACGCATGAAAAATGCCGGATTGTTAAAATCCCGGAGGCAAAGGCAGAGAATAAAAAATTCCCCGGCGGAGCCAAAGCCCCGCCGGGGATAAAAATATCGTTTTCTCACCAGCCCGCGTTGGGGTCGGAGGCGACGTAGAATACCCCCAGCGTCCCCGGGCCGCAGTGGATGGTCACGACAGAACCTGCACGGGTGACGTGGACATTTTTGAAGTGCCCCAGGGCGCGGACGCGGTCGGCAATCTCGTCGATTATCTCCTGCGGGAGCCTCCCGGTGTGGGAGATAAAGACGTGGTCGGGGTCGGCCTGCTTCAAAAGCGGCTCGATGTCCTCATAATACTTGCGTATCACGTCGGGCTGCTTTCCGCGGTACTTCTTCGCCACGCCCAGGCCGCCGTCCTTCACAAGTATCTTCGGCTTGATCTTGAGGTAGCTGCCGATGAGGGCCGTTGCCGCGCTGCACCGCCCTCCACGGTGGATGTAGGTCAGGGTCTCAATGACCGAGGTGGTGCGGACATAGGGGATAAAGTGGTTTACATAATCCTCAAGTCTGCGCAGGTCCGTCTCCCCGGCCTCGATCTTCTCCGCCGCCTTGAGGATGAGAAGACCTATCCCGGTGCACAGGTTCCGGGAGTCTATAACGGCGACGTGGTCCGAGTAATCCAGGTTCTCCGCGGCTATGCGGAAGGTGTTGCAGGAGGCGGAAAGGCCCGAGGAGATACCGAAGAATATCACGTCCTCGCCCTTGTCGATGGCCTCCCGGAGGGCGCTCTCCGCGTCGCCAAGGGAAAAGGCGGCGGTGACGGGGGTGGTGTTGTGCTCGTCTGACCAGGCGTAGAGCTCATCCGGCGAGATGTTCTGCCAGTCGATGTAGGTCTTGTCCCCCATGTTGACGTACAGGGGGATGACGCGGATGTTGTACCTCTCCCAGAGCTCCGGGGTGAGGTCATTGGTGCTGTCAGCATAGATGCGTATCATTGTAAGACTCCTTTTGTATTAAAACCAGTCCACCGGGACCGGGAGGGTGTAATCCTCGCCGTCAAGGGTGAAGGAAAACTCAAACTTATCCGGGTCAAAGCGGACGTTTTGGGCGCCTGTCAGGTGCCGAAGCTCGGCATAAAGCCGCCGCTGCTCGTCGCTGTATGTCCCCGGGTCGTCGGAGATGAGCATGACGCCGCCAAGAAGGGCGTCTACCCGGCCTAAAAGCAGCTTCTGCTCATCGGTGAGCCGCAGGTTATCCTCCCGGAGGAATATCACATCCGGGTCGCTGAGATAGGCCCGCCCGTTGAGCTCCCGGCGGAAGATGGTGTTTAAAAGGGCGAGGCGCGTGGATACCCGCTCCCTGTGCCTGTCCCGGGGGTCGCCGTCCCAGTTGAGGGACACGTCGCCGCTTATTCGGCAGTACTCCACCTTCCCGAAGGCGGGCATCACCGGGACGCCGCAGCCAAGTATGGGCACGTCCCGGGCAAGCTCCCGTATGAGGTCCATCGCCCGCTCCATCCTCGCCCCGCGGGTCTCCGTCTGAGTGCCGAAGGGTGCGGCGGCAAAGAGGAAGTCCAGCTTCAAAAGGTCAAAGCCCCAGTCGCCGATCACCCGGTCAAAGACCTCCTCAAGGTAGCTGCGCACGCCGGGCACGTCCATGTCCAGCGCGTAGAAGCCGCCCCAGTTGGGTCCCATGGGCACGGGCTCGCCGCCGGAGGTCAGGAGAAATTCCGGGTGCTTCTCGGCGAGAGCCGACCCGCGCTTTGCGGCGAAGGGCGCAAGCCACAGACCGGCCCTGAAGCCCGCGTCATGGATGTCGTCCGCAAGCCGCCTCATGCCTGAGGGGAAGCGCCTGGGGTCCGGCTCAAGCCAGTCGCCAACAGCGGGCTCCCAGCCGTCGTCCACCTGAAATACGTCCCCAGGGGATAAAAGCCCCCGGCAGCCGTTGAGGTCCACCCGCAGGGTGGTGCCGTTTATGTCGGTGAAGCGGTTATACCAGCTTGAGTATCCGAAAAGCCTGGGGGCGGGGCGGGGGACTACTCCCATGGCGGAGAACCAGCGGTCATACACCTCGTCCTCGCCGCCGCGAAGGGCAATGAGGTCGAAAAGCGGGTACTCCCCGCCGCAGCTTATGCCTGAGCAGTCGCGCTCTATGGTGAGAAGTCCTGTCTGCACATCGTACCTGAAAAGCGTGTAACCGGGCTTTTCGTCAAGGGACGCCAGGAGCCTGTACTCCTTAAGCCGCCGGAAGGTGCACCAGCTCACGCCGTGGGTGACGCCGGGGCGGTCGGGGTAGGAGGTGAAGCGGTAGTCGCCGCTCATGTCAAGCCCGGTGCTGAGAAGCTCCGCCCGGGGCACGCCCGTGATGCCGCGGATGCTGCCCCTGACGGACATCTCCGGGCAGGAGGTCCATGTCTGGTAGCCGTTCATGAATATCCTCTCGCCGCCGAGCACCGCGAGGGGTATCCCCGCCTTTACCGACACTATCTCCCCCGGGGGGAGCTCTTCACGGATGCGGAGCTCATCGCCCCAGTCAAAGCTCCTCCGCCCGGAGAGGACCTCCGGACCGGAGGCGGTCTTGACAATGGCGGTCCAGCGAATCAGCATTTTATTTCTCCCTTCTTGAATTGAGAGTCTCTGCTATCTCCTCAACGCGCTCATCGGTGAGGGTGAATTTTCTGACGAAGAATAAGAACGCCGCAACAAGCCCCAAAATGGGCAGGACCGTCATGAGCAGCCGAAGCCCCATAATTGTCCCGGAGGACTGCACGGCGACCACGGTCTCCTCGGTGTCGTTGTTGCCCACAAGGCCGATGAGGTCAAGGCCGATGCCGGTGACGAACACCGCAAGGCCCGAGGCGGCCTTGACGACGAAGGTCTGCATGGAGAATATGACAGACTCCTCACGCCTGCCGGTCTTGAGCTCGCCGTAGTCCACGGAGCTGGAGAGGAACACCGTGGTGAGGACGGTGAGTATGCCGTTGGCGGCAAATACCAGCGCTCCGCACACGCAGATTAGCACCATGTTTTCCGCAAAGCCCATAAAGCACACCGCGAGGATGAGGGCATAGCCCAGCATGGCGGCGCCGAGGGCGGCCTTGAAAATCTGGGTATTGCCAAGCTCCCTGCGGAGGAAGGGGTAGACCACCATCATGCCGAGTATCTGAAATACGCCGCCCACCATGGTGAACAGGGTGTAGTTATCCTGCCACTGGGCGCCGCCGATGTCGTACTTGAAGAAGTAAATAACGAGGTTCGAGGTGAGATAGAGGGCCGCGTTGATGAGCAGTATTGACAGCACGGTTATCATCGCCTGGTCGTTGCGGAAGAGGGCCCTGAACATCTGGGGAATGGTGGATGTCTCCATCCTGCCGATGTCGTGCTCACGGACCTGCAGGGTGCATATGACCTCGGCAATGACGAATATAACGGAGACTATCAGCGCAAAGCGGGCAAACCCGGACCTCTCGCTGCCGCCGCCAAGGAGTGACACCGCCTTGACGGTGCCGACGGTGATGAGGGCGGACCCAACTCCGGCGCAGGTGCGCCCGACGACGGAGAGATTTTCACGGTCGGAGGGGGTGGAGGTTATCGCGGGGATCATGGACCAGTAGGGTATGTCCATCATGGTGTAGGTGGTGCCCCAGAGTATGTATACGACGGAGAAGAAAACCATGAGCCCGGTGCCGGAGAGATCCGGCGCGGCAAACAGGGCATATAGAGTGAAGGCGTTGAGCACCGTCCCCGACAGCAGCCACGGGCGGAACCTGCCCCAGCGGGTCTTTGTCTTTGCCACGAGTATGCCCATGAACGGGTCGTTGAGGGCGTCAAACACCCGGGCAATCATCAGGATGAGCCCCACGAAGGTGGAGGACAGCCCGAGAAGGTCCTGATAGTAGTACATGACATAGGTGGCTGAAAGAGCGTAGACCATGTCCTTGCCGACGGCTCCGATGCCGTAGGCGGCCTTTTGCAAAGGCGTCAGATACATATTGATTTCTCCCTCTCATTTTTATGATAATATCCCAAAACAAACTCCCAATTATCGGGATATTATGTTCATTATGCAATATTTCACCAGATTAATCAAGTAGATGAAGAATAATTTAACACTTTGTACAAATATTGTCCGATTATGGCGGCGGAACGGGTGCGGGGATGAAGGTTTTTTAGTTGAAAACGGAGGAAAAGGGTGCTACAATTTAAATAGATTTATCTTATGTAAGGAGTGTTGATCCGTGAGGGAATATGACAAGCTCCTCGGCTGCCTGCTTGCCGGGGCGGCGGGGGATGCCCTCGGCTACCCGGTGGAATTTCTCCGCGACACCACAATAAAAAAGCGCTACGGACCCGGAGGGATAAGGGAATTTGACCTTACGCGGGGAGCGGCGCGTATATCCGACGACACACAGATGACGCTGTTCACGGCCTCCGGGCTTCTCTCCGCCTTTGCCGGGGACGGGAACTGGGTGAAGGGTATATGGGAGGCGTATTTGGACTGGTACGCCACTCAGTCCGACGACTGCCCCGACTATGAGGCCGGGGAGGGGAGGTCGTGGCTTCTGAATGTCCCGGGGATTTGGGCCAGCCGCGCCCCGGGCACGACCTGTATGGGCTCGCTCTGCGGCGGAAGGCCGGGCTCCATAAAAAAGCCACGAAACAACTCCTTCGGCTGCGGGGGCGTGATGCGCGTAGCCCCGGTGGGGCTCTTTTTCGGGGAAACGGGCCCTGCGGCCATGAATATCGATGAGATGGACCGCCTCTCCGCCGATGCCGCGGCGCTGACCCACGGCGGCGACAGGGCGTGGCTGCCTGCGGCGCTGCTTGCCCACATTGTCCGGAGAGTGTCCGAGGACGGGATGCCTGTCCCGGAGGCCGCCCGTGAGGGACTTGCGGTGCTGGAGAGGATCTTCCCCGCGGCGCCGAGCCTGGGAAAATTCCGGCTTCTCATCCTGTCCGCTCTGGAGCTTGCCGGCAGCGCCGAGGACGACTTGGACGCCGTCACAAGTCTCGGAGAGGGCTGGGTGGGGGACGAGGCCCTCGCCATCGCCCTTTTCTGCGCCGCCAGGTACAGCGATGACATCGAGGCCGCGCTGACAGCCTCCGTCAACCACTCCGGGGACAGCGACTCCACAGGCTCCATTACCGGGAATATCCTCGGCGCGTCCCTGGGCGCCGGGGCGATACCGGAAAAATTCCTCACCGCGCTGGAGCTCAGAGGCGTTATTTCGAAAATTGCCACGGACCTCGCCGCCCCGGGGGAGAGCGAGGGCTTCAGGGAGAGGTACATTCTGGGGACATACCGTATTTAAAATATTATTATTTGAATATATAAACGCGAAAAAGTCCCGAAATCCTGCGGATTTCGGGACTTTTTCGTGGTGGAGGCGAGGAGAGTTGAACTCCTGTCCGAAAACACATCCGATCGAACTTCTCCGGGCGCAGACGGTTATTTCGGCAAAGCCCTTTTCCGCGCCGTGAGGCAAGCCGTCACGCCTCAGGGGTTGGTAGCTTCATTGTGCATGGCGCGGTCAAAGCTTTCCGCGCTCACGTTCTCCACTAATCGACGCCCTGTCCCCGGCCGTGGAACTCCGGGGCAGAACGGTCACTGCTTAAGCAGCGACAGGAACAGCGTAATCGTTGTTCTTTAATTTATAAGATGCCCGTTTTATGGATGTCAGGCACATCCGCCCGCTATTCGACCCTCCGCGTCCCCGTCGAAACCGGTACGCCCCCTCGTCGTCGCGAAAGTCGCGTTGGCTCGGGGTGCGGCAGACGCCATGGGCGCCCGCCACACCCCTCACACGCTGACTTTGCTCCTCCTCTCCAAACGTGACCCGCTGCGCTGGGCTCACGTTTGGAATCAAAAAGGAAGAATATTTTGATTTATTCGCTGAGCGAATGGGGGATGGGGGTACTATTTGTTTTCTTTTACCGCTGGGGCGGCGAAAGGTTGCAATGGTGATGATTATCAGGTTTTGGCTAATTTTACTACGATGGTGCTGGGGAGGACCTTTGCGAGAAAGCGGTAGAGCTTGAAGAAGACCCGGGGCGTGTAGAAGGCCCGGTCGGCCTTTGCGGCCCGGTAGCTGCCCGCGGCGACCTTTTTGGGGTCGCAGTAGGGGAGGGTCCGGAACATCTTTGAGTTGCCCTTTATGCCGCCCACGTCGAGGAACTCCGTGTCCATGGGGCCGGAGCACACGGCGGTGACGGAGATCCTCTGGTCCCGCAGCTCCTCACGAAGGCCGAGGGAGAAGGAGGAGACATACGCCTTTGTGGAGCTGTACACCGTCATTCTGGCGTTGGGACAGAAGGAGGCGATGGAGCTGACGTTGACGATGTGCCCGCCTGTGACCATGTATGGCAGGGCGGTGCGGGTGACGAGGGTAATTGCCCGCATGTTGAGGTCCGTCATTCTGGTGAGAAGCCCGGGGTCGGTGTCAGCCACATTGGACAGGTATCCGCATCCGGCGCAGTTGACAAGAAGCTCGATCTCCGGGGACTCCTCCTTAAGCTTTTCTCCGAGGGCGTTCATGTCGGAATCGTTTGTCAAATCCAGCGCCACGGGCACGGCGGGGATGGGAAGTCTGGATGCCAGCTCGTCAAGAAGGGCCCTGCGCCGGGCGATGAGCCACACGGCCTCCACCTCGGGAAAGGCCTCGTGGAGCTGGAGCGCGTACTCCCTGCCAAGCCCGGAGGACGCGCCTGTGATGAGAGCGATCTTCATGCTCACACCTTCTCGGGCTCGCCGTAGTCCACGCCGAAGGTATCGACGGTGACGGACTTCATCACCTGGGGCTTGCGGGGCCTGTCGTTGTAGTCCACCCGGACGGAGGCTATCTCATCCACCACGTCCATGCCATCCGTGACCCTGCCGAAGGCGGCGTACTGGCCGTCCAGATGGGGGGAGTCGGCGTGGACGATGAAGAACTGGCTGCCGGCGGAGTCGGGCACGTTGGTGCGGGCCATGGAGAGGACGCCGCGCTCGTGCTTTAAGGGGTTGGCGACGCCGTTGGCGGCAAACTCGCCCTTGATGCAGTAGCCGGGGCCGCCGGTGCCGTTGCCCTTGGGGCAGCCGCCCTGGATCATGAAGTCCTTTATGACCCGGTGGAAGATGAGCCCGTTGTAAAAGCCCTTGTTTGCCAGAGAGATGAAGTTTGCGACGGAGATGGGCGCGATGTCGGGGTAGAGCTCGGCCTTTATGACCTTGCCGTCCTCCATTTCAATAGTGGCTATGGGGTTAGACATATTATTTATTTCCTTTCCTGTAATATTACCGGAATTTTTCCTTCATGGTGCGGTCGATCTCCCTGTCCGCATCACGCTTTGCGGAGCTCTCACGCTTGTCGTAGAGCTTTTTGCCCCGGGCGACGCCCAGCTCCACCTTCACAAGGGAGTCCTTGAGGTAGAGGGACAGGGGGATGAGGGTAAGGCCATCCTGCTGGACCCGGGCCTGAAGCTTATTTATCTCCCGGCGGTGCATGAGAAGCCGCTTCGGGCGCATGGGGTCGCGGTTGAAGATATTGCCCTTTTCATAGGGGGAGATGTGGAGGTTGTAGGCGAAGAGCTCGCCGTTTTTCACGGCGCAGAAGGAGTCCTTAAGATTTACGTTCCCCGCCCGGATGGATTTTACCTCGGTCCCGAAGAGCTCGATGCCGGCCTCAAAACGCTCCTCAATGAAATAGTCGTGGTGGGCTTTTCTGTTTTGCGCCACGGGCTTTACGCCCTTTGCCTTTGGCATCGCTCTCCCTCCCCTCGTGTCACTCATGGGATTATACCACAGGGAAAGAAAAAATAAAAGGGTAAAATGGCAAATTATTGTGAAGCTTTCGTAAAAAAAGCGTTTTTGAGCACCGACGCAGCGTCGCCGTCGGCAATTATCCTGCCGTGCTCGCGAAGGTGGAGTATGTAGCCCGGCGGCGCGTCGAGGGGAGAGGCAAACTCCGAAAGCTGCGCCCTGTGCCCCTCGCACCCGGGCCATACGGCGAGTATCCACAGCCCGCCGTAGTGAAAAAGCGACGTCTCCGCCGAGCCCTCAAGGGCGAGAATCGCCCGCAAAAGCTCCTCCAGGTCGGCAAAGGCGTATATCTCCGGGTCGCCGAAGCTGCGCCGGACGAATATAAGCACCTCGTGCCGCCCGGGGAAGAGCTCGAGGCTCACCGTGTCAGCCCGGTCGATAAGCCCCTCCACCAGCTCCCGGGCCTCCACGGCGGTGATGCTGTCCGGGCGGATGTGGCGCATTGTCAGCTCCGCCTCGGGTATGTAAACGGAAAAGGCCCTGGCGCCTATGGCCTGTATCTCCATTGTTATTCCTCCTTAATTGAAAACCCCTTATTCAGGGTGAATATATTATACAGCCTGTCTTTGACTCGGTAAATGATAAATGTTTGGCTATTTTGGGAATGAAGAGGCAAAAAAATTCAAAATACTATTGGAATTTTCCACGCGCTGTGGTACAATCATCTTTAATTCGCAGTCAAATGGAGGTATGGGTAATGAAAGACATCTTGAAGCTCCTGGAGGAGGACAGCCGCTACACACCCGCGGAGCTCGCCGCCATGACGGGCAAGGACGAGGCGTATGTGCGGGAGACTATCCGCAGGTGCGAGGAGGAGCACGTCATAAACGGCTATACTGCCCTTGTGGACTGGGACAGGACCAGCGAGGAGGCAGTGACCGCCTTCATTGAGGTGAAAATCACCCCCCAGCGGGACGACGGCTATGACCGCATAGCCCGCAGGATATACCAGTACGACGAGGTGGAGAGCCTCTATCTCATGTCCGGGAGCTTTGATTTCTCCGTGATAGTCACGGGCAAGTCCCTAAGAGAGGTCAGCCGCTTTGTGGCGGAGAAGCTTGCGCCCATCGACGGGGTCATCAGCACAGCCACACACTTTATCATGAAGCGCTACAAGGATAAGCACAGGGCGTTTCTTGTGGAGCCCGAGCAGGAGGAGCGTCCGCTGTTCATATGATGGATTATACGAAGATAATGTCGAAAAATGTCCGGACCCTTCAGCCCTCGGGGATACGCCGCTTTTTCGACATTCTTGACACCATGCCCGACGCCATATCCCTGGGGATAGGGGAGCCGGACTTCAAGACCCCCTGGCACATCCGGGAGGCGGGCATATACTCTCTGGAGCAGGGTCACACGAAATACACCCCCAACGCCGGGATGTCCCGGCTTCGCGGGGCTGTCGCGGAATACCTCTCAAGGCGTTTTGACCTGCGCTGGGACCCCCGGGACGAGATATTCGTCACCGTTGGCGGGAGCGAGGCCATTGACCTCTGCATACGGGCGGTGCTGGACCCCGGGGACGAGGTCATCATACCCACGCCCAGCTTTGTCTGCTACGGGCCGCTGGTGACAATGGCAAACGGCGTTCCCGTTTATGTCGAGACAAAAGCGGAGAACGAATTTAAGCTCACGGCGGAGGAGCTCCGGGACGCCATAACGCCGAAAACGAAGCTCCTCGTCCTGCCCTACCCAAATAACCCCACCGGGGCGATAATGGAGCAGGGGGACCTTGAAGCGCTGGCGGAGGTCCTTCGCGGGACGGACATAATGGTCCTCTCCGACGAGATTTACGCAGAGCTCACCTACGGCGGACATCACGTCTCCCCGGCGAACATACCTGAGCTTTACGAGCGCACACTGCTTGTCAACGGCTTTTCAAAGGCCTACGCCATGACGGGCTGGCGTCTGGGCTACGTCTGCGGGCCGAAGCCGCTTTTGAAGCAGATGATAAAGATACACCAGTACGGCATAATGTCAGCCCCCACCACCAGCCAGTACGCCGCCATCGAGGCGCTGCGCTGCGGCGACGGGGACATCGAGATGATGCGCGACAGCTACGACAACCGCCGGAAGCTCCTTCTAAAGGGCCTTCGGGGGCTGGGAATAAGCTGCTTTGAGCCCAGAGGGGCATTTTATATGTTTCCGAATATCGGCGCCTTCGGCCTCACAAGCGAGGAATTCTGCACCGCCTTTTTGCGGGAGGAGCGGGTCGCCATCATCCCCGGCTCCGCCTTCGGACCCGGGGGAGAGGGCTTTGCCAGAATATGCTACGCCTCCTCGGTGGAGAATATCGAGACGGCTGTGGAGCGTCTGGGGCGCTTTATCCGCAATCTCGGGGGCGAAAAATGACGGACCGTGTGAGAGAGCGCGCCTTTGCCAAGATCAACCTGACGCTGGATGTCCTCAATAAGCGCCCGGACGGGTACCATGAGCTGGTCACGGTCATGCAGACGGCGTCTCTGGCTGATGAGGTTTACATAAGTGTAAAGCGCGGACAGGGCATCCGCGCTATGTGTGATGTTCCCGGGCTTCCAAGGGACCTTGATAACCTTGCGGGTAAGGCCGCAAAGGCGTTTCTGGACCATGTGGGCTGTACGGACACAGCGGTTGACATAACTATTGAGAAGCACATACCCGACAGGGCGGGGCTTGCCGGGGGCAGCTCCGACGCCGCGGCGGTGATACGGGGGCTTGACGGCCTTCTCGGGACAGGGCTTTCCGACGGGGAGCTTGTTAGCGTCGCCTCGGGTGTGGGTTCCGACGTGCCCTTCTGCCTTTTCGGCGGGACGAGGCTCTGCCGGGGGCGGGGAGAGATATTGGAGGACGCCCCGGAGCTTCCGGACTGCGTTATCGCCATAGTGAAGCCGGAGTTCTCCGTCTCGACGCCGTATCTTTTCGGAAGGCTGGACGACACCCCCGTGAGGGTCCGACCGGACACCCGTGGGATGCTGGACGCCCTTAGGGCGGGGGAGCTTTTTAAGATATGCGGCCTTTTGGGCAATGTATTTGAGGAGGCCCTTCCCGAGGCGCAGCGGCGGCAGGTGGAGGATATAAAGTCACGCCTTGTCGGTGCGGGGGCGCTGGGCGCGGTGATGAGCGGTTCGGGCTCGGCGGTGTACGGCGTATTCCCGAATGGGACGGAGCCGGAGGTCAATGTCCCCGGAGCCGAAATTTTCATTGTAAAAAACGTAAAAAAGCTGAGACAGCTGCAAAAAAATCAGTCTAATTGGGAATAAAAAAACAAAAATCGGGCAATGCTGTGAACACGCATTGTCCGATTTTTATTTTGAAAAAATTTGCAGTCTGAGAGGTGCTTTATGAAGCTGAAGATATGGGAGAAGGCCCTGGCGGCGGCGGTGCTGGCGTGCGTTGTACTGGGGCTCGGGGCGCAGGGCGAGGCGCGGGAGCTGAGCTCAAAGCTTATCAGGCTCCATGTGGTGGCAAGCTCCGACTCCGAGGCGGACCAGAGCGAGAAGCTGCGGGTCCGGGACGCGGTGCTCGAGTACCTGGCCCCGAGGCTCGAGGGGGCCGGAGACGCCGGGGAGGCGGAGAAAATCATATCCTCCGAGCTTGAGGGAATCCGGGCCGCGGCGGCGGAGATAACCGACAGGAGCGTCACCGTCAGCCTTGCCCGGGAGCGCTTTCCCACCACGGAGTACGACACCTTCTCCCTCCCGGCGGGAGTTTACAACTCCCTGCGGGTGATAATCGGCGAGGGGAAGGGGCACAACTGGTGGTGCGTGGTGTTCCCGCCCGTGTGCGGGATGCCGGAGATTGACCCCGACGCCGCGGCGACCATCGGCCTCACCGACGGGGAGGTGCGGCTCATCACCCGGGCGGACACAGGATATGTGGTGAAGTTCCGGGTGATTGAGTGGCTGGAATGGCTGAGAGGACTGCTGGACGGATGATCAGTCAAAGATTTTTGCATAATAATCCTGGCTTATGATGAGCTTGGCGTTCTGTATCTTTCCCGCCACAAGGCGCTTTACCGAGGCGACGTAGGCGTTCTGGTCCTCAAGCGTGACGCCGGGGGCGGGGGTGAAGGTTTTGGTGCTGGACTCATAGGTCCCTGCGGGGGTTATCCAGCTGTTGCCCTTCATGGCTACGCTGTCGGCAAATATGACCACGGGGACGGTGCTGCTGTACTTGTCCGCCTCCCAGTTGGTGGCGAAGATGTCCCGGCCCGAGTAGAGCCTTGAGTCGTACTTAAGACCGAAGAGATTTGCCACGGTGGGGACGATGTCGATGGAGGAGCAGGGGGTGTCCACGATTATGGGCTCCTTGATGCAGCCGGACCACATGAGCAGGGTGCTGCGGTAGCGGCTGGTCACGGCTTCGGAGTCCGTCTCCCCGATTATGGCGTTTGTCAGCTCATTATAGTAGTCGGTGGAGTCCCCGGGGTTGTTGTTGCCGTTGCCAAGGAAGTAGGGGTAGTGGTCCGTGCACATGACAATAAGGGTGTCGTCGGCTATCCCTGCGTCCTCAAGCTTCTTGACAAGGACCTCGAGACCCCGGTCGAGGTCGATGTTTGATGCGATATAGGACTGGCAGGGCTCGGAGAGGTCGGGGTACTTCTGCTGGACCAGGTCCTTGTAGTCCGCCGCCCGGTGGTTCTTCGCAAAGGACCAGTTGCCGTGACCGGAGATGGTCATGTAGTAGGCGTGGAATTTCTGCCCGGTCTGGACGTAGGCGTTAATATACTCGTCCGCCGTGACCTCAAACATTTCCTTATCGGAGCGGGGCCAGGAGTCGATGGTGAGGTCGAGACCGCCGCCCTCCTCGCCCTTGAAGTCGTAGCCGAAGGTCTCAAGGTACTTGTTGCGGCTGTAATAGGTGTAGGAGCCGTTGTGCCAGGCGGGGGTGACGTACCCCAGGGCCTTGAACATGTTGCCGAGTGTGGTGGGGAAGTAGTTGCCGATGGACTCCCTTGCCGCCACGTCGCCGTTTACCCAGTTGGGTATGAGGCCCGTGACGACGGAGAACTCACCGCCCACGGTGGACTGGGTCCAGTCGGGCTGGTAGAAGTGGTTAAAGACGAATGCCTCGTGGGTGAGGCGGTAGAGGGTGGGAGTGAGGTCCTTGTCTATCACATAGGGGGAGAAGGATTCCGCCGTTATGAGGATGAGGTTCTTGCCCTCGAACATACCGGTGTACTCGCTCTGCTTTGTGGAGCCGAGAGAGCCGAAATACTCGTGCATGTTCTGGATAGTCCCGGAGGAGTTGTCGATAAGGCTGGCAAAGTCGATGTCCAGCGTGTTGTAGCCGTACTCCACGGGCACAGCGGGGGTCTGAGGCTCGCCGGGATTTTCGGGATCGTCGGGGTTATCGGGGGCGTCGGGGCTTCCGGGATCATCCGGGTCATCCGGAGCATCGGGGTTATCGGGGTCATCGGCGTCGCCGGGGTCGGAGGGGCCCGCCGGCTCGTCGCCTGTGGGGTCCTCGGTGAAGTCCAGGTCCATCTCGGGCATACCGAAGATGGCGTACTGGAGCTCAAGCCTAATGCTGGTGAGAAGACCGAACTCCGGGATACCGGTGTTGGCGTCAAAATTGTAGGTGTAGGCGGCCTTCGCCTCCCCGGTTTTCGAGAGGGCAACGCCGAGAAGCTGGGCGATTATGAGCAGCACCGCGATAAGCCCCCGGGCGGGCCAGCGCTGGCCGCGGTCGTGGAATATGACCCGGCGCATGAGGATGAATATCACCAGCGGCACCAGCGCGAGAAGAATGAAGGGGATGAGGCCGATTATCGCGGAGATAAGGTTGTCCGTGAAATCGCCCACCGCGTCCCCGGCGACCTTCCCGGCGGATATTATGCCGTAGTATATGGAGAAGAGCTTTCGCATACCGCGCTCGACGCAGAGTATGACGATGAAGATGAAGCTCAGTATCCCGCCTGCCCAGCGGGAGACGCTTTTGTTCGGTATGAGGTCGAGAATGAGGAAGATAAAGAGCCCCGCCGCCAGCGACAGAAGAGGCAGCCTCAAAAGGGCCATGGAGAAGAAGGGCAGGTCCTTGTCGAATATGCGAAGCAGTAGCTCATGGTAGAGTATGGCGCAGGGGAAGAAGAGCATGGAGAAAAGCGGCGACGCCTTGACGCGCCTTGAGCGGCGGTAGCGGCTTCCGGAGCGGCTGCGGGAGCCTGAGGAGCGGGAGGAGCCGCGCTCATACCTTCCGGAGTAGCCGGAGGAGGAGCGGGAGCTTCTCGGGCGGTCGCCGTCCTGAGTGCGGCGGACAGGGCGCTCACCGTCCTGGGTGCGGCGGACAGGGCGCTCAGTGCCGCGGGAGCGTTCTTCCGGCGCGGGGCGCTCATAGGGCGAGGGCTCGGGCTTTATGGGGTTTCCGAATTCGTCATAATCGTCAAAATTGTAATTCATCTGGATGAACAGCTCCTATCGCTTGCGCTATGCAAATACATAAGTAAAACCGCCGGAGCCGGAGGGCCCCGGCGGTGTGTGCATTTATGACCATTCACGGCGCATTATAGCACATTTTTTGCCTGGAGTAAACAATTATTACGTCGATAATTTATCTTTTTAATAATTAAAACTTATACTCTTATACTCATGAGAAGTCGTAGCCGTAGTCGGGACGGTACTCGTAGTCGAAGACCTCCTTGGCGTCGTAGAACCTCATGTACCGCTGCCTGCCGTTGCGAAGGGTCTTCCCGTCGGGGTGCATCCTGTCGCAGATAACGGCGCATATGTCCTTCTTTATGTAGCTGAAGGGCTCCGTGCCAACGGAGGCGAAGACCCGGAAGCCCAGACTCTGGAGGTACTGGAACACGGGGCCCGTCTGCTGCCAGTCGTTGCCGTCGGGGTATTTATCCGAGGGGTCGGGCCTTGCGCCGTGGGGGTAGAAGAAGAGGGTGGTGTCGCCCACGATGGAGCCGACCTCGTTCATCCAGCGGCCCATGTCGCCCTGTACGGACTCAAGGGACTTGTTGCTCAGGCGTATATGCCCCCAGGTGTGGCAGCCGAAGTACCAGCCGGTACGGCGAAGCTGCTCCACTATGGGCTTGACGGCCTCCACCTCCTCCAGACGGTGGGCCTCCTGCTCCTCGGTCCAGGAGCGGGTGTCGGTGTTGGTGCGGTAGCCGAATATCCCCTCGTAGCCCGTGAGGCACAGGCAGGCCTTTGCCCCGTTGAGGCTGAAGTCCGGGTGCTCCTTCACGAACTTGTCAAGGCGGGGGATTATGTCCAAGTCCTGAGTCAGGACCCCGTTGCCCTCGGGGTCGTGACCGTAGGCCCAGATCTCCCCGTCGTCGCCAATGACCAGCTTCTCCATGAAGCCGTTGGTGAGGTAGCTGGTGTAGTAGCAGGTGTCGTCAATGGACATGACAAGGGGCTTTTTCCCCTTGGGGACCATGAGGGTGTTGCGCTTCATGCGCTGCTCGCCGTCATCATTGGTGTACTCGCTCCACACATCGTTCATGTTTACAAGGATGTAGCCCTTCTCATAGAGGCTGTCAAGGATCTTGTCAAACTCGCTGACGGTGACCATCCAGTCGTCAAAGCCCTTCTCCTCGGCATCGCCGTCAAAGGCGAGCTCCGGGTAGGCGATTATCTGGTGGAAAAAGAGGTGCTCCACCACGTCGTTCCAGGGGACAAGCTCCTCCTCGGGCCAGACCTTGTAATCGTAGACGTATTCCTCCGGGGCCTTCGGCTCCTCCGGCTCCTCAGGGAGCTGGGGTATGGCGGGGGACAGGGGCTCGTCCGGCTCCGCGGGATCTTCAGGCGTGTCGGGGACATCCGGCGTGCCGGGGGTTTCGGGAGTATCCGTCTTTCCGTGACCGCGGTTTGCGTCCTTGCAGGATGTCAGCACCAGTGAAAGGCCCATTGCCAGCGCCAGAAGCAGCGCAATACAGCGTATTTTTCTATTCATTTTCTCTCCTCCTTTTTTCTGCCGCAATTATAACCCATATATCGACAAAAATAAAGCTTAATCGTGATACAAAAGGTTACAATGTCAGCCATTCTATGATATAATGGAAACAGCGCTCCCCCTCTGACGGGAAGTGTATTACAAAAAAGCATCAAATCTGCAAAGAAAGTTTACATAACAGAAAAAATTCCGAATTATGGACCGGAGGCGCCTATGCTGAGACTGTACCTGGGCCGCGCGGGAAGCGGCAAGACATCATACATATTTAATGAGCTGGGGGATCTGGCGAAGGAGAGGCGGGGGGGAAACATCCTCATCGTCCCGGAGCAGTACTCCCACGACTGTGAGAGGGCGCTGGCGTCCCTGGGGGACAGCGTGTGCCTCTACGCCGAGACGCTGAGCTTCTCCCGGCTTGCGAGCCGGGTGTTCTCCGAGGTGGGCGGCTCCGCCGCGCCGATGCTGGACCCGGGCGGGCGGATGCTGGCGATGAGCATGGCGTATATGTCCGTGGCGGGGCGGCTCAGGGTGTACGACGTGGGCGCGAGAAGGCCGGATTTTGTAAAGAGCCTCATTTCGGCCTACGACGAGCTTCGCGCCGCCGGGGGCGGCACGGGGGAGCTTGAGGCGGCCTCGGAGAAGGCCGGGGGGACCCTGGGCGGGAAGCTGTGGGACCTGGCGCTGATATTTGAGGCGTATGAGGCAGTGAAGGAGCGCAGCGGCATGGATGTCCGGGACAGGCTGGAGAGGCTTGCCGACGAGATAGGCTCAAGCCGCATGGGCAGCGAGGGGAGAGTATTCCTCGACGGCTTCACGGACTTCACCTTCCAGGAGCTGCGGGTCATACGGGAGCTTCTGGCGAAGGGCGCGGATGTGACGGTGAGCATCGGCGCGGGGAGCCTTTCGGAGACGGACTACACCTTCCGGCTCCAGTCGAAGACCGGCAGGACACTTATGGACATGGCCCGGCGGCTGGGACAGGAGACGCAGATACTGAGTTTCTCCGGAAAGGAGGGGCGCAGTCCGGCGCTGAGATACCTGGAGAGCTCCCTCATGGACTGGTCGGCGGGGGAGTACGCCGGGGAGGACGCCCCGGTCACCGTTGTCAGGGCGGCGTCACGGGCGCAGGAGTGCCAGTGGGCCGCAGCCAGGTGCGTGGATATAGTCCGGGCGGGGGACAGGTTCCGGGACATCGCCGTTGTGAGCCCGGCCTTTTCCGCCTACTCACCGATAATAAAGGGAGTGTTCGACAAATACGGCGTGGCGGTGGCGATTACGGAGAGGAGCGACATTCTGGACAAGCCCGTGATGGCCTTCCTCATCTCCGCCCTTGACATCATAGAAAATAACTGGGACGCAAGGAGCGTCCTCAAGTACATAAAGACGGGGTTCGCGGGGATCTCTCCGGAGGACGCCGACGAGCTGGAAAACTACATCCTCAAGTGGTCTGTCCGGGGCGAGAGCGCCTGGACCCGGGAGGACGGCTGGAATATGTCCCCGGAGGGCTACGGCGGCGGTGAGGACGAAAAAACCGCGGCGGCCCTGGAGCGCGTAAACGCCGCCAGGGCAGCAGTCGCGGGACCTGTCGCATCCCTGCGCCGGGCGATGGACAGCGAGGGCACGGCCTCGGGGTACGCAAGAAGCGTATATCTCTTCATGGAGAGCACGGGGCTTTACGCCATGCTTGAGGACAAGGCGGAGGCATTGAGCGAGAGCGGCAGACCGGAGCTTGCCATGGAGTACAGGCAGCTCTGGGACATCGTGTCCGGGGCGCTGGGGCAGTTTTGCGAGATACTCGGCGACGCGCCCATGGACAGGGGGGAGTTTGTGAGGCTCCTGAAGCTGGTGCTGGGGCAGTACACTGTGGGAGTGATCCCGTCTTCTGTTGACAGCGTACGCTCCGGTGACATGGGCCGCGTCCGCGCCAGGGGGATCCGGCACCTCATCGTCCTTGGCGCCACGGAGGACGCCCTCCCGGGGCATGGAGACTCCGGGGGAGTTTTCTCCGAGGATGAGCGGCGCAGGCTCCGGGAGCTTGGGCTTGACGCCGTTGAGGACAGCGAGGACAGGCTGTCCAGAGAGTCGGCGCTTATATATAACGCCCTCACCGTCCCGACGGACTCCCTCGCCATGACCTACCACGAGGGAGGGAGAAAATCTTACATCGTCTCCCGGCTTGAAAAGCTCTTCCGCATTGGGGAGAGCGTCCCCGGGCCGGAGATATACACCGCCGCGCCGGGCCCGGCGCTGGAGCTGGCGGCCGGGGAGGAGACGGGGCCCGCCCTTGAGGTCCGCCGCTGGTTTGAGGGGCAGGAGAGATGGCGCGGGGAGCTTGAGGCGCTGAAAAGGGCCGCCGGGATGCCCAGAGGCAGGCTCACCGGAGAGACGGCGGCGAAGCTCTACGGCGGAAAGCTGCGGCTCTCCGCCTCCCAGATAGACAGATACTACTCCTGCCGCTTCGCCTACTTCCTCCGGTACGGCCTCCGGGCAAGGCCCAGGACCGAGGCCGCGCTGGACGCGCCGGAGGCGGGGACCTTCATGCACTTTGTGCTGGAGCGCTTTTCCCGGGAGGCAAAGCGCCTCGGAGGGTTCAGAAAGGCGAGCTGGGAGGAGCTGGAGAAGGCTATACCCGGCATAGTCCGGGAGTACGCCGAACAGCGGCTCGGCGGCCTTCAGGGCAAGAGCGGCAGATTCAGGTACCTCTTCGGGCGGCTTACAAAGACCGTCACGGGAGTTGCGAGGGAGATGTTCGAGGAGCTGCGGGATTCCGACTTTGAGCCGCTGGACTTTGAGCTCAGCTTCTCGCCGAAGGGGGACCTGCCCCCGGTGACCACCCGTGACGGGGACACCGTCGTCGGCGCTGTCGACCGCGTCGACGGCTGGGTCAGGGACGGGAAGCTTATGATAAGAGTCGTGGACTACAAGACCGGGAAAAAGGCCCTTGACCTGCGGGACGTGCTTTGCGGAGTTAACCTCCAGATGCTCATATACCTCTTTGCGCTGGAGCGCTCGGGCCCATCGCGCTACAAGCTTGAGACACAGCCCGCCGGGGTGCTTTACGCCCCGGTGAGGGACGAGCTCGTCAAAGAAAAACATGACCTGGGGGAGGCGGAGCTTGAGAAGGAGCGGGAGAAGCTTCTTAAATACTCCGGGCTCGTTCTCGCGGACCCCGATGTTCTGGAGGCGATGGAGCACGGCACAAAAAAGCGCCTCCCGGTGAAGGTCAGCTCAAAGACCGGGGAGCTGAGCGGGAGCCTCGCCTCCGCGGGGCAGCTCGGAAAGCTGGCACTGACGGTGGACAGGCTCGTCACCGAGATGGCCCGGGAGGTCCACAGCGGGTCCATAGGCGCAAACCCCTATCTCAGGGGGGGTATGGACAGCGTCTGCCAGTTTTGTGACTACTACGAGGCCTGCCGATTCGTGGACGGCGAGGGCGGAGAGACATACAGGCGCGCCCCTGCCCTTGAGAAGGCGGAAATCTGGAAGAAAATAGAGGAGGCAGGAGAGGAATGGGAAAGGTCAAACTGACGCCGGAGCAGCAGAGGGCCGTCGAGAGCGACGGGGGGAGACTGCTTGTCTCCGCCGCTGCCGGGAGCGGCAAGACGAAGGTGCTGGTGGAAAGGCTCCTGCGCAAGCTTGACGACGGCGCGGGGATAGAGGAATTTCTAATAATCACCTACACCAACGCCGCTGCTGCGGAGCTGAGAACGAAGATACTGGACGCGATTTTTGAGCGCATAGCGGAGGACCCCGGAAATGTGAAGCTCCGCCGGGAGGCCGCGGCGGCGGGCAGGGCGAAGATCGGAACGATACACAGCTTCTGCTCCTCGGTGATACGCGCCAACGCCCACAAGCTCCGTCTCCCGCCGGATTTTCGCGTGGCTGACGACCAGGAGACGGAGATCCTCAAAAGGGAGGCCCTGCGGGACCTGCTGGATGAGCTCTATGACTCCGGCGACCCGGACTTTTACGCGCTGGCGGACACCCTCGGCGCGGGGCGGGACGACCTCGCCCTCGAGCGGGTAATATATGACACCCACACAAAGCTCATGAGCCACCCGGACCCGGAGAAATGGGCCGGGGAGCAGATGCGGGCGATGGAGCTGGAGGGCGTCACGGACCTTGGCGCCACCGTCTGGGGGCGGGTCATAATGGACCGCGCCCTGGAGGCCGCGAGGTACTGGGAGCAGCGCATGGAGCTTCTTGAAAGGCAGGCCCGGGACGATCCCGTGCTCAATAAAAGCTACGGCCCCAGCTTCTCCGCTACCCTCCTGTCCCTTAGAAAATTTGAGGGGGCTCTGGGCGGGACCTGGGACGAGGCCAGAGCCGCGTCCGAGATAAGCTTCCCCACGGCCCGGGTCAAGGGCTATGAGGAGGAAAAGGCCGTGAGGAAGGAGTGCCGGGAGGCGATGCAGAGTATTGCCAAGCTTTTCTGGGACGACTCCGCGAGGGCAATATCCGATATGAAAACCGTCGCCCCGGTGCTCCGGGCGCTGTGGAGGACGGTGCTGGAATTTGACAAAAAGTACGCCGACCTCAAGAGGCGGCGAGGGGCGCTGGACTACTCCGACATGGAGCATATGGCGCTTACGATGCTCATCGACCGGGAGACCGGGGAGCCCACCGGGACCGCCCGGGAGATCGCCGGGGGCATCCGGGAGATAATGGTGGACGAGTATCAGGATGTGAACGAGATACAGGAGACCATCTTCAACGCGGTATCCAAAAACGGCGGGAACATCTTCACCGTGGGCGACGTGAAGCAGTCGATATACCGCTTCAGACTGGCGGACCCGACGATATTTCTTGACCGCTACTTAAGCTCCAGGGACGAGGAGGAGGCCCGGGAGGGGGAGCCAAGGCGAGTGGTGCTCTCGGCTAACTTCCGCTCCCGGGAGGGGATACTCAGGGCCGTGAACTTTGTGTTCCGAAACGTGATGAGCCCGCGGCTGGGGGAGCTTGAATACTCGGACCGGGAGTGTCTGCGCCTCGGCGTGCCGAGGCAGGAGACTCAGGACCCGGCGGTGGAGCTGGACGTTATTGATTTAAAGGGGGCCTCGGAAAAGTCCGACGGCGGCGTGACGAATGACAAAAGCGAGGCGGAGGCAGTATTTGCCGCCCGGCGAGTCATTGAGCTTGTCCGGGACGGGCGCCTTCCCGACGGCTCCGGCGGGGAGCGGAGAGTGACATACGGCGACATAGCGGTGCTGATGCGCTCGCCGAGGACGGCGCTCCAGGTGTGGCAGAAGGTCTTTGCCGCCATGGGCGTGCCGCTGGTGGCGGATATGCCCTCGGACTTTTTCGCGGAGCACGAGGTATCGCTGACGCTGTCGCTTTTGTCCGTGATAGATAACCCCAGACAGGACATTCCGCTCATCTGCGTGCTGAGAAGCCCGATATACGGCTTCTCGGGAGACGAGCTTGGCATGATACGCACCTGCGACAGGGACGGGGACTTCTGGCAGGCGCTGAACGCCGCGGCGGAAGGGAATGAAAAGTGCGCCGGTTTTCTAAGGCAGCTTGCGGAGCTTCGCGCCGCGGCACCGGACATGACGGCGGATGAGCTTTTGTGGCATGTCTACTCAAAAACCCGGCTTTTTGCCCTTGTATCCGCCATGCCCGACGGGGAGCGGCGGCGGGAGCACCTGATGGAGCTTCTGGAGCTCGCCAAAAGCTGCGAGGGGGCGGGGTACAGGGGACTTTTCGGGTTCCTCACATGGATACGGGGCATGAAGGAGAGCGGCCGAAGCCCCGAGCAGGGACGCTCACGCACGGAGAACGCCGTCACGATAATGAGCGTCCACAAGTCAAAGGGCCTTGAATTCCCGATAGTTATACTTGCGGGGCTCACAAAGCGCTTCAACACCGAGGACACACGGTCACGCCTGCTTATACACCCCAAGCTCGGCGCGGGGCCGAAGCTCACAGACACCGTCCGGGGGATCGAGTATTACACCGCCGCCAGAAGGGCCATAGCCATAAGGCTTCAGGAGGAGCTTTTGAGCGAGGAGATGCGGGTGCTCTACGTCGCCATGACAAGGCCCCGGGAGAAGCTTATAATACTCACCTCCCACGCCGACGCGGAAGCGGACATTTCAAAGCTCATGGGCGTGCCCCTGCCCGCCCCGGCGGAGGTGCTGCAATCAAAGCTCACCATGGCGGAGTGGATACTCATCCCCGCCCTGCAAAGGCCGGAGAGCGGCCCGATACGCTTTGGAAGGGCCGTCGTGCCCTGTAAAACCGAGGGGGACATATGGGATGTGCGCCTTATAACCGAGCTTGCCGGGAAAGAGACGGCGCCGGAGGTCCGGGATGCCGTGTCTGAAGCGGAGACCGGGGTTTCGGAGGAGCTTCGGGAGAGGCTTGAGTATGTCTATCCCCACATGGACGCCGCGGCCATGCCATCAAAGGTCACGGCGACGGAGCTCAAGGGGACCTTCCGCACAAGAGAGGCCCAGGAGGAGGCGGAGGCCGTTGTCAGGGAGAGCTCCTTCGCCAGGCGCGGCGCACCGGAGCGTCCGGGCTTTATGACGGGCGGCAGGAACCTCACACCCGCCCAGAGGGGCACGGCGGCGCACCTTGTGATGCAGTACGCCGACTACTCCAGAGTCATGACGCCTGAGGGCGCGGCGGAGGAGATAGAACGCCTGAGAGCCGGGGGATACATATCCGACGCGGACGCCGGGGCGGTGGACCCGAAGGTGATCTCGCGGTTTTTTGCCACGCCGACGGGAAGGCTTATACTTGATGCCCATGTCCTCCGCCGGGAGCTTAAATTCTCCATCCTCGCCGACTCCGCGGACATACCCGGGTTTGCGCCGGGGGAGAAGGTGCTGCTTCAGGGGGTGGTGGACTGCTGCGTGGAGGACGAGGACGGCCTGACGGTGATAGATTTCAAAACCGACCACGTCAGCGCCGATACGCTGGCTGAGCGCGCCCGGATCTACTCAGGGCAGGTGGAGGCCTACGCCTACGCCATGGAGCGCGTGCTGGGAAAGCCCGTGAAGCGAAGGATACTCTCATTCCTCACCGCGGGGCTCAGCGTGGAAGTATAAACTGAGCCTAAATAAAAATCTAAAAAAATTGTTGACAACATCAAAAACCCATGGTAGAATAGCCTTTGCGTGAAAAGCAAAAAGTAAATTTGAAAGAGGTGAACGCAATGAAGGAGGGCATCCATCCCAAGTACAACCAGACCACCATCAGGTGCGCCTGCGGTGAGGTCATCGAGACCGGAAGTACTAAGAGTGATATTAAGGTCGAAATCTGCTCCAAGTGTCACCCTTTCTATACCGGCAAGCAGAAGCTGGTTGACACCAGCGGCCGCGTTGATAAGTTCAACAAAAAGTTCGGACTTAAGTAATCGCCGGGACGTGCCAGCGGGGCGCGCCAAATATGCGAACAAAAGAGCGGAAGCGAAAGCTTCCGCTCTTTTACTGTCGAAAAAGCCCGAAGGGCTTTTCCGACAAGGGGGAACGTGCGGATTATTTGCAGGGCGCATGTCCCTGCAAATAATGTGAAACAGCCTGTTTATTTGTGGAGGACCTCTGCGGGGGTTAGCCTTCACCGCAGCTCCGCACGGCGGATCATGGCGAAGGAGAGGCTCCCCAGAACTGCCCCGGCGCCCAGGAATGTGAGTATGGGGAAGAGCAGCACCTTTGTCCCGTCCCCCATGAAGCCCATGGCCCTGAGGGCGAACCTCACCGCGCCGCCGACAAACTGCGCCGGGAGCACATAACGGAAAAGAGCCGCGATAACAAGAAGCCCTCCCACGAGCCCCACTCCGATGAGCAGGGAGGTCATTTTGCCGACCTTGTTTTGGATGAGAACCGCCAGATAGAAGATGTTGCAGAACATTAGGTACACCACCGCGTGCCACAAAATGCTCTGGACGGCCCCGCCGCCGTACAAAAAGCTGAAGAATGTGAAGTAGCCGGGGAATATGAGGCGCAGGACCAACCCGATGGCCGTGTCAATGACCGCCATAAGCAACGCGAGCGCCGCGAACATCAGCTCTGTGGAGAGAAAAATATACCTTCTCGTGTAGCCGTTTTGCAAAAGCGCCTTGAAATCTGCCTTGAAGCTCAGTACGCTCATTATGCTTATGAAGACGGCGGTGCTCACCTCGGGGGTGTTGCTCCTTATGGAGCTGACCTCGGTGCAAAGGGCGATTATTACGCAGATAAGGGAGAAAACGGAATATTGGATGATGTAGAAGATGCCCACGGCCTTTAATTTGGTGGACAGATTGTATAAAACGGCGCTTTTCAGTCTCGCCATTTCACTCACTCCTTTCGTCGGTAAGCTTTACAAACAGCTTTTGAAGTGTCAAGGGGCTTATCTGAAGGGCGCCGCCCTCCGGCAGGGGAGACCTTTCACCCATTATACAGGCGATTTTCATGCCGCCCAGCACGTCGCAGCCGATGACATTTTTTCCGAGGCAGTATCTTTCCACCTCAGCCGCCGGGCCGGAGACGCAGAAGGATTTTTGCAAAAGCTCCTCCACGCTGCTGTTGAGCCTGACCCTGCCCTTGTCGATGAATACCACATCCTCGACTATCCCGGCAACCTCCTCAATGATGTGGGTGGCGATTATATATGTGTGCCCGCCGTCCTCAAACTCCTTCAAAAGCTGGCTGTAAAAGAGCTCCCTGTGGTTGGCGTCGAGACCCAGCACCGGCTCGTCAAAAATGACGTAGGGCACATCCAGGGACAGGGCGACGATCAGCTTGAAGATGGACTGGTAGCCCTTCGACAGTGCCGCAAAGCGTTTGCCCGTGTCGAGGTGATATACCTCCGCCAGCTCCAGCGCCTTATCCATGTCGAAGCTCTCATAAAACCTGGATGTCCACTTAAAGTGCTCCATAACCTTGAGGTCCCTGTCATAGAGGTCCGCCTCGCTCATGCAGAAAAGCCTGTTTCGGACATCGATGTTCTCCGACGCGGGGATGCCGTCAATCAGCACCTCGCCGCTGTCGGCAAAGATCCTGTTGGCGATTATGTTTATGAGCGTGGATTTTCCCGCGCCGTTTCTCCCCAGAAGCCCGTAGATCTTCCCGGACTCAAAGGTGAGAGTCACGCCGTCAAGGGCAGTGACATCCTTATATCTCTTGCTCACATTCTTTATTTCAATCGTTCCCACCGTCAAAACCCCTTTCTATGAGAGCCAATACGCTCTGCTTTGACATTTCCAGCTTTTTCGCCTCGCTGATCAGCGGCGCAACATACTGCGCGTAAAACTGCTCCTGCCTCTTCGCCCGGATCGCCTTGACCGCGCCCTCCCTTACGAACATCCCAAGCCCGCGCCTTTTGTATATGATCCCCTCGTCCACAAGCATATTCATACCCTTGAGCACGGTGTGGGGATTGATGTTCAAAAGCGCGGAGACCTCGTTTGTGGAGGGTATCTGGGTCTCCTCGGGGAAGATGCCCGTGAAAATGGAGTCCTCTATCTGCTCCGCGATTTGAATGAATATGGGCTTTTCCGCGCCGGGGTCCACATTCAATACCGCCGCCTCCTCTCATCTATGTTTGTTAGTTAGTTACTTGAGTAACTAACTATAAGAGAATGATACCATACAAATCCCACGGTGTCAAGACATTTTCAAAAAAAATTCCCCGGGGAGGTGGATCCGCCGGGGAAAGCATACAGTATATTATTTTGATTTTATTTTGCCCAGCCCAGCAGCGTGTCGCCACCCCTGCGGTCAAGAAGCTCCGCCCCGCCAAGGAGCAGCTTCGCCGCGTCCGCCCGGGTGAGGGTGAGGGCGGAGACGCCGGAGGCCGCGGGGATTATCCCGCAGGAGCTGAGATTTGCCTCCGCCTGGGCCGCCCAAGCCGGAGCAGAGGTCTCTCTGGCGGCGACATCGGTTATCTCAAGACAGTTTGACAGCATGACCCATGCCTCTGCGTAGGTGACGGGGGAGGACGGGTCAAAGACGATATGCCCGTCGGCGTTGGCGCTGCCGTGTATAACGTCGTCCATCAGGGCCGTGGTGATATAGGGCTTTTGCCAGAGGGGGATCTCCCCGTCGTCATAAAAGCCCGTCCTCGTCACGTCCTCCAGCAACGGCGCTCCCGTGAGCTTCATGCACATCACCAGAAACTCACCGCGCGTCACCGTCTCCTCCGGGCGGAAGAGGTACGACCCGCCGACGCACTCGCCCACAAATATGCCCCGCTCCGCCATAACGGCGGCGGCGTAGGCGACGGGGGAGTCGGTGAGGTCTGAGTAGGTGACCTCGGTGCGCTGCTTTTTGATGTTCACGGTAACTGTCGCGGCGTTAGACACATTGCCCGCGGTGTCTGTAGCGACGTAGGTGAAGCTGTCCCGGCCCTTTTTCCCGTCGCCTGGGGTGTAGACAAAGGTGTCGCCCTCCACGGTGACGGCGCCCTTGACGGGGTCCTTCACAACGGCGTAGGTCACGCTGTCCCCCTCCGGGTCAACGCATCTGAAGGTTCCGGAGACCGGGACCCTGCGGTAGGTGTCAAGCTCCATGTTCTCCGCCACGGGGGCGGAGTTTAAGGATACCGATGCCTGGGGCGCCGCCAGCGCGGGCATGGCAGCAGAGCAGGTGAGAAGCGCGGCGATGAGAGCCGACATAAGAAAATGAGCTTTCCTTGAGCGTTTTTTCATGTATTTTCTTCCTCCAATTCAGGATGGGATTATTTTGGCGCGGCGGAGGGCTTTTATTCAGCAAGGAGATGTTTTTCAAAAAAATAAAAAAAGTTGTTGACAAATCGGGAACAGATTAGTATAATAGCTCTTGCCGTTACGGCCCGAGGGGAGTATAGCTCAGCCGGTCAGAGCGCATGCCTTACAAGCATGAGGTCACAGGTTCGAGCCCTGTTACTCCCACCATCTTGAGGCCGAGTAGCTCAGCTGGTTAGAGCGCCGGCCTGTCACGCCGGAGGTCGAGGGTTCGAGCCCCTTCTCGGTCGCCA
>CANRIU010000009.1 GCA_947630755.1 uncultured Oscillospiraceae bacterium | reverse complement strand
GGAGCAGGCCAGGTCCCCCAGGACATTGGCGCAGGTGGCGCCCATGTCGCACAGGGTGTTGACGCTGATGTACACGCCCATGACCCCCGCCGGGAGCCCCGCGATGGAGGCCAGCGCCGCGAAGGAGGCGATGGCCCCTCCGGGTACTCCGGGGGTGCCGATGCTGAGAAGCGCGTTGCTGAGAAGCACCACCGCCAGCATCCCGAAGCTGATTTCCACCCCGCAGACGTTGGCAAAGAACACGATCATAAAGGACATGACGATGGACACCGCGTCCATATTGATGGTGGCCCCAAGGGGCAGGGCCAGGGAGGATATTTCGTTGGGGACACCCAAGACATCTGCGCATCTCTTGCTCAGGGGCAGTGTGGCGGAGCTGGAGCAGGTGCCGAAGGCGTTCAGCGCCGCGGGCATGACCGTGGAGAAAAATTTTGAGATGGGACACTTGCCAATAAGCTTCACGATCCCGCCGTAAACGACGAGCACATACAGGAGCATGGTGAGATACAGCGCCAGAAGCACCGCGCCAAGAGCCAGGACGGTTCCGGTGCCGTTGGCACAGATCACCGAGGCGATGGAGCAGAACACGCCCACAGGCGTGAAATACATGACCACAGAGACGATCTTCACGGAGATTTCATTGACAGCCTCCGCTACCTTTAAAAAGGGCTCCGCCTTTTCCCCCAGCGCCAGCACGGCGATGCCAACAATTACGGCAAAGACCAGCACCTGGAGCATATTTCCATTGGCAAAGGACGCAACGGGATTGGAGGGAATCAGGTTTTTCACGGTGTCCAGGAGGCTCGTAAACTGTGTGGCCTCCACCTGGGCCTCCGCCATCTCAATGGGCACGCCGACACCAAGGCCCAGCGCCTTCGGCAGAAAAAGGCCGAGAAGGCTGGCAAACAGGGTGCGCCCCTCTCGAAAGAGAGGGGCGTCAGTTTTCAATGTGGGTCAATATATTTGAATATTTGGGTTTTTGGTGAGGACTGCGGCGATGAAGGCGTCCCGGTCTTGGGGGGAGACGTACAGGAGGTGGGGGGCGCCTCGCCTGCGGTAGAGGATCTCGACTCTTTGGGATGAGGCGGCGGAGGAGGCGAGGAGGCTTGTGACCTTTTTCATGGACACTATGGAGGCTATCTCCACCACGGCGCGGGTGGGGCCCAGGGCGGCTGTGATATGGGTGTCGGTGACGGTGATGTGGTTTCGCGCAAGAAAAGAGACGATCAGAGCGGCGATGGCGGCGAAAATGACCATCAACGCCCAGAAGGCCGCCGCGCTCTCAAATTCCGCCCTGAGAGTCCAGAACCAGACGGCAAAGCCCAGGACGAGCAGGAGCGTAAGCCAGACTATAACCCCGTTTTTTCCCTTAAATTTCATTGTATTACCTCCTGTTTCCGATGACGGCGGCTGCGGCGGCGTCTGCGAAGAGAAGGAGCCAGTTTAAGAGCAAACTCACGCACACGGCAAAGCCCAGACTGTCAAGCGCCACGGCGGCGATGGCGATTATGGGCGTCAGGACCAGAGACGCACAGCGCGTCACGGCGCTGACGCGCTCCACGCATCGGAGCTGGTAGTCGTCGTACATCCCGGCCCGCACCGTGAGCAGGGTTACTGCGGCGGACAGGACCATCGCGGCGGCGCCGATGAGCACATAGACCGCCGTGGCAAAGCCCGGCGTCTCGGTCCCCAGGGCGTGCATCAGGATGAACGCCGCAAGCATCGAAGATGAGTACACCGACAGGGCCGCCGCGCTGTGCAATTGAAGTCTCCTGCTCATTTCCTCTCACTCCTCTCAAAGTCAAAAAGCTCCTCGATCCCCATGCCGAACACCCTGGCAAGGTCGTACGCCAGCCAGATCGTGGGGTCGAATCTGCCCTTCTCTATGGCGGCGATGGACTGCCGCGATACGCCGACGAGCTCGCCGAGCTCCTGCTGTGTGAGCTTCCTGCTCTCCCGAAGCTCGCGGACTTTGTTTATCACGTCTGGCGCTCCTTTCGACCCATGGGCGGGGTATACGGATTGAAGATATATGTAAAGCTGGCTTTACATATATGTTACTACACCTCGTGTAATTTGTCAAGTGGGCTTTACATTATTTTCGGAGGGGGCTTTCGGACGGCGCGGCATTTTATGCTGCCGGGGCTGCATAAGGGCTGTTTGAGGGGTTGCATAAGGGCGGTTTGAGTGGTAAAATAAATCAAAATGGTCAGATAAAAAGCGCGTGGATCGGGAGGGACAGCCATGAAGCTGGTGGTGCTTGACGGCAACAGCATAGTGAACAGGGCGTTTTTCGGGGTTAGGATGCTGAACGCCCCGGACGGGACGCCCACGAACGCCATATTCGGGTTTATCAACATCCTCCGGCGGATAATCGGGGAGGAGGACCCGGATGGGCTGTGCGTGACCTTCGACCTGCCGGAGCCAACCTTCCGGCACAGGCAGTACGAGGGCTACAAGGCCACCCGGCACAAGATGCCGGAGGAGCTGGCGGTCCAGATGCCCATACTCAAGGAGACGCTTGACGCCATGAACATACGGCGCTATGAGCTCGCGGGCTGGGAGGCCGACGACCTTTTGGGGACCATCGCCGCCAGATGCGCCGGGGCGGGGTGGGAGTGCGTTGTCTGCACCGGCGACCGGGACAGCCTGCAGCTGGTCTCCGGCGCCACCACCGTGGACCTCATCACCACAAGGATGGGCCAGACGAACACAAAGCGGGTGACGCCGGAGGTATTCCGGGAGGAGTACGGCTTTGACCCCATACACATGATAGATTTAAAGGCCCTGATGGGCGACGCCTCCGACAACATCCCCGGCGTCCGGGGAGTGGGGGAGAAGACAGCCATGGGGCTTATTCAGCTCTACGGCACGGTGGAGAGCCTTTACGAAAAGCTGCCGGACATCCTCCAGTCCCCGGAGAAGAAGGCCACCCCGGGCCTTGTGAAGAAGCTGGAGGAGGGGCGGGAGATGGCGGCTATGTCCAAGGACCTTGCCACCATACGATGCTCCGCGCCCATCGATTTTTCGCCGGAGGACAACCTTGTGCGGCCTGTGGACAACGACAGGCTCTACGAGCTCTTCGCGCGCCTTGATTTCAGAAGGCTAATCGACACATATAAGCTGGTCCCCCCGGCGCGCCCCGCCGCCCCGGAGGAGCCCGTGGAATTTTCCGGCGAGTGCGTCAGCGTGGAGGTGACGGACGGGGAGAGCCTGGAGGAATTTAAAAGGGCCCTCAAAACAGGCGCGGCCTGCGTGCGGTTCTCTGACGACGGCGCCCTTTGCGCCGTGAACATGGATAACGACGGCCCGGAGGGACTGGGGTTCATTTTAAGCGAGGGCTCCCCCGCGTTCCGCCCGGCGCTCACGGCCCTGTGCGCGCCGGAGGTGCGGAAGATGGGCCACGACGTCAAGGACACCCTCCGGATGCTTGGCGAGCGGGGATTTTCCATGGAGGGGTGGGTATTTGACTCGGCGTTAGCGGCCTACCTCCTTGACCCCACCGCCAGTCGGTATGAGCTTTCGGAGCTAACCCGGCGCTTCTGCGGCTTTACCCCCATGGACGGAGCAGACGAGGACGGGCAGCTATCCCTCCTTGACGGCGGGGAGAAGCTCGCTGCCCGGCTTTTGAGCGAGGCCGCCGCCGTGGCCTGCCTGCGGGAGAGGCTCACGGGGCGTCTTGAGGAGCAGGGCCTCACCTGGCTTTTCGAGAACGTGGAGATGCCACTGTGCCAGGTGCTGGCGAGGATGGAGCTTGCGGGCTTTCTTGTGGACAGGGAGGCTCTGCGGAGCTTCTCCGGGGTGCTCTCCGCCCAGACGGAGGCGCTGACAGATGAGATATACGGCCTTGCCGGACAGAAATTCAACATAAACTCCCCGAAGCAGCTTGGAGAGATACTTTTTGACAAGCTCCTTCTCCCCGCGCCGAAAAAGACGAAAACCGGGTACAGCACCAACGCCGACGTGCTGGAAAAGCTCCGCCCGAAGCACCCGATCGTGGGGAAGGTGCTGGAGTACAGGGAGCTTTCAAAGCTCAACTCCACCTACGCCGAGGGGCTTCAGAAGGTCATAGCCCCCGACGGGCGCATCCACACCAGCTTCCAGATGACCGTCACCGCCACGGGGCGCCTGAGCTCCACGGAGCCAAACCTCCAGAACATCCCCATCCGCCGGGAGCTTGGCGGGGAGATACGGAAGATGTTCGTCGCCCCTGAGGGGAGAGTGCTGGTGGACGCGGATTACAGCCAGATAGAGCTTCGCATCCTCGCCCACGTCTCCGGGGATGAGAACATGAGGCGGGCGTTTATCGAGGGGGAGGACATCCACCGCTCCACCGCGGCGAAGGTCCTGGGCATACCCCCGGAGCAGGTCACCCACCAGCAGCGCAGCCACGCCAAGGCGGTGAACTTCGGCATAGTCTACGGCATATCCGCCTTCTCCCTCTCCGAGGACATAGGCGTCAGCGTACAGGAGGCACGGGAGTATATAAACAGCTACATGGCGACCTATCGGGGCGTCTCCGACTACATGGAGACGGTGGTGAGAAACGCCCGGGAGACGGGCGTGGTCAGGACGCTCTACGGGCGCATCCGCCAGATGCCGGAGCTCAAGGCGTCGAACTTCAACGTCCGCTCCTTCGGCGAGCGGGTGGCCCGGAATATGCCCATTCAGGGCACCGCGGCGGACATAATGAAGATAGCCATGGTGAACGTGGACAGAGCGCTTAAGGCCTCCGGCCTTGACGCAAAGCTCCTGCTCCAGGTCCACGATGAGCTCATCGTGGAGTGCGCCGAGAGGGACGCCGAGGCCGTGAAGGAGCTTTTGAAGAGCCGGATGGAGTCCGCAGCCAGCCTTTCCGTGCCGCTGACTGTGGAGGTGAACTCCGGGCGCAACTGGTATGAGGCGAAGTGATGGAGATAATCAGGGCAAGCGGCGCTCACCTCGACGAGATAGTGGAGATCGAGCGGGAGAGCTTCCCGGACCCCTGGAGCCGCGGGAGCATCGAACAGTGCGTTCAGGGAAAATTCGCCTCGGTGCTGGCGGCGGTGGAGGACGGGCATGTGGAGGGCTTTGCCATCTTCAACGTCCTCGCCGACGAGGCGGAGCTGTACACCATCGCCGTGCGCCGGGACTCCCGGCGGCGGGGAGTAGGCGGAGCAATTTTGAAGAGGGTTAAGGACTGCGCCCGGGAGCAGGGTGCCGTGAGGATGTTTTTAGAGGTGCGAAAGTCCAACGCCGCCGCCCGGGCCCTGTACAAAAGGGTCGGCTTTGCCGTCTGCGGCGAGCGCCGGGGCTACTACGACGCCCCGAGGGAGGACGCCGTGCTTATGGATATTGACCTTGGAGGTTTTAGAGAATGAACATACTGGGGATAGAGTCCTCCTGCGACGAGACCGCCGCAGCGGTGGTCCGGGACGGGCGGGAGGTGCTGTCAAACGAGATATTCTCCCAGGCGGATATGCACGCCATCTACGGCGGCGTGGTGCCGGAGATAGCCTCCCGGAACCACATAACCGTGATCTCACGCCTGTGCGATGAGGCGGTGAAAAAGGCGGGGCTTAATAAGTCCGACATTGACGCCATAGCCGTCACCGCCGCCCCGGGGCTCATCGGCGCGCTTCTGGTGGGGGTGAACTTCGCCAAGGGCGCGGCAATGGCTCTGGATGTGCCGCTGGTGCCGGTGCACCACGTCCGGGGGCATATCGCGGCGAATTACCTGGCCTTCCCGGAGCTGGAGCCGCCCTTTTTGTGCCTCGCCATATCCGGCGGCAACACGGCGATAGTGGACGTGCGGGGCTACACGGATATGTCAATAATTGGCTCCACCCGGGACGACGCCGCCGGGGAGTGCTTCGACAAGGCCGCCCGGGTGCTGGGACTGCCCTACCCCGGGGGACTGCCCCTCCAGAATCTGGCGGAGGGCGGGGACGATACTGCCTTCAGGCTCCCCCACGCGAAAATCGACGGGCACCCCTACGATATGTCCTTCTCGGGCCTCAAGACCGCCGTCGTGAACACCGTCCACAACGCCGCCCAGAAGGGGGAGGAGCTTAACCGTGCGGGCCTCGCCGCCTCCTTCCAGCGGGCGGTGAGCGAGACGCTTGTGCCCAGAACAATGGACGCCGCCAGGGACTTATGCCGGGACGTCGTAGTGGTCGCCGGGGGCGTGGCGGCTAATAAGCGCATCCGCGCCGACTTTGAGGCCGCCTGCGCCCGGGAGGGAAAGCGGCTCTTTGTGCCGCCACTGAAGCTCTGCGGCGATAACGCCGCCATGATAGCCTGTCAGGGGTATTACGAATATTTATCAGGTGTCCGCGCCGGACAGGACCTGAACGCCTACGCCACAATGGACATAGACAGGGTGTTTTTTTAGAGTTATTGTCCACCCGGGTCGTCAAAAATGAAGGACCGGGGACCGGGGGCGGGGCGGAAAACGGTGTTATGTAAATCAGGGCTACATTATGGGTTTTCCACAAAGTGCCCCTGCGGGATTTGCCATAAACTGGTAAAAACCGGGGTTTTTCTTGGGGCGCATGGGGTTTTGCCTGTGGAAAACTCTGTGGAGAATGTGCATAACTATATGTAAAGGCAGTTTACGCGCTTTTTTACGTCAACCCCGGGGACTTCGCAACCGGAAAGAAATCGCGCCCTTCGGTGGGGCAAACAGGGGAAAATGCCGAAAAAACAAAACCCGGCGTCCCCGGGCCGCCTAAGGGCGCGGCCCTCAATTTGACAGGGGATGCAGGAACGGGATTCATGATTACAGATTGTAATATCGCCCCGGCGGAGGGAAGGCGGGGGCGGAAGCGGTGAAAGGAGAGACCATGGCAGGACACGCCGGACACAGGTCCAGACTCCGGGCCCGCAGGGAGGCCGGGGAGGTGCTCCCTGACGAGCAGGTGCTGGAGCTTCTTTTGTGCAGACCCATAAAGCGCCGGGATGTGCTGCCCCTGGCCCGGGAGCTTATCAGGCGGATGGGGTCGCTGGAGGCGGTGCTGTCCGCGCCGGAGGAGGAGCTCAGGGCCGTGAAGGGCGTGGGGCCCAGAACGGCGGAGTTTCTGCGCTCGGCGGAGGCCGCGGAGCTTGCCGCCCGGGAGCGGCGGTATATCCGGGGCGTCTCCGACGCCGGGGAGGTGCTGCTGCCCCTTTTTGAGGGGGCGGAGAGGGAGCTTCTTGCGGCGGCGTTTCTCGACGGGCAGGGGCGGGTCATATCCGCCCGGGTGCTCTGCCGGGGGGACGAGCGGGGAGTGGACGCCGACTCCGGGGAGATACGAAGGCTGGCCCGGGAGCAGGGGGCGCAGGCGGTGATAATCGCCCACAACCATCCGGGGGCAATGGCGATACCCTCCTCCGACGACGAGCGCAGCACCCGGGCGCTGCTTTTGGAGCTGCGGCGGGACGGGGTGGAGCTTCTCGACCACCTTGTGGTGGCCGACGGGGACTTCGTCTCCTTCCGGGACAACGGGGCGCTGGGAGACTGATTTTTTTGATCCCCGACGAGGGGGACATGAGCATTTGACCGGAGGTGCACTCCAATGGAATTTAAGCTTCACTCACCTTTTAAGCCCATGGGCGACCAGCCGGAGGCCATAGACACGCTGTGCCGGGGGCTGGAGATGGGGCTTGACGAGCAGGTCCTGCTTGGCGTCACGGGCTCGGGAAAGACCTTCACCATGGCGAACGTCATTGCCCGGATGGGACGGCCCACGCTGGTGCTGGCCCACAACAAGACACTGGCGGCGCAGCTCTGCGCGGAGTTTAAGGAATTTTTCCCGGAAAACGCCGTCGAATACTTTGTGAGCTACTACGACTACTACCAGCCGGAGGCGTATATCGCCCACACGGACACATATATAGAGAAGGACAGCTCCATTAACGACGAGATAGACAGGCTCAGGCTGTCCGCCACGGCGTCCCTTCTTGAGCGGCGGGACGTCATCGTGGTGAGCTCCGTGAGCTGCATCTACGGCCTTGGCGAGCCGGACGACTTTGAGGCGATGATGGTCTCCCTTCGGGTGGGGATGGAGATAAAGATACCGGAGCTCTTGAAAAAATTCGCCGATATACGCTATGAGCGCAACGACCTTGCCTTTGAGCGCAACATGTTCCGGGTCCGGGGGGACACTGTGGAGGTGTGGCCCGCCTACTGGAAGGACACGGCGCTGCGCATCGAGTTTTTCGGCGACGAGATAGACAGGATAAGCGAGATAAACACCGTCACCGGCGCCGTGATACGGCGGCTAACCAACATACCCATATGGCCCGCCACCCACTATGTCACCCCCCGGGACAAGATGGACAGGGCCATACAGGAGATACTCCGGGAGATGGACGAGAGAGTGGCATGGTTTAAGGACCACGACAAGCTCATCGAGGCCCAGAGAATATACCAGCGCACCATGTACGATGTGGAGATGCTCCAGGAGCTGGGCTACTGCTCCGGGATAGAGAACTACTCTCGGATAATCTCCGGCCGGGCGCCGGGCAGCGCGCCCATGACGCTTCTTGATTACTTCCCCAAGGACTTCATACTCTTTGTGGACGAGTCCCACGTCACCCTGCCCCAGGTCCGGGCCATGTACCGGGGGGACCGGGCGAGAAAGGAGTCGCTGGTGGAGTACGGCTTTCGCCTGCCATCCGCCTTTGACAACAGGCCCCTTAAGTTTGACGAGTTTAACGAGCGGATAAATCAGGCCATATATGTCTCCGCCACCCCCGCCGACTACGAGAGGGAGCGGGCGGGCCAGATAGCGGAGCAGATAATCCGACCCACGGGGCTTTTGGACCCCAGAGTGGAGGTCCGGCCCGTGGAGGGGCAGATAGACGACCTCATAGGCGAGATAAACGCCCGCACGGAAAAGCGGGAGCGGGTCCTTGTCACCACCCTCACAAAGCGAATGGCGGAGGATCTGACGGCCTACCTCACCCGGGCGGGGATAAAGGTCAGGTATATGCACCACGACATCGACGCCATAGAGCGCATGGAGATAATCCGGGACCTGCGGCTGGGCACATTTGACGTGCTGGTGGGTATAAACCTCCTGCGGGAGGGGCTTGACCTTCCGGAGGTGTCACTTGTGGCCATTCTCGACGCGGACAAGGAGGGCTTTTTGCGGTCCGAGACCAGCCTCATCCAGACCATAGGCCGTGCCGCCAGAAACGCGGAGGGGCTTGTCATACTCTACGCCGACACCGTGACCCCCTCCATGCGCGCCGCTATGGACGAGACGGACAGGCGCCGCCAAAAGCAGGACGCCTTTAATAAGGCAAACGGCATAGTGCCCAGGACAATAGTCAAGGACATCCGCGCTGTTCTGGAGCATGAGGAGGAGAAGCCCGCCCGGGGCATGACGGACGAGGACGGCAGGTACCTGACAAAGCGTGAGCGGGAGGAGGCCATCGCCAAGCTGGAGCGCGAGATGCGCAAGGCCAGCCAGATGCTGGAGTTTGAGTACGCGGCGCTGCTGCGGGACAGGATAATAAAGCTCCGGGGGCAGAAGTGATGTCAGGACGTGCCATGAACGCATAATGTGGAGTATCACAGTGCGGGGGTGGAACATGATAGCTCAGACCCTGATCGGCGCCGCCATAGCGGCGGCGGTGATATTGACCGCGGCGGCTGTAAAGAGGTCCCTGCGCCTCCCGGCGGGAGGGCGGGGAGTGGAGCTCTACACCCTGATCCGCGCCTACGGCGGGGCGGAGGGGCTGGAGGCGGCGGCAGGCGCCGCCCCGGGGAGCCTCATTATACTTGACTGCGGCATGGAGCCGGAGGCCCGCCGCAGGGCGGAGCTGATAGCCCAGACCCGGGGAGCCGCGATAGTCCGGGACGGCGGAAGAATTTTTACTGACGAGGGAACGACATGGAAGGAACCGAGCTCACAGTCATAGAGGGCACCGCGCAGGCGGTAGTTTTTCAAAATCCCCAGAACGGCTACACCGTCCTGCGCCTTCGGGTGGGGGACGAGACCGTCACCGCCGTGGGGACGCTTCCCGGCGTGGCGGCGGGGGAGGGGCTGAGGCTCTATGGCAGCTGGACCTCCCACGCCTCCTTCGGGCATCAGTTCAAGGCCGAGCACGCGGAGCGCTACCTGCCGGAGGGCAGTGCCGCCATATACGACTATCTGGCGGGGGGCGCCATAAAGGGCATCGGCGCCAAGCTTGCAAGGCTCATAGTCTCCGAATTTGGCGCGCAGACTTTGGACGTGATAGAAAACTCCCCGGAGAAGCTCACGGTCATAAAGGGCATAACCGAAAAGAAGGCCCGGGACATATCGGAGCGCTTCCGGGAACAGACGGGCCTTCGCAGGCTCATGGAGTTTCTGGTGGACAACGGGGTGAAGCCCGTGTCCGCCGCCAGACTTTACCGCGCCTTCGGGGACGAGGCGGAGAGCGTGGTCACGGAGAACCCCTACATACTTGCGGAGGAGGAGTTCGGCATGGACTTCTTCACCGCCGACGAGCTGGCGGGAAAGCTGGGCTTTGCCCCGGACTCCGCCAGGCGCGTCGAGGCGGGCATAGTCTTTGAGCTCAGGCACAATGAGCTCAACGGCCACGTCTTTCTCCCCCGGGACAAGCTCCGGGCAGCAACGGCGGAGCTTTTGAAGATAGACCCGGAGCCAGTGGAGGCGGCGCTGGAGGACATGGAGAGCGGCGGCGTCCTCACCGTGGAGCGGGTGGCAAACGTGGACGCAGTGTATCTTCAGGACATGTATGAGGCCGAGCGGGAGGTGGCGCGGCGCATCTCCATGATGGTCCAGTGGGACGTGGACAAGGTCACGGGCCTCGAGGTGCTTCTGGAGCGGGCGGAGTACGCCTGCGGCGGGATACGCTTTGCCGACAAGCAGCGCATGGCCCTGACCGAGGCGGCGAAACGCCGGGTGCTTGTGCTCACCGGCGGCCCCGGCACGGGAAAGACCACCACCGTCCGGGGAATACTGAGATTATATGACGAGATGGGCCTCACCACCCTCCTCACCGCCCCCACGGGCCGGGCAGCGAAGCGCCTGACGGAGCTAACCGGGCGGGAGGCCCAGACGGTCCACCGCCTTCTTGGCGCGGGTATGCCGGAGGCCGGGGAGCGGGAGTTTGAAAAGTGCGCCTCCGACCCCCTGGAGTGCGACGCGGTGATACTTGACGAGACCAGCATGGTGGACCTGCGCCTCATGGCGGCGCTTCTTGACGCCATGCCCATGACGTCGCGGCTCGTGATGGTGGGCGACGCGGACCAGCTGCCCAGCGTCGGCCCCGGGAACGTGTTCGGGGACATCATACGCTCGAGCCGGGTGCCCGTCATTGCCCTCACGGACATCTTCCGTCAGGCCAGGGAGAGCGCCATAGTCAAAAACGCCCACCTCATAAACCACGGGGAGACGCCGGAGCTTAAAAACTCCGGGGGCGACTTCTTCTTCCTGCGCCGGGGCGACCCGGAGAGCGTTACCCGGACGGTGACGGAGCTGGTCTCCACCCGCCTTCCCAGAAACATGGGCATCGCCCCGGAGGATATACAGGTCCTCTCCCCCTCCAGAAAGTACGGCGGCGGGACGAGGGAGCTTAACGCCGCCATCCAGCAGGCGCTCAACCCCCCCGCCCCGGGGAAGAAGGAGCGAAATCTGGGCCCAGTGGTGTTTCGCGTGGGGGACCGGGTAATGCAGACGAGGAACAATTACGACATCATGTGGGTGAAAAACGCCCCCCTCCCCGGGAGGGAGGCGGACGAGCCCCGCCGCCAGGAGGCCGGCAGCGGCATCTACAACGGGGACGTGGGCTACATCGAGGACATGGACGAGGGGGCCGGGGCGGCGTACATCCGCTTTGACGACAGGCTCGTGCCATACCCCTTCGACCAGATGACGGAGCTGGAGCTGGCCTACGCCGTCACCGTCCACAAGTCACAGGGGAGCGAGTACAGGGCGGTTATTTTGGCCCTTCCCAAGTGCCCGCCGGGACTTGTGACGAGAAGCGTCCTCTACACCGCCGTGACAAGGGCCCGGGAGCTTCTCATCGTCGCCGGAGGGGCGGACGTGTTCTCCGCCATGGTGGCGAACGACCGCCGCCAGAGGCGCTACTCCGGCCTTCGGGCGAGGCTCGCCGGAGAGGTGGGCTGATGGGTGCGCCGGGCTTTATAAAGCGCCTGCTCTTCCCGCCAAGGTGCGTCATATGCCGGAAAATAATTGACCGGGGCTGCATATGCCCCGGCTGCCGGGACAAGCTGCCGCTGTGCGGCAGGGTGGAGACGAAGGGTGAGTTCTTCTCAAAGTGCTGCGCGCCTCTTTATTACACCGGGGGCGTGCGGGAGGCGCTTTTGCGCTACAAATTCTCGGGCCGCCGGGGCTACGCGCCATTTTTCGCCCAGCTCATGGCCAAGACTGTGAGCGAGAACCTGTCCGGCGAGTACGACGTTGCCGCGTGGGTCCCGGTGAGCGCCCGGCGGCTCCATGAGCGCGGCTACGACCAGGCGGAGCTTCTGGCGCGCACAACGGCGGAGCTCCTTGAGGTCCCGGTGGTGCGCGCCCTTAAAAAGATCCGGCACACAAAGGCAAACTCCTCCATCGCCGGAAGGTCCGCCCGGTCCGCCAACATCCTCGGTGCCTACGAGGCGGTGGAGCCGGAGAGCTTTCGCGGAAAACGGGTGCTGCTCATCGACGACATCTTCACCACCGGAGCCACAATGGCGGAGTGCGCCCGCATACTCCTCATGGCGGGGGCGGAGGACGTGGTGTGCTGCACCGCCGCCTGCGCCGGCGAAAAAAACAGGAAAAATTAAGGTTCTTCGGTTAAAAATTCCGCTTTTATGTGGTATAATTACACTGTCGGAAAAGCCATATGGACTTTTCCGGCAAGGGGAGACGTGCGGGAAAACCACGCGTGGGATTTGCCATAGATTATTGATATTTTCTCTTACCTGGAGGGGCATATATGATTTTCGGACGTGACATCGGAATAGATCTGGGTACCGCTACCGTGGCTGTGGCTGTGCGGGGAAAGGGCATCGTCACCCGGGAGCCCTCCGTGGTCGCCATGGACAGGAACACAGGCAGGCTCCTGAAGGTGGGCGCCGCCGCCCAGAGGATGCTGGGCAGGACCCCGGGGAACATCGTAGCGATACACCCCCTTCAGGGGGGCGTCATATCGGACTTTGACATGACGGAGCGGATGATACGGGAGCTTCTGCGCCGGGTCATATCCTTCAGCCTCTTCAAGCCCCGGGTGCTCATCTCCGTCCCCTCCGGCATAACGGAGGTGGAGGAGCGGGCCGTCATAGACGCCGGCATCCGCGCCGGGGCAAGGAAGGTCTACCTTGTGGAGGCCCCCGTCGCCGCCGCCCTGGGGGCGGGGGTGGACATATCAAAGGCCGAGGGGAACATGGTGGTGGACGTGGGCGCCGGCACCACGGACATCGCGGTGCTGTCCCTCTCGGGCGTGGTGCAGTCGGAGTCCATAAAGACCGCCGGGGACGCCTTTGACGAGGCCATAATCAAATATATCCGCAAAAAGCACAACCTGCTCATCGGCAAAAACTCCGCCGAGGAGCTGAAAAAATCCATCGGATGCGTCTTCCCCAAGCCGGAGGAGATGAGCCTTGAGGTCAAGGGCCGCTGCCTCATGACGGGACTTCCCAGAATGGTGTCCATCAGCTCCACGGAGATGATAGAGGCCTTTGACGAGGTGTCGGAGCAGATACTGGAGACTATTCACCGGGTGCTGGAGAACACCCCGCCGGAGCTTGTGGCGGACATATCCGAAAACGGCATAGTCATAACCGGCGGCGGGGCCCTTATCTGGGGCTTTGACAGGCTCATAGAGAGCTCCACAAGCATCCAGACGCGCATCGCCGACGACTCCGACATGTGCGTCGCCTACGGCCTCGGCAGGCAGCTGGAGCTCATAGGCGAGCTTCAGGAGGGGCCGCTGAACCTCTCCCGGAGGAGACAGCTTCGATGAAGGGCCTCATCTGGGACCTGGACGGGACGATCCTCGACTCCTACGGCGTAATCGTCCCCTGCACGCTGGAGACTCTCCGGGAAAGGGGCGTGTATCCGGACCCCGCGGAGCTCCACAGGACGCTTATAGCAAGCTCGGTGAAGTCCTTCTTCACCGTCACCGCCCGGAGCCTTGACATGGACCCGGAGGAGCTCTGGGAGCGCTACCAGACGCTCAGCGAGGCCCGGGACGGGGAGGTGCGCCTTATGGACGGCGCGGAGGAGACGCTGAGGACCCTCTCCGGCATGGGCGCCATGAACATGGTGTTCACCCACAAGGGAAAAAGCGCGGGGCAGGTGCTGGAGCGGCTTGGCATCCGTAAATATTTTGCCGACATCCTCTCCGCCATCCCGCCCATACCCCGAAAGCCTGACCCGGAGGGGATAAATATCCTTATCCGGCGTCACGGATTTGACAGGCGTGATATTTTTTACATAGGCGACCGCCCGCTGGACATTGAGTGCGCGGAGAGGGCCGGAGTGGGCTCCATTTTGTTTCTGCCACCCTCGTCCCCCGCCCGCCCCACGGGAGGGGAGACGTACATTGTGTCAGATTTGAGGGAGATACCGGGACTTATAAAATAAAAAAATTCGGCAAGGCTGCGCCTTGCCGAATTTTTTATTATCCCCGGTTTTATGTGTTTGCCACGATTATCCTCACCTTGCCGCCGGAGGCGGGGGTGCGGTCAAAGTAGGCGGTGAAGGAGTTTGTGTAGATGAGGCACTCATTGAGGCTCGAAAACCACCTGCCGGAGGCGGCGTCGTAGCACTTGACGTCGGCGGCTATGGGCAGGTCGTAGACGCCCTGGGTGAGGCGCATGGAGGAGGAGCTGAAATTTGTCTGGGTGAGCCCCGTGAGCTTTGTGAGCTGGGCAAAGCCCGCGGCGGACCTGTATTCGCCGATGGAGTCGATGGACTGGGCCACGCCGCCGAAGCCGTCCTCAAAGCCACCCGCGCCGACGACTGTCAGGCGGTCCTCCTCGCCGTTGCCGTAGACCACGGTGGTGACGGTGTTCATAACGGGCTCGCCGCCGAAGGTGTCGGTCTCCTCGATGCTCGTCCTGACGAGGCCGTAGGTGTACCTGTCACCGGTGACATCGTTTAGTATTACCACGTCCACCGAGCCGAGGCTGTTAGTGTGGGCGTAGCTCACCCGGGAGGCGTCCACGGTGGGAACGGCTATGTCCGCGAGGGATATGCGGGTGAGGTCCCCGGAGCCGACCTTCTCGAAGATAACGGCGGCGTCGGAGAGCTTTGTCCCGCCCAGGGTCCTGGCGGAGACGTTCAGGGAGCCGGAGGCAGAGGAGCTCTCACGGGTGAGGTATAAGACCTCCACATCCCTGCCGTCGGAGCGGATGGTGCTGCCGGAGAAGGACACCAGCGAGCCCATGAAGCTCTCCGCCCGGTAGTTGGGGGAGAGGGCCCCGGTGACGGAGTCGATGCCAGCGGGCGCGCCGACAAGGTCAATGGTGAGCTCCGCGGCTGTGGAGCCGGACCTCACGATGCCCATGGCGTTTGCTCTGGCGGAGGAGGTGGGCAGAAGCGCCGCGACGCGCCCGTCGGGGGTGAAGAGGGCGGTGACAAGGCCGCCGACCTTCACGTCGGCAAGCCCGGCGTAGGCGGACTCAAGGATCTCATAGGCCCTGCCCATAAGGGTCACGGTTGTGGGGGCGAAGGCGTTGGGGCTTGCCTTGGAGTAGACGCAGGTGAGGCGGAAATCGGAGACGTAGAGGGTGTCCGAGGCCTCGGAGTAAATGCCCACGTCCTGTGCCCGCAGGTCCGCCTGAGTGACGGCGGCGCCGTTTTTGATGATGGTGCAGGTGCGGGAGTTGTTGGTTATGGCGTCAAAGGCCCCGGCGCCGGAAGCGGAGGCGATCATCGCCGTCCCGGACACCGCCGCCGTGCCGCCGACGTAGAGGTAGTCCACCGCCCCCGCGGGGGTGTAGTAGACAGTGACCACAAGTCCGGGCCTGTTGAGTCCGGAGTAGACCTCGCCGTAGATCGTCTCCACCCCGTCCCGGAGGACCTTGGCGGAGGAGGGGATATTGAGCTTTGAGCCGTCCACGCTGGATAGGGTGGTGGGTGTGGCAAGCTCCACGGTTATAGTCTTCGATGTGACGCCCCGCTCGGGGATGAAGGTCAGCAGCAGTCCCCTGTCGTCAAGGACGGCCATGCCCCGCTTGCCGAGGAAGAACCTGGCGGGCGTGTTCTGGGAGGGCCGGACCGCTGTCTCCATGGTGGAGACGCGCACCCCGGGGACGCCCTCGGGCGTCTTTTCGTCCAGGGAGAGGAGTATGGAGCCATCCATCACCGTGCCCAGGGTGGAGACGTAGGGGGATGTGGAGCCATTGGGCTTTGCAAGGAGCATATTCCTGAATAGGAGCGCCGCCTGGGAGCGCTTTATGGGCATATTGTGGGTTATGCCCTCCAGCCCGTCGTCAAGGCTGATGGAGGTGGCTATACCCACCGCGCCGTAGGGCCAGTTTAAGTTGGCCTCCTGCCCGTAGCCGAGGACACGAAGGAGCACCGTCACGGCCTCGGAGTATTTTATCGCCCTGGAGGGGGCGAATTTCCCGTCCCCCACGCCGAGAATGAGCCGGGAATCCCCCACCTCGGTGCTGACGGCGAGGTTGATGTACCCCCGGGCCCAGTGATTTGAGGCCACGTCGGAGAAGATGGTCCGGGTCTCATTGGCGGCGACCTCGTCGCCCTTGCCCATGATCAAAATGGCCATCTTGCAAAACTGCGCCCGGCTGAGGGTCCCGTCGGGGTCAAATCTGTCGCCCCCCACGCCGGAGAGCACCCCCATGGTGCGAAGGACCTCCACCGCCTCGCCCACTGCGGGGTCGGTGATGTCGCTGAAGGTGGACACCTCCGCCGCCGAAACGGGGAGTACGAGCGCGCCCGCCGCCAGACAAAGCGCCAGCGCCGCGCAAAGCAGCTTTTTTGATTTCATATCTATTCTCCTTTCACTCAGTCCGCCCGGAGCGCCTCCACCGGCTGGAGCCTGGAGGCCTTGGCGGCGGGGTACATTCCGAAGATGAGCCCCAGCGCCACGGAGATGGCGAAGGCCCCGATGGTTATCCCCACGCCGGGGATGAGCACGATGTTGAAGGCCAGCTTACCCACAATGAGCGTCCCGAGATACCCCACTATGATGCCGAGTATCCCGCCGATGCCGCAGATCATGGCGGCCTCTATGAGAAATTGGGTGATGATGCTCTTTCTCTCCGCGCCGATGGCCTTGCGTATGCCGATCTCCCGGGTGCGCTCGGTCACGGTGACGAGCATTATGTTCATGATGCCCACGCCGCCGACGAGAAGGGATATTGCCGCTATGCCGCCCAGGAACATCTGCTGGAGGCGGTTCTGCTCGCCCTGCTCCTCCTGATAGACGCCCTCGTTATACACGTCCACCCAGCCGGTGTTCTCGTTTATGAGGCCGGAGAGGAAGGCTTTTATAAGCGTGGCCGCCATCTTTGCGGAGGAGGAGTCCTTCGCCTTGACGGTGAACTGCTCGATGTCCTGATTGTCGTTGAGAGTGCGGTTTAAGGTGTAGGGGAGGACAACTATCCGGTCCATCCGGGTCATAGCCACCTCCTGCCAGTTGTCGCCCTCCTCGTTGTACTCCGTGACGCCGTTACCCTTGGCGGCGTAGACGCCGATGACGGTGAAGGGCTGACCGTTTATGGTGACGGTCTGGCCCACGGGCTCGATCATCCCAAACAGGTCGTTTGCCACCGCCGCGCCCAGGACGCAGACCTTGTTGGAGCGCTCCACGTCCATGTAGCTCAGCTCCCGCCCCTTGGCGATGGAGTAGTTTTTGCACACGCCGTACTGGTCGTTGGCGAGGTAGAAGGTGGGCTGGAGGTTGTAGTCGTCCATCCTTGTGCCAAGGGTTGTGACGCCGTAGGTTATGCTTATCTCATTCCAGATAGACGCCTCCGGCGTCACGCCCTCGACGTACTCGCTTATCTGCTGGCAGTAGTTATCAAGCTCCGTACACACGTCTATCCCGCCGTCCCAGGAGTAGGCGTAGACGGAGATGGTGTTCTCGCCCAGACTCTCATAGTACTCCTGCATGGCCAGATTCTGCCCCTGGGCGTAGGAGACCAGGATTATCACCGCCGCGAGGCCGATTATGACGCCGAGCATGGTGAGGGCCGAGCGGCCCTTGTTGGCGGAGATGGACTTTGCCGCCATTTTCAGCGCCTGAGTAATTTTCATTGTCCCGCCGCCTTTCCCGGGGCGGGCTCGGTCATAACGCTCGTCCCGTCCTTTGAGTCAGCCACGATCTTCCCGTCGGATATGCGCACGATCCTGTGGGCCGTGGCGGCGATGGAGTTGTCGTGGGTTATGAGTATTACCGTCGTCCCCTCCTGCTCGTGAAGGCCGTGGAGAATCTCCAGAACGTGCCGCCCCGTGCGGGAGTCCAGCGCCCCGGTGGGCTCGTCAGCCATGATTATGGGGGGCTTTGCGGCTATGGCCCGGGCGATGGCGACGCGCTGCTGCTGTCCGCCGGACATCTCCGAGGGCTTGTGGCCGGACCTGTCCGCCATCTTCACCCTCTCCAGCGCCTCCATGACCATGTCCTCGCGCTTCATTATGCCTATCCCCTGATAAATCAGGGGCAGCTCCACGTTCTCGTAGGCGTTGAGGGCGGATATGAGGTTGTAGCCCTGGAAAACAAAGCCGATCTCCCGGTTTCTTATCCGGGCAAGCTGCTTATCAGAGAGCTCTGTCACGTCCGTCCCGTCCAGGGAGTAGTCGCCGTAGGTGGGTATGTCCAGACACCCCAGAATGTTCATGAGGGTCGATTTCCCGGAGCCGGAGGCGCCGATTATCGCCACGAACTCCCCCCGGTCTATCTGGAGGCTCACCCCGTCGAGGGCCCGGACCTCGCTCTCCTGGCCCTCGTTATAAATCTTGTAAACGTCCCGTAAGTCGATGAGCATGACGCCACCTCATCAACCGTAGGCGCCGGTCATCATGTAGGCGCTGAACACTATGTCGCCGTCGTTGAGGCCGGAGACTATCTCCACGTTGTACCTGTCGTTGAGGCCCGTCTCCACGGGGATGGGCCAGTAGCCCTCATCGGTGGTGGGGTAGGAGGGCAGGCCGTAGCTGACCTCGGGGGGCTCGAAGTCTATGGCGTTCTCCGGGCGCTCCTCCGCCTCTATGAACACCACCGTCCAGGGGTTGCCCTCGGTGTCCACGATGTTCTTCACGCACTGGATGGGCACCGTCAGGCAGTTTTCGGACTGGCTGGTGACGAAGGAGTAGTCGAGCCACATGCCCTGGAGAAGGGTGCCGGAGTAGTTCTCCACGGTGAGAGTCACGGGGTAGGTGGTCATGCCGCTGTAGCCGGACTCCGAATTCGTCATGTCGATGCTGGTGACTGTGCCTATGTAGCTGTTGCCGTTCCAGTCGGAGAGCTCCACCTGCATACCCGGAGTGACGAAGGGGATGTTCCGGTCATCGACAGTGATCTCAACTATCATGTTGGTGGTGTCGGATATTGTTATGACGGTGGTGCCGCTGGGGACCTCGCTGCCGGGGCCGATGGTGCAGGAGGTTATGGTCCCGGAGATGGGCGACACGGCGTTGAAGTTGTCAAGCCCCTGCTGGGCCTTGGTAAGGGCCTCCTGGAGCTCGGTCAAATGCGCCTCGCCGTCGATGACGGCCTGCTCCGCGGCGGTGACGCCCTCCTGAGCGAACTCCACCGCGTCGGTGAGGACCTCTATCTGCTCGTCCATGGCCTCGGCGGACTGGACAAGGAGCGTCTCGCCCGCGGAGACGTTGGCGTAGCTGCGAAGGGCGCCCACGCGCTGGACCTTGCCGGGCTGGAGGGTGAGGATGTCCTCACGCCCGGAGTACTCAAGCTGCCCGTTGGCGTAGGGGTAGATCTCCATGCCTCCGGAGGAGGCCACGGCGGAGGCGTCCATGCCCTCCGTGAGGGTGCCGGGGTTGTCAAGGCCGATGGTGACCTCGAAGAATATGCCGCCCTCCTGGGAGACGAAGCTGACCTTCTCGATGTCCTCCACCACGCCGTCAATGGAGATCATGAGGGCGGGGATGGACACGCTGACGGCCTGACCCGAGGAGATGCTGCTCTCGTAGGCGTAGCTGTAGTAGAGCTTGAGCTTCATGCGCTTGTCGTTGACAAGGGTCGCCAGCTTCTCCCCGGCGGAGAGCTCGTCGCCCTCCTCAAGGTCGATGGCGTCGATTATCTTCCCGGCAAAGGGCGCGGTGGTGGTGAGCTCCGAGACGCGGCCCCGCATATCCGCCAGCTCCTCCTGTGCCCTCTCCAGCGCCTTCTGGGCGGTGGTGACGTTCTTTCTTAGAGTCTCGATGGCGGCTGTCTGGTCGTCAATGGCCTTCTGGGCGTTGGCGACCTGTGTTTCCGCCTCCGGGCTTATGGCAGTGTAGAGGGGCTGGCCCTCCATAACCTGATCGCCCACGCCCACGAACACCTCCTGAATGGTGCCCGCGGCGGTGAGGGTAATGGCGGCGTTCTCCCCGGCCTTGGCGTTGCCGGAGCCCTCCACCGTGCTGACGATGGACCCCCGGGACACGGGCGCGGCCATTATGTCGCTCTCCGGCGCCTTCTCCCGGAAAAGAAAATACCATATGGAAAAGCCGATGGCGGCAATGACGGCGAGGACTATCACCGTCGTTATGATGCTCCGAAGGGCCTTGTTCTTCTTCCTCTTTGGCGCCGACCCGCGGCGCGGCGAATTGGGCGTGCCGGACCCGGTGGTGACCTCCGGGGAGGCCGGGCTTCCCAGCTCCTGTGCAGTTGACATTTATAAAACTCCTCTCTCCACGCGCTTGCGCGGTGCGTTATGGGCTAAAGTATATACCAGACTTCCGTTAATTTCAAGTGGGGTTGACATAATGTAAAAAATATTTAATCTTTTGATGCCGTTTTGTTACAAGAAAAAAATACCCGGCCCTCCCCAATGGAGGACCGGATATTTCGATCCGTCGACAAAGGCTGCGCCTTTGTCGACGTCGTTATTTTCCGCCCTGCTGCTGGACGTTGAAGGCGCTGCCGTCCCCGGTGAGGCCGTCCCGGCGCATCATTGCCTCCAGCACGTCGATGTCGGAGGCGATGTCAATGGCGTCGGACTCATAGAGCTTGTCCAGCTGCTTTTTAAACCCGTCCACCAGCGTGTCAAGGATGCTCTCGATCTCCGCCTTGGCGCTGCGGATGTTCTCCCCGTCGGCGCCGGACTTCTCAAAGTCCGCGTAGGAGCGAAGGAGCTTCAGCGTTGTGGGCAGGTAGTAGCTCATGAAGGATTTTATCTGGGGCTCCTTCTCCGGCTTTTCCTGAACGGCCCGGAAGATGCGGCCCGTCAGGTCCTCCATCTCGTCTATCCGCCGGGACACATCCGCGTCCGGTATCTCGTCGTTGAGGCCGCGTATCTGCCGGAGTATCGCCTTGTACCTGTCCTCGCTGTCCTCCTCCGGGGTGGGGACGGGGACAGGCTCGGGGCTGGGGTTTGCGCCGGGCTTCAGGACCAGCACCCCGTCGCCCTGGTCTATATAGGCGGTGGAGGGGAGAAGCCCCCGCTCCAGCATGGCCTCCAGGTCCTTTTTCACCTTCCGCTCGGATATGCCCGCCTTTGACGCCAGGTCCGCTATGGACACAAAGTCCCGCCCCTCCGCGGCGATGGCGTAGAGCTTGAACCTGTGCTCCCGGCGCTTGAGCCAGAAGCGGTACGCAAGGCACCCCACGCCGCTGCCCGCCATGGCCAGACTGGGGATACCCTCAAAAAACACGTCCCTGAACTCCAGATACGAAAGTTCCGTCAGATGCCCGAAGGTGCTGATGGAGCCAAGTATAAGGAGGATGCTGCCCACAATGAGCAGGACCTTCTTGAGCTTGTCGTAGGACTGCCCCTCGGCGCCGCTCCGGGCGCCGGAGGATGAGCTCTGGGAGGAGCTCTGAGAGGTACCCTGGGCGCTGCCCTGAGAGGCGCCCTGATTTGTCTGCCGGGTGCTCTGCCGGGAGCCGGAGGCGCTCTGGTCCCGGGAGATCATGTTGGACCCCTCCGCTCCGCCGGAGGGCCTGTTGCGGGGGGCCTCATACCTGGGCGGGGAGCAGGCGGTGCTCGCGGGGGTGATTATCACCGCCCGGTCGACGTAGTTTATATATGCGTTGGGGCCAAACTGCCCCTCCGCCACCATCCTCTGGAGGTCCCTGAGGGCGGTGTCATAGCTCACTCCCACGGCGGAGGCCAGATAGTCTATGGTGACGGCGCTCCTGCCCTGAGAGATTATCCTGTACTTCTCCATCCTGATGCTCTGCTTCGACTCGGGCCCGGAGGCGGAGGCCGAGGCCGTACCGCCCTTTTTCCTGCCGATGACGCCGAATTTCCAAAGGAGCATGAATATGCCAATGGGCCAAAACAGCTCAAAGGCTATCATAAGTCCGATAAAGAAGATAAAATTATTGAAAAACCCGCCGGAGTCCCTGCGCCTGCCGCCCATATCCACGCCCCCTTCCCGCGATTGCCGCAATATGAAAATATGGTATGACAAAAAACGTCATTTGTCAAGTATCAGATTGTCCACGCCGTTTGCCTCAAATTCCTCGATGTACTCATCTATGCGGCTGTTGAGCTCGTCATAATTCCGGGGCGTGACAGGCGTGAAGCCCATGTCCCTGCGGGCCAGCTCCTCGGCGAGGATGTCGAAGAACACCGCGTCCTCGTAGTCCATTATCGCCTCATGTATGCCCCCCTCGGCGAAGGCCTCGGAGGGGTATACCGCGCCCCGGGAGATCCGGTACAGCTCCTCCGTGCCCGGCTCCTGAAGGCACTGGGCGAATATGACGCTCTCCACATGGTCGTAGTCCCGTATCCTGTCGTCCCCACGGGTGGAGTTCAGTATCCAGTTTCCTATATACACAAGGTCCAGAAGTCTCCGGAATTCCCTGTTTGAAAGGTCAAAATGTATCACGAAGCTCACCTCTAAAGCTATTATATCAAATTACACGCAGAAATTCTACAATAAACACTTGTTTTATTCAGGCTTTTAGAATATATTATATGGAGATTTTGTGGATTTCGGAGGAGCGACATGGACTCAAGACCCATAGGGGTGTTTGACTCCGGCCTCGGGGGACTGACGTGCGTCAAGAAGCTCATGGAGGTCATGCCCGGGGAGGACATAATTTACCTCGGCGACACCGGGCGCGTCCCCTACGGCGGGAGGAGCCGGGAGACCATAATCAAATACGCCAGAGAGGACATCGGCTTTCTGCGGTCCTTTGACATAAAGGCCGTGGCCGCCGCCTGCGGGACCGTCAGCACCAACGGCCTGGAGGAGATCGCCGGGGACTACCCCATCCCGGTGTTCGGCGTTGCCGACGCCGCGGCAAGGGCGGCGGCGGAGCTGACACGGACCGGCAGGGTGGGCCTCATCGGCACCCGCGCCTCCATCCGCAGCACGGCCTACGACGAGAAGATACTGCGCTGCCGTCCGGGGACAAAAATATTCAAGCGCGCCTGCCCGCTCTTCGTCCCGCTGGTGGAGGAGGGCCGTGTTGGCGAGGACGACCCGGTCCTGCGCATGGTGGCGGAGCAGTACCTTGAGGAGCTCAAGCTGGCGGACATTGACGTTCTCATACTCGGCTGCACCCACTACCCCCTTATCGCCGGGACCGTGGCGTCAATAATGGGCCCGGGGGTGAAGCTCATCGACCCCGGGGCGCAGACCGCGCTGGCGCTGAGACGTTATTTGGCGGAGCACGACGCCCTCTCCGGGCGGGAGCGGGGCCGGCAGAGCTACTTTGTCACTGACAGCGCGGAGGATTTCGGGCACGCGGCGTCGCTGTTCCTCAACTCCCATGTGGAGGGTGATGTGAGGCGTGTTTCACTGGAGGAGAGATACAATGGAAAATGAACTTGAGGGCCGGGAGGTGATGATCTCCATAAAGGGCCTCTCGGGCTTTGACGACGAAGGCAACACGCTGGAGCTCGTCACCGCCGGGCGCTACTCCTACGAGGGGGGCAGGGCGGCCTTTGAGTATATGGAGACGGAGCTCACCGGGCTTGGCGGCACAAAGACGCTTATTCAGGCAGCCCCCGGGGAGGTGATGCTCACCCGCACAGGCACCTGCAGTATGCAGATGCTCTTTGAGGAGGGCCGAAAGCACTACTTCAACTACCAGACCCCCTACGGATATATAAACATGGGCATCACGGGCCGGAGCATAAGGAGCACTCTGGGCGAGGAGGGCGGCAGACTCATCGTGAGCTACCTCCTCGACCTTGACAACACTATGCAGAGCCGCAACGAGATAGAGATAAATATTAAGCCATAGGAGACTGGCGGAAAAGCCCCTCGGGCTTTTCCGCACAGATCGGGCCATAGAAAGGATACTGAAGATGAACCTTATTGACGCCGCGAAGGAGCAGATCGGCACATTATTAAATGAAGCATATGAAAGGTGCGCTGCGGACGGGACGCTCCCAGGCGGATGCCCCCTCGGGGGCACGGTGGAGATACCCAAGGACGTGGTTTTCGGCGACTACGCCTCCTCCGCCGCAATGGCGGCGGCCCGCCGGATGCGCATGGCGCCGAGAAAGATAGCCGACGCCCTCACGGCCCGCCTCGACCTTGCGGGGACTTATTTTGAAAGCGTCAGCGTCGCCGGGGCGGGATTCATTAACTTCCGCCTTGGGGCGAAGTGGTACGGCGACGTTATCCGCTGCGTTGAGAGCGAGGGGGAGAGCTACGGCTGCTCTGACGCCGGGGGCGGCGAGCGCGTCATGGTGGAGTTTGTCTCCGCCAACCCCACGGGCCCCATGCACATGGGCAACGCCCGGGGCGGAGTTCTGGGCGACACACTGGCAAACGTGCTTGCAAAGGCCGGGTACGATGTGTGGAGGGAGTTCTACGTCAACGACGCGGGCAACCAGATACACAAATTCGCCACCTCCATCTACGCCCGGGCGATGCAGGAGAAATTTGGGGAGGAGAAGTACGCCTTCCCGGAGGACGGCTACCACGGCGAGGACATAAGGGAGCTGGCCCGGGGCTTTTTGGAGACAGCCCCCACATTCCCGGAGGGGAAGAGCGAGGAGGAGTGGCAGGAGGATATGGCCCGGTTCGGCCTTGAGCGCAATATCCCCAGAATGAAGTCGGACCTTAAAAAGTACGGCATCGAGTACGACCAGTGGTTTTATGAGTCCGGCCTCCACAGCTCCGGCTATGTGGCTGAGACGGTGGAGATACTTGCCAAAAACGGCTGGACCTACGAGAGGGAGGGCGCCCTCTGGCTAAAGACGGCGGAGCTTCTGCGCAGAAAGTACATCTCCGAGGGCAAGACCCCAGAGGAGGCGGAGAAGCTGGACCTTAAGGACGATGTGCTGCGCCGGGCCAACGGCTTTTACACCTACTTTGCCGCGGACATAGCCTACCACCGCGACAAGATAGAAAAGCGGGGCTTCTCAAAGGTCATCAACGTCTGGGGCGCGGACCACCACGGCCATGTGGCGCGGCTTCAGGCGGCGGTGGACGGGCTGGGGCTGGAGGGCTCAAAGCGGATAGTCATAGTCCTAATGCAGCTTGTGAACCTCCTGCAAAACGGCGAGCCCGTGAGGATGTCCAAGCGCACGGGCAAGGCCATAGCTCTGGCGGACCTTCTTGACGAGATAAGCGTGGACGCCGCGCGGTTTTACTTCAATAACCGCGCCTCCACAAGCCCTCTGGACTTCGATCTGGACCTGGCTGTCCGGCAGGACAGCGAAAACCCGGTGTACTATGTCCAGTACGCCCACGCCAGGATATGCAACCTCATCTCCATGCTCGCCTCCGAGGGACAGGCGGTGAAGCCCGCCGGGGAGGTGGACCTCACGCTCCTCACCGACGATACGGAGACGGCCCTCATAAAGCAGCTCTCCGCCTACCCGGAGGAGATAAAGCTGGCCGCCAGGGACCTGGACCCCAGCCGGGTCAACAAGTATCTGGTGGAGCTCTCCGCAAAATTCCACCGCTTCTACAACGCCTGCCGCATAAAGGGCGCAAGGGCGGACATCGCCGACGCGAGGCTGAAGCTCGCGGACGCGGTGCGCTCCGTGCTGGAAAACGCCCTCGGAGTGCTGGGCGTCTCCGCTCCGGAGAGAATGTGAAGCAGCAGTAAATAAACTTTGGAAGAGAGGCAGATAATATGAGCGAACAGGGCATCGGCACAAAATGCGTACAGGCGGGCTACACCCCCGGAAACGGCGAGCCCCGGCAGATACCCATAATCCAGTCCACTACATTTAAATATGACACCAGCGAGCACATGGGCAGGCTCTTTGACCTGGAGGAGTCCGGGTACTTCTACACCCGCCTCCAGAACCCCACCAACGACCATGTTGCGGCGAAGATCGCGGCCCTTGAGGGGGGCACGGCGGCCATGCTTACCAGCTCCGGTCAGGCGGCAAACTTCTTTGCCGTGTTCAACATAGCCGCCGCCGGGGACCATGTGGTCGCCAGCTCCACCATTTACGGCGGGACCTACAACCTCTTCCATGTGACGATGCGCAGGATGGGCGTGGAGTTCACCTTCGTCTCCCCGGACTGCACCCCCGAGGAGCTTGACGCCGCCTTCCGCCCCAACACAAAGGCCGTTTTCGGCGAGACTATCGCAAACCCCGCCCTCACCGTGCTGGACATAGAGAAATTCGCGAAGGCCGCCCACGACCACGGCGTGCCCCTCATTGTGGACAACACCTTCGCCACCCCGGTAAACTGCCGGCCCTTTGAGTGGGGCGCGGACATCGTCACCCACTCCACCACAAAGTACATGGACGGCCACGGCGCCGGAGTGGGCGGGGCCATCGTGGACTCCGGCAGATTCGACTGGCTTGCCCACGCGGACAAGTTCCCCGGCCTCACCACCCCCGACGACAGCTACCACGGCGTCACCTACGCCAAAAAGTTCGGCCTGGGCGGGGCGTTCATAACCAAGTGCACGGCACAGCTCATGCGGGACTTCGGCTCCATCCAGTCCCCCCAGAACGCCTTTATCCTGAATCTGGGGCTGGAGAGCCTCCACGTCCGTATGCCCCGCCACTGCGAGAACGGCCTTGCCGTGGCCCGGTTCCTCAAGAGCCACCCGAAAATAAGCTTTGTCATTTATCCGGGCCTTGAGGGGGACAAGTACCATGAGCTCGCGATGAAGTACATGCCGAACGGCACCTGCGGAGTGGTGAGCTTCGGCTTCACCGGGGGACGGCCCGCCGCGGAGGAGTTTATGAGGCACCTAAAGCTCGGCGCGATAGAGACCCACGTCGCCGACGCCCGGACCTGCTGCCTCCACCCGGCCTCGGCCACCCACCGCCAGATGAACGACGCGGAGCTTGTCGCCGCCGGGATAACCCCGGACCTGGTGCGCATGAGCTGCGGCCTTGAGGACTCCGCAGACCTTATCGCCGACATCGCCCAGGCGCTGGATAAAATATAAAAAGTCTGAAAAGCCTTTTTCAACAGTCTAAAACGGACAGGCAGCGCCTGTCCGCCAGACTGTTGACAAAGCTTCGCAGAATTTCGCGCCCGCAGGCGCGAAAAAAATTCAATGCAAATTTCGGCGGCATGTACGTCGAAATTTGCCCATTTTAGGTCCCCGGAGTGTACGAAGTGCATGGAGGGGACCGGCAAATTTCTTCCGTCGGCAAAGGCAAAGCCTTTGTCGACGGCTTGACGGACAGGCAGCGCCTGTCCGCTTTTTTATATTTAGCTTTTTTATTTATTTCCCCGCTGGTCGTAGTCCTCCAGAAACCAGTGCTCCACCCCGCGGGTCTTGTATGCGGGGAAGGTGTCAAGACTCACCTCGTGGATGGCGTTGAAGATGGACTTCTCCACATTGGGGCTTTCAAGCTTTAAGCGCGCTATGAGCTCCTTCGTCTCCCGGCGCTTGGAGACGAGCTCCCCCGTCTCGGTCCCCTCGGTGAGGCGGCAGGCGCAGCGCAGGAAGGTAAGGCCGTTATACCGCGCCCAGGCGCTGATGTCCTCCTCGTGGACGCAGTACAGCGGGCGGATGAGCTCCATGCCCGGAAAGTTTGTGCTGTGGAGCTTCGGCATCATCCCCTGGAGCTGCGCCCCGTACAAAAGCGCCATAAGGGTCGTCTCAATGACATCGTTGAAGTGGTGCCCCAGGGCAATTTTCCCGCAGCCCAGCCTTTGCGCCTCGGCGTAGAGCGCCCCACGGCGCATCCGGGCGCACAGGTAGCAGGGGCTTTTCGCGGCGGAGTCCGCCGCGGCGAAGATGTCGCTCTCAAATATGTGCACGGGGAGCCTGAGAATATCGATGTTCTCCTCAAGGCGCCTTCTGTTCTCGGCGCTGTACCCCGGGTCCATGGCGATGTACTCCACCTCAAAGGGGTATGCCGAGTGGCGGCACAGCTCCTGCATGAGCTTCGCCAGAAGCATGGAGTCCTTCCCCCCGGAGATGCACACCGCGATTTTGTCCCCGGGCTTTATGAGCTCGTATTTGTTCACCGCGTAGGTGAAGGGGTTCCAGAGCTCCTTCCTGTATTTTTTTATGATGCTCCGCTCGATGAGCTCATGCCGTAAAAGCTCTCGTGACATCCCGCCGCCTCTTTTCCCAAAAGCTTATTTTATTCTACCACATCTTCGGATAATATGGTATACTGTTTATAAAATAAACGCTCTGGAGGCACATATGAGAGAGATTTCCTGTTCCGAAATAACCGACGCCGTGGAGCGGCTCTGCATCCGCGCCGCCACGGTGCTCACACCGGACCTTCGCGCCGCCATTGAGCGGGCGGAATCGTCCGAGCCCTCGGGGGCCGGCAGGGCGGCCCTCCGGGACATGGTGGACAACTTCGCCTGCGCCGCCGCCGACGGCCTGCCCATCTGCCAGGACACGGGCATGGCGGTGGTCTTTGCCGAGCTGGGGCAGGAGGTGCATATAACGGGCGGCTGTTTTGAGGACGCCGTCACCCTGGGCGTCCGCCGCGGGTATGTGAACGGCTATCTGCGAAAGTCCGTGGTATCCGACCCATTCCGCCGGGTCAACACCAACGACAACACCCCGCCCGTCATATGGACGAGGCTCGTCCCCGGGGATAAGCTCACCCTCACCGTTGCCCCCAAGGGCTTCGGCAGCGAGAACAAGAGCCGTATGCGCATGTTCCTCCCCTCCGCCAAAATAGATGAGTTTGAGGACTTCATCGTGGACGTGGTGCGCATGGCGGGAGCCGACCCCTGCCCCCCGGTGGTGGTGGGCGTTGGCATCGGCGGCACGGTGGAGAAGGCCGCGATGATGGCAAAGCTCGCCCTCACCCGCCCGGTGGACGAGCCGAACGCTGACGAATTTTACGCCGATATGGAGAGGCGCGTCCTTGAGAAGATAAATAAGCTCGGCATCGGCCCACAGGGCTTCGGCGGGCGAAATACAGCCTTGGCGGTAAACATAAACGCCTTTGCCGCCCACATCGCGGGCACGGCCTGCGTCGTCAACATCGGCTGCCACGTCACCCGCCACGCGTCCCTGACGCTGTGAGGGGCCTCCGGCATATCAGAAAAAAATTTTTATTTATTTTCTGAATTTTTGTTCATTTTTCACACAATGTATGTTATAATGCCTTTACGGGGGACACCCCTCCGTATACAGAAAGGAGCTGATGACAATGAGGTTTACTTTTGCCGAAAAGAAGCTGCAGGTCTCCGAGGATGTGCGCGCCTATGCCGAGAAGAAGCTCGGCAAGCTGGACCGCCTCTTTAAGACCGAAGCCGACGCCTCCGTTACATTCTCCATGGAGCGCGGGCGCTTCATATGCGAGGCAACCATCCGCGCCGGCGGTATGATCTACCGGGTGAGCGAGATCACGGGAGATATGTACGCCTCAATCGATTCCGCCGCCGCCTCCATTGAGCGGCAGATACGCAAGAACAAGACCCGCCTTGAGAAGCGCCTGCGCGAGGGCGCCTTTGAGCGGGAGATCAAGCCCCCCGTCGTCACCCCCGACGAGGATGAGGAGGGACCCTTCGAGGTCATACGCACAAAGCGCTTCTCCATCAAGCCCATGACCACGGAGGAGGCGATTTTGCAGATGAACCTCCTTGACCATGAGTTCTTCGTATTCAAGAATCAGGATGAGGACGGAAAATTCGCCGTTGTTTATAAGCGCAAAAACGGCGGCTACGGCCTTATCGAGAGCGACTGAGAAAACATACAATAAAACCCCGAAGGCCACGGCCTCCGGGGTTTCAGCTTGTCAAAAACTCAAATTCAATATTTTTTCCGGCGACATGCGCGTCGGAAAAAATCCCTTTTTGTCGCCCAAGTGCGCGGCCCTTGGGCCGTGCGCGCAGGGCGGCAGCAGGGGAATTTCGCGTGAATTTCGCAAAATTCACGCGGGATTCCCCGCACGTCCCCATTGTCGAAAAAGCCCGAAGGGCTTTTTCGACAGGCTAAAACCCCGGAGGCCACGGCCTCCGGGGTTTTGACTTATTAAGGATAATTACTTGATGATGAAATTGAGGACAAGGGTCAGCAGCATGAACACGCCGGCGACCCACTTCGTGAACCGGGCCAGACGTGCGTCAAGGCTCTTGGACTTGTTTTTAGAGAGGAAAGTATCGCCGCTGCCGCCGCCGATGGCGCCGGAGAGACCGGAGCTCTTGCCGGACTGGAAGAGAACGATGGTGACAAGGGCGACGCAGGAGATGAGCTGAATTACGGTGATGATAATGGTTAATGTCTGCAAAATAATCAATCCTTTATATAAAGTATGGTCTTTTAATTGCCGGACTTTTATGTTATCATAAGTCACAGCCGATTGCAAGTGTTTTTTTCAAAAAAGAGGCGAGACAGGAGGAAAAATATATGCTTTTCGACACTCACGCCCACTACGACGATGAAAAATTTGACCAGGACCGCCAGGAGCTCCTCTCCTCCATGCCCTCCCGGGGCGTTGGGCTCATTGTGGACCCGGCGTCGGACATAGCCTCCGCTATGAAGGCCCGGGACATATCCCGCGAATTTGACTTTGTGTATTTCGCAGCCGGGGTCCACCCCCACGAGGCCGCCGGGGCGGGGGAGACATACCTTGACGACATACGCGCCCTCGCCCGGGACCCGAAGTGCGTCGCCGTTGGGGAGATCGGCCTTGACTACCACTACGACTTCTCCCCCCGGGATGTCCAGCGGCGCGTCTTTGCCGAGCAGCTGGAGCTGTCGCTGGAGCTTTCAAAGCCCGTGATAATCCACGAGCGGGAGGCCGTGCAGGATAACCTGAACATCCTCGCCGCCCACCCCGGGGTGCGGGGCGTGGTGCACTGCTTCTCCGGGAGCTGGGAGACGGCGAGGATACTGCTGGATATGGGCCTGTACCTGGGCTTTACCGGGGTCGTCACCTTCAAAAACGCGCGAAAATGCGTGGAGGTAGTAAAAAATATGCCACTGGAGCGGATGGTGATAGAGACCGACAGCCCCTACATGGCCCCGGTGCCCCACCGGGGGGAGCGCAACTCCTCCCTTTTTGTACGCCTGGTGGCGGAGAAGATAGCGGAAATACGCGGCATGGACTATGAGGACGTGGAGGCCCTCACCATGGAGAACGGGCGCAGGCTTTACGGCCTGTGATCGTTGTCGAAAAACCGGAACACCCCGGCCCTCTCCAGACCCCTGGCGACGACGTAGAATACGGCGGTATTCAAAAGCCAGTTGAGCAGGCTCCAGCCCGTAATCGCGGGCAGGAGCTGGAAAAAAGCCTTTCCCACGAGCTGGCTTTTCCAGAGCGTCCCGAAGCCCAGATTCACCACCACCTCGACTACGCCCTTCGCCGCCAGCACCCGCCAGAGCCGGACGGGGCTTTTGTAGTAGAAGCACCCGTAGATGAAGGCGGCGAGCATGGCGTTGAAGGTGAAGCCGAAGTGGAAGGTGCCCGTGGGCTTTATGAAAAATTTGAGCACATCCATCGCCCCGCCGAACAGTGACCCCGTCACGGGGCCGAAGAGCATATCCACCACCTGATTCGGTATACCCGAAAATCCGATGGAGATGAAGGGCCCGATGTCGATGGAGAAGGCCTTGAGGGCGATGGCCATAGCGCCCATCACCGCGAGGGCGGTGAGGACCCGCAGCCTTTTTATCTCCAGCGCGGAGCTTTTAAGGGTTTCCAATGAGCTTTTAATATAAAATTTCATAAAAAAATACCTCCCTCCATGCAGAAATTCCACACAGCAGGAGATACGGGCGTACCTCGCCTGTCGCAGCGGGATGCGGACGGCGCACCGCGAGGGTCACTCTTCGTCCCCGGGGCAACTCTCCGTCCCCGAGGCACTTAACGCGCGCCGACCTACTCTGCACAGCTTATATGGAAATAATACTCCATGTTTTCCTCCGGGGCAAGTGGTGAATTACACAAATACTGCCGAAAAAGCCGCTGTTTTATTTGACATTGACCGGAAAACCAATTAAAATAGTCGTTACCGCACTATTTAATGACGGGAGGGCGCCGGAGTGGAGACAGAAAAAAACAATATACGCCTTGTGCTGGCGCCCATGGCGGGCGTGACGGACGCCGCCTTCCGAAAAATCTGCCGGGAGCAGGGCGCCCAGGCCACGGTGACGGAGATGGTGAGCTCCAGGGCCCTTATGATGCAGGACAAAAAGTCCCTGAAGCTCATGGAGCTGGGCGCGGATGAGAGCCCCGCGGCGGTGCAGCTTTTCGGCTCGGACCCCGTGTGCATGGGCGAGGCGGCGGCGAAGGTCTGCTCCGTTTCGCGCTGCGACTGGATAGACATAAACATGGGCTGCCCCATGGGCAAGATAGTCAGCGCCGGGGACGGCTCGGCGCTGATGCGCGACCCGGACCTCGCCGGGAGGATCATCGAGTCGGTGAGGAAGAGCTCCGACCGCCCGGTGACGGTGAAATTCCGCAAGGGGCTGGACTCGGGACATGTGAACGCCGTGGAGTTTGCGAAGGTCTGCGAGGCCGCCGGGGCCGCGGCGATCGCCGTCCACGGCAGGACCACGGCCCAGAAATACTCAGGGACCGCAGATTGGGACATAATAGGAGAGGTGAACGCCGCCGTCCGCGTGCCCGTGGCGGCAAACGGCGACGTGTTCACGGCCCGGGACGCGGTGAGGATACTCTCCCGCACCGGGGCGGACGCCGTGATGATAGCCCGCGGCGCCATGGGCTACCCCTGGCTCTTCCGGGAGGCCGCCGCGGCCCTGGAGGGGAGGGAAATCCCCGCCCCGCCGGACTACTTTGAGCGCGTCGGCACCGCCGTCCGGCAGACGCGGATGGCGGCGGAGAGCCTTGGGGAGAAGACCGCCTGCCTCGAGGCGCGAAAGCACCTGGCGTGGTATCTGAGGGGTATGCCCAGGGCGGCATTTTTCAGGACACGGATAATGAGCGTCTCCACCCTCGCGGACCTTGAGCTGGTGGAGCGGGATATTCTTGACTTTTTACATGACGAGGAGAGGAGGCGGGACGTTTGACGGCCCTTGAGGAGAAGGAGACAGTCGCGGCGGCGGCAAAGGGCGACGCCGTGGCCTTTGAGAAGCTCGTCCGGGAGCACCAGAAGAACGTTTACAGCCTGGCCTATAAGCTCACGGGCAGCGCCGAGGACGCCAAGGACGCCTCTCAGGACGCCTTTTTGCGGGCGTACCAGAACCTTGGCTCCTTCCGGGGGGACAGCCGCGTGTCCGTGTGGCTCTATAGGCTGACCTACAACGCCAGCATGGACATAATAAAGCGCTCCCGCCGGGGGACTCTCGTCCCCATGCCCACGGACGAGGAGGGCGCGGAGCTCGATGTCCCGGACACCGCCCCCCGGCCCGACGAGGTGTACGAGCGCCGGGAGGAGCTGGAGGCCGTGCGGGAGGCGATAGGCGAGCTTGACCCGGACAAGCGGGAGATACTAATAATGCGGGAGTACCGGGACATGAGCTACGCCGACATAGCCTCGGCCCTTAAGCTGGAGGAGGGCACGGTGAAGTCGCGGCTCGCCCGGGCGCGGATGGCGCTGGCGGAAAATCTTAAAAAACGTGGAACAATCTTCGCCTCCCGGAAGTCAAATAGTCAGAAGACCAGCGAAAGGAGGGACGAGGGGTGAACAGCCACGAGTATTATGAGGAGCTTCTGAGCCTCAGGCTCGACGGCCTTCTCACCGACGAGCAGGAGCGGGAGCTTGAGGAGCACCTCGAGTCCTGTCCCGGCTGCCGGGAGACGCTTGAGCTTCTGTCAGGTGTGAGGGAGACGCTTGATATTGACGCGGAGCCGCCGGAGGGATTGGCAGACGCCGTCATGGACGCCGTGAGGGGGGATATTCGGGCAAAAAGGGCTGTAAAGCGCCGCCGAATATCCATCGGCGCGGGGCTTTTTGCCGCCGCAGCGGTGCTTGCAGTGGCGGTGATCCCGGGTGCGCTCCGGCAGAAAAACACGAAAATGGATTCGCGGCCCGTGCTCTACTCCGCGCCGGAAGCGCCCGCAGTGCCCGCGTCCCCGGCAATGCCGGAGGTGCGGGATGCCCAGCCCGAGGACGCGCTGCCTGATGAGCCGGCGGTGTGCGATATAATTGACGGCCAGCAGCCCGTTTTCGACGCGCCGGCAGATCCTGATGTGCCTGATGAGCAGCGCTTGCCGCTTATTGACGCGCTGGACGGCTACGCGGCGGTGTACACCTTTGCCGAGATCCCGGAGGAGCTTGTAAAGGCCGGGGAGCCACTCTCCCTTGACGACGGCGCCGTGGGCTACGCCCTGCCGATGGAGCTTCTGGAGCAGTATGAGGCCGAGGCGCTGATGGTGGAGACATGCGGCGACCCCACGGCAGCTCTGGGCATCGCCCTTGAGCGCCCTGACGGGCAGGGACAGTAAAAAATTAAAAAAATAAGACGGGTCCATGACCCGTCTTATTTTTTTCAGTAAAGCCCGCAGGGCTTTTTCGACAAAGTCAAAGTGCGGCCTTGGCGGCGGCTACGAGCTGAGTGAACGCCTCGGGGTTGTGGATAGCGGTCTCGGAGAGCATCTTGCGGTTCATCTCGATGCCGGCGAGCTTCAGGCCGTGCATAAAGGTGGAGTAGTTCATGCCGTTGGCCTTGCACCCGGCGGAGATGCGGGTGATCCACAGACGGCGGAAATCGCGCTTTCTCTGCTTGCGTCCGATGTAGGCGTAGGTGAGGGACTTCATCATGGCCTGGTTGGCCATCTTGAAGTGCTTGCTCTTGGCGCCCCAGTAGCCCTTCGCGAGCTTGAGGACTTTATTTCTTCTCTTGCGCGTCATCATCGCGCCCTTGATTCTTGCCATCTTATGTGACCTCCTTATTTATACAGGATCATGCGCTTGATCGCCGCTTCGTTGGTGACATCGGCGTAGGTTCCCTTGCGGAGGCCTCTCTTGCGCTTGGTGGTTTTCTTGTTCAGGATGTGGCTCTTGTATGCGTGGGCGCGTTTGACCTTGCCGGTCTTGGTGAGATTGAATCTCTTCTTCGCGCCGCTGTGGGTCTTGATCTTGGGCATCTTTGGTTACTCCTTCCATGAATTTGGCGGTGTACCGCCTATTAACGCACGATAAAGTGCGGCAATATACTTCCATCGCTGCGCCGCGGCGGGGCGGCACGGCAAAATGGGCTCACTTGTTGGGCTTCGGGGAGAGGAATATGCTCATATTCCGCCCCTCGAGCTTGGGCTGCTTGTCAAGGCTCGCCATCTCGGCACACTCGGCGGCATAGCGCAGAAGCAGGTCCTCGCCGATGGAGGTGTGGGCCATCTCACGGCCGCGGAAGCGCACGGAGACCTTGAGACGGTCGCCGTCCTTCAAAAACTTCTGCCCGTTTTTGAGCTTGACATTGAAGTCATTGTCCGCAATGCCCGGGGACATGCGGATCTCTTTTATCTCAATGATGTGCTGGTTGCGGCGGGCCTCCTTCTCGCGCTTTGTCTGCTCGAAGCGGTACTTGCCGTAGTCCATTATCCTGCACACCGGGGGCGTGGCGTTGGGGGAGATTTTCACAAGGTCCATCCCCTTGCCCTCGGCGACCTCGAGGGCCGCTCTGGAGGACATTATACCAAGCTGCGCGCCGTCCTCGCCGATGAGGCGCACCTCGGCGTCGGTTATCTCGTCATTGATCTGGTGAGTCAGGTTAGCGATTATGAACACCTCCGAAATGAAAAAGCGGATGCCAAACGGCACCCGCGCAAAAGGCCCTGAAATGGACCGGAAATCACGCTTTTGACCGACTTCAGACATGAGCCGGTGAGAAACGATGCCGTTTCTTCTTTGTTTTTGCCAGAAAAGTATATCAAAGAGCTGATAAATTGTCAAGAGAAAATTATAAAAAAATACTTTTAGTCCCTGTATGGTTTACAATGATGTATAACAGATAAGAAGAAAAAGGTAGCGAACAGGAAGTACCCGTGTTAAGGTAAAGCTGCTGAGACCAAACCGAAAGGCGGGTACATCTGTTCGCTTCGGGCCTGTACAGGTTCCTGCGAAAACGCGGCCAGATGGCCTTAAAAACGCCCAACCCCAAGTATATCCCAAAGCCCTATGAGCAGATGGACCATTCGGGCCAGAGGGTGCAGATAGATGTGAAGTTCGTCCCAGCCTCCTGCCTTGTGGGTGAGGCGGCTCAGGAGGCGAAGGAGTGCGGCGACTATTTCCAGTACACCTTCCTTGACGAGTACAGCCGCTTCCGCATCCTTGAGGCCTTCAAGGAGCACAGCACATACTCGTCAGCCGTGTTCATGAGGCATTGTGTGAAGAAGTTCCCTCAAAATAATAAAAAAATACTTTAAGTCCATGAAAAAATCGACGCAGGCAAAAAGAGATAAAAAAATTTATTGATTTCTTTGGGATAAATTGATAAAATTCATATGTCCGTGCATGAAAAAATACGATCGGGGGGAGAAAAATGAAGAAATTTAAGAAAACTCTGGCGGCTTTTCTGGCGGGGATCATGATGCTCCCGCTCTGCCCCTGTGCCCTCGCGGCGGAGGGGGAGACGGGCCCCGCGCCGGAGAGGGTCAGGGAGTACGGGGGACAGTTCACCGATGTGAATGACACCAGCTGGTACGCGGAAAATGTGAAGTCGGTCTATGAGTTCGGCCTTATGGACGGGTCAACGGACACCACCTTCAACCCCAGGGGGAACATGACCATCGCCCAGACCATAAAGGTCGCCGTGCGGCTCTATGAGCTTTACAACGGTCTTGAGAGCGACTTCTCCACCGAGGGGACATGGTACAGGCCCTATGTGGACTACGCCATCGAGAAGGGGATATACGACCCGAACATATCCACCGACTACTCCGAGGAGGTGAGCCGGGAGGTATTCGCCCTGCTCATAAGCAACGCCGTCCCCGACTGGGCGCTTCCCGGGATAAACGAGATTCCGGACAATATTATTCCGAACCTGCCCTTTAACTACATGGAGGACGCCCTCACCGCTCTGGACGCCGCCGGGGTGGACGTGGGGACGGACTCCGCCATGGTGATGTACAGCTTTCTGGAGGAGATGTGTGTTCCCGGGTGGTTTGAGTACACCGAGGCGAGGTACTCAGCCGTGTACCGCCTCTATCGGGCGGGGGTCCTTACGGGCAGCGACAAGTACGGGACTTTTAACCCGAAAAGCGAGATCCTTCGCAGCGAGGCCGCGGCGATAATAAGCCGAACGGTGGAGCCCGCCCTCAGAAAGACCTTCACATTGGAGCGGCGGCCTGTGTCCATCGTCCCGGTGGACGAGCTGGCTGATCTTAAGAGCATCAAAAAGCGCATGACTGACGCGGAGCTCCAGGCCGCCTACGACGAGGCGCTGAAGATAGTGACGCCCTTGGCGAACCTCCCCTGTGAGACGCAGCTTTGCGGCATTGCCGTGGCGCTTCGCAGACTGACGGAGAAGTATGTAGAATACTCCATGGAGGAGAAGCACTACAACGACCCCTACGGCTTCTTTGTGCTCCACGTCGCCTCCTGCGCCGGGGCCACAAGGGCGGTGGGGCTGTGCCTCAATATGCTGGGGCTTCCATATGAGCATGTCAACGAGAACCAGTACTGCCACCAGTGGGCGAGAGTGGACCTGCCCGTTGACCACATCCCAATAGACATGTGCTGGATATGCGACGCCTTCGGGCTCTATGTGGGTCCGGAGCCCGCGCCTTATTTCCACCCCCTGATGGGAGAGGGATAAGGGATGGCTCGAAAGTCCGGTGGGCTTTCGATGCCAAGGGGGACGTGCGGATTTTTTCCGACGCACATGCCGCCGATAATCGGAGCGGCAGACAATGAAAAGAATAAGGAGAGCACATGAAGACAAAATGGCATGAACAAAAGATGAAGCTCAGGAAAGAATTGAAGGAATTAAGGCCGATCAACCTGTTCCTTTTGGCGATTGCCGGAATTGTGAACGCGTTTGGAGTTTCGCTGTTCCTGTTTCCGGTAAGGCTGTACGACAGCGGAATATCCGGACTTTCCATGCTTCTCGATCAGCTCACTCCGCCGATGCTCACTCTTTCAGTTTTCCTCATCATTCTAAATTTCCCGGTTTTTATGTTCGGATTAAAAAAGCAGGGACTGGTCTTTACAATAAATTCGCTATTCGCTATCGGAGTATATTCACTGGCGTCATTCCTTATCATGCATGTGCTGCCCATTGATGTTGATTTTGTCTCTCCTTTGGCGGGATCGGATCTGCTCCTGTGCGCGGTATTCGGAGGCGTTATTTCGGGAATCGGAAGCGGCCTGACTATCCGTTTTGGCGGAGCTATCGACGGCCTCGATGTATTATCGGTTATATTTGCAAAAAGGATCGGCATTTCCATCGGCACATTTGTGCTGGCCTTTAACATACTCCTCTATATAGTCTGCGGCGTGGTTATCCACAGCTGGATCCTGCCTCTTTACTCCATCGTTACATACTATGTCGGCTCAAAAACGGTAGATTTCATTGTAGAAGGCTTCGACAGGTCAATGTGCGCGATGATCGTCACCAATAAAGCCGATAAGATCTCCGCAGAATTGTCAGAGACATTCAAAGCGGGCGGGACGATAGTCAACGCAATGGGAGGTTATTCCAAAAACGAAAAACAGATCATTTATTTTATAGTCAATCACTTTCAAATCAACAAGCTGAAGAAAATCGTTACAGGCATTGACAGTAATGCATTTATTTCACTGCAAAATGTTGCGGATATTGTGAGAAAATCCGAGTGATACTGTGTTTCCGGATAAGCTGTGTCCGCCCACGGGATATTCGTGGGCGGACTTTTGCTTTTTTCTTTATTTGAGGTAGGTCTTGAGGCGGGTTATATTGTCGTGCTCGCAGGTTATGAGCTTCTGGGCGAGGCCCAGTGTCTCCGGGGAGGCGTCCCGGTGGCCGTTTATCACCTTTGTCATCTGGATTATGCCCATGTTGGAGCCCTTTATCATAAGCTCCGCCAGGTGCTCGGTCTCGTCGTTCATCATGGTGTTCATGGTGACGCCCATCTTCATGCCCAGCTTTTGCATCTCGCTGACGCTCTCCGGCTCGCCGCCGAGGCTAACTATCCGCGCCGCGGCCTCGCCGCCGATGGACTCGTACTCCTTCTTCTGGGTCTCAAGGTCAGAGACGAAGGAGCTGTCCCCGGCCCGGGGCAGAAGGTCGGTTATCGACTGGGCTCCGGTGCGGGCGTTGCGGTAGACAGAGTTCAAAACGGCGATGTCAACATTATTTTCAGCCATTTTCTCCGCTCCTTTCGTTGTAATCGCCGTTAGTTTGTGATATGATAGCTGCAAATAATCATTTTTTGAAGAGGTAATTATGAACTGGCTGGAGATAACCGTAAACACCTCCCACGAGAAGCTTGAGTCCGTCACCGACCGCCTCACGGCGCTGGGCGTGGAGGGCTTTATCACCGAGGACGAGGCGGATGTAAAGGAATTTTTGGAAAACAACAAAAAATACTGGGACTATGTGGACGAGGACTTCATGCGCGGCATGGAGGGAGTCTGCCGGGTGAAATTCTACCTTGAGGACTCCGACGCCGGAAGGGCGGAGCTTTCACGTCTCGGCGGGGCGCTGCCGGAGCTGGAGCTTTTGCCAAGGCAGGTCCGGGACGAGGACTGGGAGAACAACTGGCGGGAGTACTACAAGCCCATCGAGGTGGGGGAGAGGCTGATAATCGTGCCCCAGTGGCTCCGGGCGCCGGAGACCGGGCGGGTGGAGCTGCGACTGGACCCGGGGCTCATATTCGGGACGGGGTCCCATGCCACCACCCAGCTGTGCCTTGCCGAGCTTGAGAAATACGCCGGGGGCCGGACGGTGCTGGACCTGGGGTGCGGGAGCGGGATCCTGGCGATTGGGGCGCTGCTCCTCGGCGCGCGCCGGGCCGTGGGGGTGGACATAGACGACAAGGCCCCGAAGGTGGTCATGGAGAACGCGGGGTTTAACGGCATCGGACCGGACAGGCTCACGGTGTTCGCGGGGGACGTGCTCTCCGACAGGGAGCTTGACGGGTATCTCCGGGGGGAGCGGTTTGACCTTGTGCTGATGAACATAGTGGCGGATGTGATAATCGCCCTGTCGCCGAAGGTCCCGGGGTATTTAAGCCCGGAGGGCGTGTTCATATGCTCCGGGATCATTGAGGGGCGTCAGTGGGAGGTCAGGGCGGCCCTTGAGGGCGCGGGGCTTGAGATAACCGGGCACAAGACGAAGGACGGCTGGCACGCCTTCATATGCCGGGGGAAAGACGATACAAAGGAGTAAAAATTATGATAAAATCCATAGTTTTGGCGGCGGGGAAGGGGACGAGGCTTGCCCAGGAGGGCATCGACCTTCCGAAGGCCATGCGCACGGCCCTGGGGAGGCCACTTCTCGCCTGGGTGCTGGAGGCGCTGCCCACCGGGAAAAGCGACACGGTCATAGTTGTGGGCTACAAAAAGGAGCGGATAACGGAGGCACTGCCCGGCTGGACCTTCGCGGAGCAGACGGAGCAGCTTGGCACCGGGCACGCGGTGATGAGCGCCGTCCCGGCCCTCGGGGATTACGACGGGGATGTGCTCATATGCTGCGGGGATATGCCTCTTGTGCGGGCGGAGAGCTACGCGGCCCTTGTGCGGGAGCACACCGGGAGCGGCGCAGCCTGCACGGTGCTCTCCGGGATCTCGGAGGAGCCGCTGCCCTTCGGGCGGGTGATACGGGACGAGCGGGGGGACTTTGACCGCATAGTTGAGGACAGGGACTGCACCCCGGAGGAGAAAAAATGCCGGGAGCTCAACTCCGGCATAATCGCCGCGGATTTTAAAAAGCTGGTTTCCGCCCTGTCGGAGCTTCGCACGGACAACGCCCAGGGGGAATATTACCTCACCGACATACCGCGCATCCTGAAGGACCGGGGGGAGCGGGTGCGGGTCTGTGCCAGGAATCTGGGGGAGGAGCTCATCGGCGTCAACACCCCGGAGCAGTTGAGGCAGGTGGAGGCCATTTTGCGCGCCCGGGGTTGACAACCGGGAAAAATATGCTATAATCAGACTGACAACAGGGAGCCCGAATTGAAGGGCTGAGATATGGGTGACCTCCCATGACCTTTGACCTGATCTGGGTAATGCCAGCGTAGGGAAATATAAGGGGACAGCTTTGCGCCCTTTTTCTTACGTCCGGCATATGCCGGACGTATTTTTTATTAATTTAAGGAGGTATTTTCATGAAAGCAAGCGTGGCCATTCAGGTCCTGCCCAAGGCGCCCAACGACGATGAGCTGGTGCGGATAGTGGACGAGGTGATAGACTATATAAAGTCCACGGGGCTTAACTACTATGTGGGGCCCTTTGAGACGGCCATCGAGGGGGAGAGCTACGACCAGCTCATGGACATAGTGAAGGAGTGCCAGCACGTCGCCGTCCGCGCCGGAGCGCCGGAGGTCTCCGCCTATGTGAAGATAACCTACCGTCCCGAGGGCGAGGTGCTAACCATTGAAAAGAAAACCGCAAAGCACCATCAGGGATAAGCTCCCGGCGGCCGCGGCCCTGGCGGGGCTGGTGCTGGTGTGGCAGGGGGTGTCGTCCCTGGGGCTGGTGCCGGCTTTCATGCTCCCCTCGCCCGTCATGGTGGTGAGGGCGTTCATATCGGACTTTGGGCTTCTCATGTCAAACTCCGTGACGACGCTGAAGGAGGCGTTTCTGGGGCTGCTTATCGGCGTGGGGCTGGGGTTCGTGTTCGCCGTGGCCATGGACGCATTCCCAATTGTGAGAAGGGCGTTCTACCCGCTGCTGGTCATAACCCAGACCATACCGACGGTGGCGATAGCGCCGCTTTTGGTGCTGTGGTTCGGGTATGAGACGATGCCGAAGGTGGTGCTCATAGTCATAACCACATTTTTCCCGCTGACCGTCGGGCTGACCGACGGATTTCGGGAGGCGGACCCGGACGCCATAAGCCTTTTGAGGTCCATGGGCGCGGGGCGGGCGAAGATATTCAGGTACATAAAGCTGCCCTCCGCCATACCGCAGTTTTTCTCGGGACTGCGCATCGCCGCGGCGTACAGCGTGGTGGGGGCGGTCATCGCCGAGTGGCTGGGGGGCTTCTCGGGGCTGGGGGTGTACATGACCCGGGTGCGCAGCGCCTACGCCTTTGACAAGATGTTCGCGGTGATAATACTTATTTCGGCTATCTCTCTGCTGCTGATGGGGCTCATCGGCCTTGCGGAGAGGGTGCTGACCCCCTGGCGGCGGGCCCGTCAGGAGAGAAGCTGAGGCCCCCCGGAACCGGGGGACCGACCCCGCCCCGGGGCGGGGAGAAATCTGCGCAGCAGCGCATGGAGGTAAAAAGCATGAAAAAGATAATCGCACTTGCACTGTCCCTGGCCCTCGTGCTGGGGATCTCCGCCTGCGGCACCGCCGCCGACGGGGAGGAGGAGAAGCTTCAGGACGTGACCTTCGCCCTGGACTGGACGCCCAACACGAACCACACGGGGATCTACGTCGCCAAGGCCAAGGGGTGGTTTGAGGAGGCGGGGCTGAATGTGACCATCGTGCAGCCCTCGGAGGACTCCACGGAGCTTCTCGTGGCGACGAACAGGGCGCAGTTCGGCGTGTCCTTCCAGGACACCATGGCCCCGGCGCTGGTCGGGAGCGCGCCGCTGCCCATAACAGCCGTGGCGGCGGTGATACAGCACAACACCTCCGGCATCGTCAGCCGCGCCGGGGAGGGCATCGACCACCCCGCGGGAATGGAGGGGCACACCTACGCGACCTGGGACCTGGATGTGGAGAAGGCCACGCTCCGGCGGGTGGTGGAGGCCGACGGAGGGAATTTTGACAACGTGCAGCTCATACCCTCCAACGTCACCGACGAGGTCACGGCGCTGAGCACGAATCAGGTGGACTCGATATGGATCTTCTACGGCTGGGCGGGAGTCGCCTGCCAGGTGGCGGGGCTCGACACGGACTACTTCGCCTTCGCGGACATCGACCCGGTGTTCGACTACTACACGCCGGTCCTTATCGCGAACAACGACTTTTTGAAGGACGACCCCGACGCCGCGAGGGCGTTTTTGGAGGCGGCGAAGAGGGGCTACGAGTACGCCATAGAGAACCCGGAGGAGGCGGCCGACATACTCCTCGAGGCTGTGCCGGAGCTTGAGTCCAACGCGGAGCTCGTGCGGGAGAGCCAGAAGTGGCTCGCCGGGCAGTACAAGGCCGAGGTGGAGCGCTGGGGCTACATGGACCCGGAGCGGTGGAACGGATTCTACACATGGCTCAACGACAACGACCTTGTGGAGTCGCCGATCCCCGAGAACACCGGATTTACAAACGACTACCTGCCGGAATAAGCCATGCTGGAGGTAGAGAACGTCTCCGTCTCCTTTGGGGACAACCATGTGCTCCGGGACGTGAGTCTGACGCTGAAAAAGGGGGAGCTGGTCTCCATCCTGGGGGTCTCGGGCGGGGGAAAGACGACGCTTTTCAACGTGATCTCGGGACTTCTGAAGCCGGATGACGGGAGAGTGCTCCTCGAGGGGCGGGATGTCACGGGAAAGCCGGGGAGCATAAGCTATATGCTCCAGAAGGACATGCTGCTGCCATACAGGACCATCGAGGACAACTGCGCCCTGCCGCTGCTGCTCCGGGGCACGCCGAAGAGCAGGGCCCGGGAGCAGGTGCGGGAGCACCTGGCGGAGTTCGGGCTGGAGGGCACGGGGCGGCTTTGGCCCGCGCAGCTATCCGGCGGGATGCGCCAGCGGGCGGCGCTGCTGCGCACATACCTTTTTTCACAGGAGGTGGCGCTGCTGGACGAGCCCTTCTCCGCCCTTGACACCATAACAAAGTCCGCGATGCACAGGTGGTACCTGGACATCATGGACCGGATACGCCTGTCTACGCTGTTTATAACCCACGACATGGACGAGGCGATACTCCTGTCGGACAGGATATGCCTTCTCACGGGAAAGCCCGGGACAATAACGAAGGTCATAACCGTGGAGCCGCCCCGGCCCCGGGGGGAGGACTTCCCGCTGTCGCCGGAGTTTTTGGAGTACAAGCGGACCATAAAGGCGGCTATCGGCGGATAAGCTCACCGGGACGCCGGGCGGGGATTTTATGAAAAAACGCGCCGTATTAACAGGGCGGTATGGAGTTGACCATACCGCCCTGTTTCTTTAAAAGCAGAGATCCAGTTTCTGTGTTCCTTCGCATATTGCAGAAGCTCAGGCGTTTTTGCTCGGCATTCTATCCCCCGATGCTCAAAGCCCATTTGAGAACGTATTGCCCCCGGTCACTCACGCTCTGTTCTGATGGTAAAATGCTCGGGAAGGTTGAAAATGTCTGTTTTCAGGAAAACGGGATAGAAGTATTCATCCCGCAGCCGTTCAAATGCAAGCCATTCAAAGTCATGCGTGTGGCAGCCCTCATGGAGCGTAAAACGCTCACCACGGTCCAACAGCTCTGTTGCCGAGATGTCCATCAGATAATAAATGCAGATCTCATGATAATCGAGCCTGTCGACATCTTCGGTGAAAAAGCTCTGAGCCAGCCATAAAAGACGGATGATTTCAGGCGTGATATTAAGCTCTTCCTCCACCTCTCTGACAACTGCGTGCTCGGCGGTCTCTCCCATATGAACTCTGCCCCCGGGCAGGTAAAAGTATGGAGAACGCTCGTCGTGCATTGCCAGAATTTTATCGTTCGAGATAATGACGGCGCAAACCCGATAGTTAAACTTTTCGTTTCCGGAAATATAAGTGATGTCCATTCCTTTCCCTCGCGAAAATCATATCTCCCGGAAGCCCTTGCCGATTATCTGGGAGGAGTTGACCATGGTGATGAAGGCGTGGGCGTCGATGCTGCGGATGAAGTTTCTCAGGTACACCGCCTGACGGCGGGTGAGGACGGTGGTTATCATGACCTCCGCCTTACCGGTGAAGGCGCCCTCGGCTTTCGTGATGGTGGCGCCCCGGCGGAGCTTTGTGAGGATAAACTCCTTCACCTCCTGGGGGTGGGAGGAGATGATGGTGCAGTACTTCCGGGAGTTTATGCCGTCGATGACGATGTCCACAAGGAAGGTCTTCATCAAAAGCCCGGTGAGGCTGTACAGAGCGGTCTTTATGTCGAAGATGAAGAAGGTGCAGGCGGTGATGACGAAGTCGGGCACCAGCAGGGCCTTGCCCACCTCAAGGGAGGTGTGCTTCGAGAGGATCATCGCGACGATGTCCGTGCCGCCGGTGGACGCGCCGATGTTGAACACAAGGCCGGAGCCCACGCCGGGGAGTATGACGGCCCAGATGACCTCCAGAAGCGCGTCGTCAGTCAGGGGGGCGTCCAGAGGGACGAGCCACTCAAACATGGCGACGTAGACGGAGAGGGCCAGGGAGGCATATATGGTGGCCCAGCCGAAGCTCCGCCCGAGAAAGATGAAGCCCACGATGATGAGGGCTATGTTTATGATGAACATCGCCCCGGAGACGTTCATCCCGGGCCAGAGGGCGGACATTATAACGGCGATCCCCGACGTGCCGCCCATGGCGAAGTGGTTCGGGGACTTGAAGAGGGCTATCCCCGCCGCGGTGGCCAAGAGCCCGGCGTTTAAAATGAGAAACCAAGCCGCCCACTGGGCGGGAGTTTTTTTGACCATTTTAATCTCCCCCTGTCATTCGGAGTAATGGAATTATAATTCCGATGCGCCGAAAATGCAATATAAACCGTCAGATTTTCGCAAAAATCTGAAGCCTCCCGGGGAACGGCCCGAAAATTGAAGGAAAATGGGCAAAAAAGCAAAAAAGGAAGCAGCCCAAATGGGCTGCTTCCAGGGTGGTACGCCTGAAGGGACTCGAACCCCCGGTCTCACGGTTCGTAGCCGCGCACTCTATCCAGCTGAGCTACAGGCGCATTTCCACGCGCTCTCTCAAGCGCCCTACTATAATAACACCCGCAATAGAAAAATGCAAGCATTTTTTTCGGGTTTTTTAAAAAAAGTGTTGACAACCACCTTTTCATGCGTTAAAATAAGGGACGCTGACGGACGATTAGCTCAGCTGGTATGAGCATCCGCTTGACGTGCGGAGGGTCGCAGGTTCGAGTCCTACATCGTCCACCAGATATTGGGGCACGCCTCTGGCGCGCCCCAATTTTATATTATATATTGTGGAGGGCGACAATGAAGGTCAAAGACAGCGAATACTTGAAAAGCCGCCGCCCCGCCATGGAGGCGCTGCTGGGGGAGCTTTTGAAGCGGTATCCATTTGCGTCCATTCTGGCGCAGGACACCCGGGAGAGGAGCCTGTCCGTATCCCGGAGGCTGACGAGCATAGGCTCGGGCGGCTTAACATCCGCCAGGGGTCTGGTGGTGAAGGTCTTCGACGGGGAGCACTGGTCGGAGCACTCGATGAGCGACATCACTCCCGACGGGGTCGGGGAGGCTCTTGAGAGGATATGCGCCACCGCAGCCATGTCCGGTGCGGTCATGCCGGAGGGCGTCCGGGAGCGGGTCTACGCGGCCCCGGCGCGGGAGAAGCTCAGGCTCCATGAGAGCACGGATTTTGAGATAGACCCGGAAAAGCTCGGGGAGGAGGCCATCGTGACGCGCCTCACCGCCATAAGGGACAGGGGGCTTTCGCTGTCGGACAGGCTCATAGACTGCCGTGTGACTGTCGCCTGGAGCGTGGGGTCGAAGCTGTATCTGGCGCCGGACAGAGATCTGGAGCAGAACGTGATGTGGATAAACGGCGGCATACGCTGCTCCGCGGCGAAGGGGCAGGAAATAAAGTCCAGCGGCACGGCCTTCTCGCGCCTTGGCGGGGCGGAGCTGCTGGACGAGTACGAGGGGGGAGTTGAGAGCGCCGTTAAGAACGTGCTGGAGCTTCTTGACGCCGTCCCCCTGAGACCCGGAGAGTATGAGTGCGTCTGCACCCCGGAGGTCACGGGCATGATAGTCCACGAGGCCTTCGGCCACGGGGTGGAGATGGATATGTTCGTGAAAAAGCGCGCCCTGGCGGAGAAGTGCGTCGGGGAGTATGTGGCGTCGCCGCTGGTGACGATGCACGACGGCGCGGCGGTGGCGCCCCAGACGGGCAGTTACTTCTTTGACGACGAGGGGACGCCGGCCCACGACACGGTGATAATCGAGAAGGGCGTGCTGAAGCGTGGGATCTCCGACTATCTGTCGGCCCTGACCCTCGGAACCGAGCCCACCGGAAACGGCAGGCGCGAGAGCTTCCGGCGCAAGGCCTACACCCGCATGACGAATACATATTTTGAGCCGGGGACGGACAAGGTGGAGGACATGATAGCCTCCGTCAAGGACGGGCTTATGCTGTGCGAGCCCACCAGCGGCATGGAGGACCCGAAAAACTGGGGCATCCAGTGCATGGTGAGCTATGCCAGGGAGATAAAGGACGGGAAGCTCACCGGGCGCATCTTTTCTCCCATTGTGCTCACGGGCTATGTGCCGGATCTTCTCAAGTCCATCACCATGATGAGCGACACCACGGAGCTGGGCGGCAGCGGTATGTGCGGCAAGGGCTACAAGGAGTGGGTGAAGGTGTCCGACGGAGGGCCATGGATAAAGGCCCGCATCAGGCTTGGCTGAGAGGTGATAAAATGACAGACAAAATACTTGACGCGCTCAGAGCCGAGGGGATAGACGCTTACGCAATCAACGAGGTGAGCTCCAGGTCGGTGGAGTGCTTCTTTGTGAGAAGGAACATGGACCTGAAGCGCCGGACGGACATTATGGAGTGGACCGTCACTGTATACCGGGAGATAGAGCGCTCCGGCGAGAGGCTTCTCGGGTCCTCATCCCTCCCGGTCTACCCGGGAATGGGCGAGGGGGAGCTGAGAGCGGCCCTGCGGGACGCCTACTACGCCGCGTCGCTGGCGGGGAACCAGTATTATGAGCTGCTTGAGGGCACAAAGGAGCCGGAGGAGCCATCAAAGAGCGGCTTTGCATCCATGGAGCCGGAGGAGGCGGCGAAGCTTATGGGCGACGCGCTCTTCGCGGCGGATGTGGAGGAGGACGTTTTTGTGAACTCCGCGGAGCTGTTTGTCCTCCGCCGCCGGAACCGGGTGATAAACTCCCGGGGAGTGGACGTGAGCTGGAACACGGATCAGGTCCGGGGGGAGTTCGTGATACAGTGCCCCGCGCCGAGGGACGTGGAGACTTACCACAGCTTCGCCTACCGGGACCCGGACGCCGGGGCCCTCACGGAGAAGGTCCGGCAGGCCCTCTCCACCACCCGGGACAGGGCCGCGGCGGCCCAGCCCCCGAAATCCGGGGAGTACACCGTGATACTCACCGGGGAACAGCTTGAGGAGGTGCTGAGCTGCTATCTGAGCCGCTCCGACGCGTCGCTCATTTACCAGCACTACTCGGACTACGCGCCCGGGATGGACATTCAGGGGCAGGACGCCACAGGCGACAGGCTGACTATTGACCTCTCCGCGACGGTGCCATACGACAGCGAGGGCGTGCGCCTTACAGACAGGCGGCTCATGGAGGACGGCGTACTCAGGTGCGTACACGGCGGGGTGCGCTTTTCAAGATACCTGGGGGTGGAGCCCACCGGGAAATATACCGGGATAGTCGTACCCACCGGGGAGACGCCCTTGGCGCAGCTTAAGGCAGAGCCGTACCTGGAGACGGCCATTTTCTCGGATTTCCAGATGAACCCCATGACGGGGCACTTCGCCGGGGAGATACGTTTAGGGTATCTCTTTGACGGGGAGAAGGTCACCCCGGTCACCGGGGGGTCGATAAACGGGAGCCTATTTGAGGCGCAGAAGACGATGCGCTTTTCAAAGGAGCGCTTCACCTCGGCCTCCTACCACGGACCCTACGCCGTGGCGCTTAAGGGAGTCAGAGTCGCGGGAGTGGAGTAAACGCTTTGGTGAAAGCTTCGCCGGGCTTTTGACAGTTTGGCAGTATAAAATATGGCTGGAATTAAAATTCCAGCCATTTTTTTATAAATTAAATTAAATGTCAGTTTTCTGCGTCCAGCACCGGGCGGAGGACGTGGGTGAAGTCGCGAAGGGTGAGATCGCTCTCCTCGCGGGGACGCCCGGTAAAGAGGATGCCGAGGTATTTTATGCCGTGCTCGTCGGTGAGCTCCAAAAACGCCAGAAGGCGGTCGCCCTCCGCGGCGTCGGAGAAGTCAAGGGTCAGCTCCTGAGAATATGCCCCGCCCAGGTCCCCGGCGGGCCTTACGAGGGCGGCCTGGCCGTCGGCGGTGCTGAACGTGGGGCCGTGCAGGTACTCTTCCGGGAGGGCGAAGTGCTCGTCCCAGCTCAAGGCGAGGTCCTGGTCGTAAAGCTTTTGGAGGCCGGAGTAGACTATGACCCGGGCGGAGGTGACGGAGCCGCTGTCGCCCTTCATTACCAGAAGTCCGGTGACGGAGCCGTCCTGGGCGGAGCCGGAGTACCAGTTCAGCCTCCGGGAGGGGAGGATCTCGTCAAGGCCGACGACGATGGAGCCCACATCGCGCTGGGTGACGGCGCCGCCGTCGGTGAAATAGACGGTGAGGGGCAGGGCGTCGGTCGCCGGGGTAAGCCAGCTTCCGTAGGCGCTGTAATCGAGGTTGTACTCCGGGATGCCGCCGTTGCCGGAGCTCTCGTAGAGCCTGAGGGCGAGGGTGAGGTCCGTGCCGCTGCCGGGGGCAAGGGTGCTCGGGGGGATGAGGAGCTCGGCCTTGCAGACGCCGTCCTCAATTATGCCCTCAGCGGAGAAGCTCTCCTTGCCGCGGTGGACGGTGAAGCGTATGTCCGTGGTATCGGTCAGAGTCTTGGGGACGGCGGTGATGGTGACAAGGATGCTGCCGCTGTCCTCGTCCAGGCTCAGAGTGTAGTCCAGAGAGGTGAAGAGGGAGTACTGCTCCTCCAAAAGGCCCGCGACGCTGGACTGCATCCTGGTGATGCTGTCGCTGAGGGAGTTTTGGGTGAATACGAGAAGGCTGTTGAGGCTTGAAAGCCGGGACTGCAGGTCGGCGAGCCTCACAAAGAGGACCACTGTCACAACTATCGTCGCCCCGAGGACGGCGGCGAGGGCACACCAGAGGTATTTGCGCTGCTTCTTTGCCCGAAGATTGCCGGCGCGCTGGTTCTCCCCAAGGCTCTGGAGCAGATCCTCCAGAGCCGCAGGGTCCGGCCCGGAGCTTTCCTGAACGGGTGCGTCCTCCGGCTCGGAGGGGGGAGGGGGGACGGCGGAGGGGGGCTCCGCGCCAATGAGCTCGCCGATGCCGATGCCGTAAAACTCCGACAGGGACAGGAGCTTTTCAAGCTCCGGGACGCTGGCGCCGTTCTCCCACTTGCCCACGGCCTGACGGGAGACGCCTATCTTCTCCGCGAGCTCCTCCTGCGAAAGCCCCGCCTTTCGGCGGAGCTCGTATAGTCTCTCACTTATTTTCATATCTCTCACCTCGCCACAATGATACTGTAATGCGGCGGAAATGACAACCAATCAGGCCCACCAATTCCGCAACCGCAGGTTGCGACAGGCCGGATCGAGAGCCATGTGGGGGTTTTCGGTCACTTTCCGAGGTAAATCATCAGCGCTGCGGCGTCGGAGGGGGAGACGCCGGAGATCCGGGTGGCCTGGCCCAGAGTCTCCGGGCGGAGGGCGGAGAGCTTCTCCCGGGCCTCCAGCCGCAGACCCTGAATGGAGCCGTAGTCTATGTCCGGCGGGATGCGCCGGGACTCCATACGGCGAAACTCGTTTATCTGCCGCTGCTGCTTTTCGATGTACCCGGCGTACTTGAGTTCCAGCTCCACCTCCTGAGCCGCCGCCCGGGAGAGGGCGGGGCGGTCGAGGTCGAAGGGGGCGGTCATGGCGTAGCCGAGCCTCGGGCGGCGTATGAGGGAGGCAAGGCTGACGCCTGTGGAAATGGGCGGCTGCCCGTGGCTCTCGAGAAATGCGTTGAGCTCCGCCGTGGGCGGGACGAAGATCCCCTCCAGCCGGGCGATCTCGCCCTTTACGAGGTCGTATTTTTTCAACACACGTTCGTAACGCTCGTCGGAAATAAGCCCCAGGGCGTGGCCCGTGGGGACGAGGCGTATGTCCGCGTTGTCCTGCCTGAGACAGAGCCTGTATTCCGAGCGGGAGGTCATCATCCGGTAGGGCTCGTTTGTGCCCAGGGTGACAAGGTCGTCGATGAGGGTGCCGATGTAGCTCCCGGCGCGGTCGAGGATGAGGGGGTCCCTGCCGAGGATCTTCAGCGCCGCGTTCACCCCGGCGACAAAGCCCTGTACGGCGGCCTCCTCGTAGCCGGAGCTTCCGTTGAACTGCCCCGCGCCGTAAAGGCCGGGAACCTTTTTTACCTCAAGGGTGGGGCGGAGCTGGGTGGGGTCCACGCAGTCGTACTCGATGGCGTAGGCGTAGCGCTGTATCACCGCGTGCTCAAGGCCGGCGATGGAGTGGACCATGTCCGTCTGCACATCCTCCGGCAGGGAGGAGGAGAGCCCCTGGATGTAGAGCTCCTCCGTGCCAAGGCCCATGGGCTCTATGAAGAGCTGGTGGCGCTTTTTGTCCGGGAAGGCCACAAGCTTGGTCTCGATGGAGGGGCAGTACCTGGGCCCCACGCCGTCAATGGTGCCGTTGTAGAGGGGGGAGCGGTGCATATTCGCCCGGATTATCTCATGGGTGCGCTCGTTTGTCCAGGTGAGCCAGCACACGGCCCTGTTCTCCGGCGGCGTCTCCCCGTCAAAGGTGAAGGGCTCCGGCTCTGAGTCCCCGGGCTGGAGCTCCATTTTTGAAAAGTCCACACTCCGGGCGTTTATTCTGGGCGGGGTGCCCGTCTTGAATCGGCGAAGGCTTAAGCCCAGACGGCGCAGGCAGTCCGCCAGAGGGCCGGAGGCGTGCATACCGTCGGGGCCGCTCTCCTCGGTGACGTCGCCAACGATGGTCCTGCCGTGGAGGTATGTGCCTGTGCATATGACGGCTGCGGAGCAGCTCCAGACGGCGCCGGAGCGGGTCACCACGGCGCTGACGCGCCCGTCCACGGTGCGGACGGAGCAAATCTCCGCCTGGACGAGGCGCAGGCGCTCCTGACGCTCAAGGGTCCCCTTCATCACCCGCTGGTACTCACGCCTGTCGGCCTGGGCCCGGAGGGACCAGACGGCGGGGCCCTTGCCGAGATTCAGCATCCTGTACTGTATGCAGGCCCTGTCCGCGGCGGCGGGCATCTCCCCACCGAGGGCGGACAGCTCCCGCACCAGGTGCCCCTTCGCCGTGCCGCCGATGGCCGGGTTGCAGGGCATATTACCGAGGCTGTCGAGATTCATGGTGAAAATCACCGTATCCAGCCCCAGCCTCGCCGAGGCGAGGGCGGCCTCTATCCCGGCGTGGCCCGCGCCAATTACCGCCACATCGCATATACCCGCGCTGTACTCCATTTCAATATCTCCTCCAGAATGCGCCGCCCGGCGGCATAGACAGATGAATTTTTTATCATTTTAATACCCGGGCGGTCCGGCGTCAAGCTTTTAAACAATTTGTGAATAACGTAAATTAGACATGACCTTGTAACAATTTGGTGGTTTAATATAAGCACAACAATGTGAACGGAGGAGCGAAAGTGAACATCGCCAAAATCATGGTGCCCAAGGCCCTGACGGTATGCCTTGACGAGAAGGATTCTGTCCGGCAGGGGGTGGAGGTCATGCACCGCCACGGCTACACGGCCATTCCGGTGCTGGACAGCTCGGGCAAATTCATGGGATGCGTCAACGACAGGGACTTTTTGAGGTACATAGTCTCCGCCGGGGGCATAGACGCCGACGGGGGGAGGGGCGTCACGGTGGGGGAGATCATGCGCCGGGACTTCTGCCCGCCCATACCCATAACCGCCAGTGAGGACGACCTTATAGACTCCGCTCTGAAGCAGAACTTCGTGCCCATTGTGGACGACAGGGGGTGCCTTTGCGGCATCGTCACCCGCCGGGCGATTATCGCGGAGCTGGCGGGCCGTGAGGTGGTACTGGAGGAGAGCTTCAAGGAGGGCTGACGAGCCCAAAACAGAGAGAGAAGCGCCCCGGAAGGGCCGAAGGGCCCATCCAGGGCGTTAGACTGCCCGAAAAATCCCTGACGGGCTTTTCCGACAGGGGGCGCGGGGGAAAAATGGCACAAAGCTGAGTGACCGCCCACAAAAGTGGACGGTCACCTTAACGGACGGTAGATTTCTGCTCATTTGGGTGGTACAATGTTATACTGGTCTTCTATAAAAAGTAGACATATTAAAATGTCTACTTTTTATAGCGCGAAGCGCGTAGAAGATCGTATGAGACGACTTTTTGGCGGCTTTGCCTCCAAAAAGAGCGACGCGTAAGCGGCGCTTCTCCAATAAAAAGTCTACTTTTTATTGGAGAATAGTATTAAATGCCGGGCGGGCGGCCGCTCGACGAATCGCTGTTTATGAAGGATGTGGTTTTATGTATATTATAGCGGTAGTCTCTACATTGACAGCATGGGTTGTCGGCCTGCTTTTAGACGCGAATATCGGTTTCAGTCCAGAGGGTTTTTTGTGCTTTAGACTGCTGCTGCCCATATTGGCGATGGGACTTTGCATATTGCGCAGTATCAGGGAAAACAGGGATAAGCGGGACTGATCGATCCCCGCTTGTCAGGACGATGTATGCCTCATGAGCTGTCATGCAGCCCCGGCTTCATCAAATTGGGTCAGGCATGGTTTTTTGCATTATCACCCGTCGGCATGATTGCCGACGGGTCCTTTTTTACTCTCCGCTCTTTTTCCCGCGCTGGTTTGGGTGGGAGTCGAAGTATTTTTTCAGCTCCTGTCCCGTGTAGCTCTCCCCGCACAGGGCGCACTCGTCAGGCGTCCCGGTGAAAACCACCTGCCCGCCGCCGTCCCCGCCCTCGGGGCCGAGGTCGATTATGTGGTCCGCGACCTTTATCACATCCAGATTGTGCTCAATCACCACCACCGTGTTGCCCGCGTCCACAAGGCGGTTCAACACGTCGATGAGCTTTCGCACGTCGTCGGTGTGGAGGCCCGTGGTGGGCTCGTCAAGGACATAGAAGGTCGCCCCCGTGGAGCGCTTTGAAAGCTCCGTGGCGAGCTTCACCCTCTGCGCCTCGCCGCCGGAGAGGGTGGTGCTGGGCTGGCCCAGCTTCACATACCCCAGCCCCACGTCCTGGAGGGTCCGGAGGCGGTCCGCTATCTTCGGCACGTTCTCGAAAAACTCCGCCGCCTCGTCCACGGTCATGTTGAGGACCTCGTTTATATTTTTGCCCTTGTACCTGACCTCCAGCGTCTCCCTGTTGTAGCGCCTGCCCTTGCAGACCTCGCAGGGAACGTATATATCCGGCAGAAAGTGCATCTCGATTTTGATAAGCCCGTCTCCCTGGCAGGCCTCGCACCTGCCGCCCCGAACGTTGAAGCTGAACCGCCCCGCGCCGTAGCCTCTGGCCCGGGCATCCGGCGTCTGGGCGAAGAGGGCGCGGATGTCGTTGAACACCCCGGTGTAGGTGGCGGGGTTTGACCGCGGGGAGCGGCCTATGGGGGACTGGTCGATGTCTATCACCTTGTCGAGGTGCTCAAGCCCGAATATGCCCGTGTGCTTTCCCGGGCGTATCCGCGCCCGGTTCAGCTCCGCCGCGAGGGTCTTGTATATGACCTCGGTGACAAGGCTGGACTTCCCGGAGCCGGACACCCCCGTCACCGCCGTCATTGTCCCAAGAGGTATGTCCACGTCGATGTTTTTAAGGTTGTTCTCCCCGGCGCCAGTTATCCGCAGCAGCTTCCCGCTGCCTTTGCGGCGCTTTTCCGGGATGGGGATGAATTTCCTGCCGGAGAGGTACTGGCCTGTGATGGACCTCTCGCTCCGTTTTATCTCCTCCGGCGTCCCGGCGAACACCACCTCGCCCCCGTGGACCCCCGCCCCCGGGCCGATGTCCACGATGTAGTCGGATGCCAGCATGGTGTCCTCGTCGTGCTCCACCACCAAAAGCGTGTTGCCCAGATCCCGCAGCCGCTCCAGCGTGGCGATGAGCTTGGCGTTGTCCCGCTGGTGAAGGCCGATGGAGGGCTCGTCCAGAATGTAGAGCACCCCCATGAGGCTGGAACCTATCTGGGTCGCCAGCCTTATCCTCTGGCTCTCCCCGCCGGAGAGGGTCCCGGCGGAGCGGGACATGGTCAGGTACTGTAAGCCCACGCTCTCCAGAAATCCCAGCCTGTCCCGTATCTCCTTGAGGATCCTGTCGGCTATCATGTGCTCCTTTTCGGTGAAGGTCACCTGGGTCTCGTCCAGAAATTTAAGGGCGTCGGTGACGGACATCTCGCACAGCTCGGATATGTTCTTTCCCCCCACCGTTACCGCCAGCACCTCGGGCCGCAGCCGCTTTCCGTGGCAGGCCGGGCAGTCGTGGTCGGTCATGTACTGCTCCAGGTCCCACTTGGCGTATATGGAGTTTGACTCCCTGTACCGCCGCTCAAGGTTTGAGATTATCCCCTCGAAGGGCCGGGTCATCGTCGTCTTTCCCCGGTCGGTGGTGTATGTCAGCGTCAGCGCCTCGCCCCTGGTGCCGTAGAGCAGCACGTCGATGACCTCGTCAGGCAGGTCCCGCAGCGGCGCGTCCAGCCGGAAGTTGTACCGCTTTGAGAGGGCGCTGAAATACATCATGGCGATGGAGTCGTTTTTAATGTTTCCCCAGCCGCTGGCCTGGATCCCTCCATCCAGAATGGACAGCGTCATATTCGGCATGATTATGCTCGGGTCCACCTGCCTCTGCACGCCAAGGCCGGAGCACTCCGGGCAGGCGCCCAGCGGCGCGTTGAAGGAGAAAAACCGGGGCGACATCTCCTCTATGGAGATCCCGCAGTCCTCGCAGGCGTAGTTCTGGGAGAAGGTAACGTCCCGGTCCTCCTCCGGGATGTTCACCACAACTATCCCCCCGGCGAGGGCCGAGGCCGTCTCCACGGAGTCGGTGAGGCGCTGCTGGATCCCCTCCCGCACCACAAGGCGGTCCACCACCACGGCTATTTTGTGCTTTTTGTTCTTCTCAAGCTTTATCTCCTCCGACAGATCGTATATCTGCCCGTCCACCCTGACGCGGACGTAGCCGCTTTTTTTGGCGTCCTCCAGCACCTTCGCGTGCTCGCCCTTGCGGTCGCGTATCACCGGGGCCATCACCATTATCCGCGTGCCCTCCGGCATTGCCATTATCTGGTCCACCACCTGGTCCACGGTCTGCTGGCGTATCTCCTTGCCGCATTTGGGGCAGTGGGGTATGCCCACATTCGCGTACAGAAGTCTTAAGTAGTCGTAAATCTCCGTCACCGTCCCCACGGTGGACCGGGGATTATTGTTGGTCGTTTTCTGATCTATGGATATGGCGGGGGAGAGCCCGTCGATGGAGTCCACATCCGGCTTCTCCTTCTGCCCCAAAAACTGCCTCGCGTAGGCGGAGAGGGACTCCACATACCGTCTCTGCCCCTCGGCGTATATGGTGTCGAAGGCGAGGCTCGACTTGCCGGAGCCAGAGAGCCCCGTCAGGACAACGAGCTTGTCCCGTGGCAGTTCAAGGTCAATATTTTTAAGGTTGTTCTCTCTGGCGCCCTTTATGAATATACTGTCGCGCATGACTATGACCTCACTCGGTGCGAAAATTGCCTACTAAGTATATCACCCGGTTCATAAAAATTAAATCCCCTATTTTAAGATTATTTTTACTTTGTACACGAATTAGACATAAAATGGGGGTAGTATATAACCATTCCAGGGGGCGAAAGGCCCCGAAAAGGAGCGATTTCCATGAGCTATGATGAAAACTGTGATCCCATGTCCAACGGCTCCCTCCCCGTGAACGGAGCGCCGGAGGACGTTGTCCAATCCCCCGCCGCGGCGGAGCAGCCGATCCCCCAGCCCCAGCCGGAGGTCCAGCAGGCAGCTCAGCCTGTGGCCCAGCCGACGCCCCAGCCCCAGCCGGAGGTCCAGCAGGCAGCTCAGCCTGTGGTCCAGCCGGCGCCTCAGCCCGAGGCTGCCCCCCAGCCGACACCCCAGCCCGTCCAGCCCTACAGCGTGGAGGACGAGCGCCAGAGCTGGAGCGACCCCGTGTATGAGCGCGCCTCCGGCATCGACCCGGACGCCTACACCCCGGGCCGCTACGCCTACGGCACGCCCAACGTGCCCCCGGAGCCGGAGGAGCCGCCCAAGAAGAAAAAGAAGGCCCACAAGCGCCACGGCTTTTTGAGAGCCGCCTGCCTCGTCCTCGTCTGCGCCCTCGCCGCCGGAGCTGCGAGCTGGCTGGTAGTTGACTATATGTTCGACCACCACACCGAAGACATCGGCGGCAAGCAGGTCGTGTTCGGCAGCGAGACCGTCGGCAGCAGCGAGCCCATCAGCAGCGGCGAGGACTCCGCCACCCTCCCCCCCGTCACAGGCAGCGAGCTCACAGGCAATGAGATATACAAGCTCGCCTGCCAGCAGGTCGTGGGCGTGAACACCAGCCTCACCACCAACGTGTTCGGTCAGACCTCCACCCGGGCCGTGTCCGGCTCCGGCTTCATTATCAGTGAGGACGGCTACATCCTCACAAACTACCACGTCATAAGCTACGCCGTCGTCTACGGCGGAGAGCTCACCGTCCTCACCCAGGACGGCACAAAGTACCCGGCGGAGATAATCGGCTATGTGGAGTCCAACGACATCGCCGTAATAAAGATCGACGCCGAGGGCCTGAGCCCCGTGAAGCTCGGCGACTCCGACAAGATGCTCGTTGGCGAGTGGGTCTACGCCGTGGGCAACCCCCTCGGGGAGCTTGAGTACACAATGACCCCGGGCATAGTCAGCGCCCAGGACCGGGTCATAACGACTCAGGACGACATAACCGGGTCCCAGACATCAATCAATATGTTCCAGATCTCCGCGGCGGTGAACCACGGAAACTCCGGCGGCCCGGTGTATAACACCCGCGGCGAGGTTATCGGCGTTGTCGCCGCAAAGTACGCCGATGCGGACAGCGGCATCGAGGGGCTCGGCTTTGCCATCCCGATAAACGACGCCATCACCATCGCGAAGCAGCTTGTGGAGACGGGCCACGTCGCCAGCGCGGGCCTTGGCATCACAGGCATGAACGCCGACCAGGTGTTCAATCAGGCGGCGATGGAGCGCTACAACATCCCCGAGGGCGTTTATGTTGACACCGTCAACTCCGGCGAGGCCGCCGACAAGGCGGGCATCCAGGAGGGCGACATCATCACCGCCCTTGACGACAAGACCGTCTCCACCATGGATGAGCTGAAGATGGCCCTCCGCCGCTTCTCCCCCGGCGAGACAAGCACCATAACCGTCTACCGCCGCACCGGGGCGAAGATTAATCAGGGCGAGTACATTGACCTCACCATCACCTTCCAGGAGTTCATCGAGGAACCCACCGTCACCCAGCAGCAGGACGTGGATACATGGCCCTGGGGCAACGGCTTCGGATGGTAATAGAGCTGATAAAAAACCCGATTAAAGAGCTGATAAAAAAGGCAAAAGGGCCTTGACAGTCCAAAGCAAAAATCCTCCGGCAGGGCCGGAGGATTTTTGCATGTAAAAAACCATATCATATTTTTTGCAGGTTTCAAGTCCGCGGACTGACCGCGCGGCAAGGCGGGAGAGGTCCGGGGTCAGGACTCAAGCAGCGCCGCGCGGAAGGCCTCCGACGGGAGGACGTCGGACAGCTCCAGAAGGAAGAGGCGCGGTTCGCTGGGCCCTGGCATACTGAGGGGCATCGAGTCCAGGGCGGGGTCCGGGGACGGGAAGCGCAGGGAGACGCAGGTCCCGCCGCCGGGGCGGGCCTCCAGCATCACCCAGCCGCCGTGGAGGGACATTATCTTCCTCACCACGGAGAGCCCGAAGCCCGTGCCGGCTCCCGGGGCGGACAGCCCGGCGGGGCGCTCAAAGGCGGTGAACACCCCGGCGAGGCCCTCGATGCCGGAGCCGGTGTCCGACACGGTTATGACCCGGGAGGAGGCGCTGCCGAACTCCACGGTTATGGAGCCGCCGGAGCGGACGGCCTTGAAGCTGTTTGACAGGAGATTCAAAACGGCGACGCGCATCAGGTCCGCGTCGGCGAGGAAGGGCATGGAGGCGACGCGGGACACAAAGCTTATCTTCGGCTCCAGCGGGAGGGTGTTTACCTCCGCCACCAAATCACCGATGAGCTGCAGAAGGTCTATCTTCTTCCTGCTTGGTGTCATTTTGTAGTCCTGGAAGTACCTGTCGGAATTATCCGTCTGGCGCTCCAGCCTTGTGAGGGAGCGGGTGAGCTTTGAGGCGTTGTTGATGGCGGCGACATCGGAGGACTCTATCGCCCGGCGGACGAGGAGGGAGAGGTTCGCCCCGCTCACGGCGAGCTGCTCCCGAATGCCCCTGCCGATGGCGCCCGCCACGGCCCCGGCGGCGTCCAGCCCAGTAAGGGGCGGGTCAAAAATAAATATCCGAAGCCCGTCGAGGTCCATCACGAATACTGACATGTCCTCGTCGAAGAGCCTTGCGTCCATGCGGCAGGGGCCGGAGATGAGGCCGAGAAGCTCCGGCGGGAGGAGCGCCGCGGCGGGGCGGCCCGTCATTTTCGGCATTATAAGGCTCTCGGCGGAGTGGTTTGAGTACACCACGACGCCGTCTCTCACGGCGGCGGCGGGGTCGCTCTGCGCGCCCAGCAGGGTAAAAATATCCTTATCTTCTATAATCATTTCCGGCAGCGCCCCCCTGGGGCCTCCTCTCAAAAAATCTGCGCCGGAGCCTGGCCGGCATTGTCAAAGTCATTTTTCCACGGCGGCGGAGGGTTACGCCCGCCGCGTTAACGCATTTTCACTGTGTTTTTGTTATTATAACAGTAAAATCGATTTTTTTCAATGAATTTACGACAAGATAATGAATTTGCTCATTCAGCAAAAAAATAATGATAAAACATGAAAAAAACACTTTATTTTTCCGGAGTTGGGGGTTATAATTTATATCGTCAAAAGTATGTCAATCTTCTGGCATACCATGGGGCAAAAGCTTTTTATAAAAATATATTTTTTGGAGGTTTTTACTATGAGCATCAAAATTGGTATCAACGGTTTCGGACGCATCGGTCGTCTGGTGTTCCGCGCCAGCCTCGATCATCCCAATGTTGAGGTCGTGGGTATCAACGACCTTATCTCCCCCGACTACATGGCTTATATGCTGAAGTATGACTCCATCCATGGCCGTTTCGAGGGCACCGTTGAGAATACCGACCACTCCATCATTGTAAATGGCAAAGAGATCGCTGTTTTCTGCGAGAAGGACCCCGCCAACCTGCCCTGGGGCAAGGTCGGCGCCGAGTATGTTGTCGAGTCCACCGGCATCTTCCTCACCAAGGAGAAGGCCGCTGCTCACCTGAAGGGCGGCGCGAAGAAGGTCGTCATGTCCGCTCCCTCCAAGGATGATACCCCGATGTTCGTCATGGGCGTCAACAACACCTCCTACACCAGGGATATGGACTTCGTTTCCAACGCCTCCTGCACCACCAACTGCCTGGCCCCCATCGCCAAGGTCCTGAACGACAAGTTCGGCATCAAGGAGGGCCTTATGACCACCGTCCACTCCACCACCGCCACCCAGAAGACCGTTGACGGTGTCTCCGCCAAGGATTGGCGCGGAGGCCGCGCCGCTGCCGGCAACATCATCCCCAGCACCACCGGTGCCGCCAAGGCCGTCGGCAAGGTCATCCCCTCCCTCAACGGCAAGCTCACCGGCATCTCCATGCGTGTCCCCACCCTGGATGTGTCCGTCGTTGACCTGACCGCCAACCTTGAGAAGCCCGCCTCCAAGGCCGACATCTGCGCCGCCATGAAGGAGGCCGCCGAGGGCGAGCTGAAGGGTGTTCTGGGTTACACCGAGGATGCCGTCGTCTCCAGCGACTTCATCCATGATGCTCACACCTCCATCTTCGACGCCAACGCCGGCGTGTACCTGACCGACACCTTTGTCAAGGTCGTCGCCTGGTACGACAACGAGTGGGGCTACAGCAACAAGGTCGTGGACCTCATCGAGTACATGTACACCGTTGACCACGCTGAGTAATTTTATCGGCTGATAAAATCCCCGCCGGATCATCCGGCGGGGATTTATTTTGCTCTGTAAGTATTTTGACAGGAAGATTTCCCGGCACTTTTGTACCGGGAAATCTTTTATCACTATTTTATTTTTATTATTTCGCGTACTCGACGGCCTTGGTCTCCCGGAAGAGGTTGACCTTTATCTGGCCGGGGTACTCAAGCTCCTGCTCGATTTTTCTGGCAATCTCCCGGGCGAGGAGGACCATTTCGTCCTCGGACACCTCCTCGGGCTTGACCATGATGCGTATCTCCCGGCCGGCCTGAATGGCGTAGCTGGTCTCCACACCCTTGAAGGAGGAGGTCAGCTCCTCAAGCTTCTCAAGGCGCTTGATGTAGCTCTCGATATTCTCCCGGCGAGCTCCCGGGCGGGCGGCGGAGATGGTGTCCGCGGCCTGGACAAGACAGGCGATTATGGTGTGAGGCTCCACGTCGCCGTGGTGGGCCTCGATGGCGTGGATGACCTCCTCCGACTCACGGTAGCGGCGGGCCAGCTCCACGCCGAGCTGGACGTGGCTGCCCTCCATCTCGTGGTCAACGGATTTTCCAAGGTCGTGGAGAAGTCCGGCGCGCTTTGCGGTGGCGACGTCCACGCCCAGCTCCGAGGCGAGAAGGCCGACGATGTAGGCGACCTCCTTGGAGTGATTGAGGACGTTCTGACCGTAGCTTGTGCGGTACTTCATGCGTCCCAGAAGCTTCACAAGCTCCGGGTGCAGGCCCCGGACGCCCGTCTCAAAGACGGCGCGCTCGCCCTCGGCCTTGATGGTGGCGTCCACCTCCCGGCGGGCCTTCTCCACCAT
>CANRIU010000008.1 GCA_947630755.1 uncultured Oscillospiraceae bacterium | reverse complement strand
CGAAAAGGGCCAGAAATGCCTCAAAAAAACTCGCATTATGCCCCAGCTAATCTTCACACGCAGGAGGTCACTGGTTCAAGTCCAGCAGTCTCCACCAAATCCCTTGAAAGCCTTGAGTTTTCAAGGGATTTTTCTTTTGTGTCACATGAACCCCCGGCTATGCCGGGGGGCAGAATAGGCTTTAGCTAAAAGCATCGAGCGAAGCGAGCCGCTATAAAGCCAGACTACGAATACCGACACGTTGCAAACAAGCGGATAAACCCGTTTACGGGTCGTAGGGCAAGTGATGCGAGTGACGGATATTCGGTGCGTCTTGAGACGCCTGCCGGTAAAAGGCCCTTATAGGGCCTAATCAAGCCTCCGGCTTAGCCGGAGGTTATGACTTCTGGAAATTGTGACATTGTTAGTAACGTGTTAGTATCGGCGCTTTTCCGCTTTGCATGATTTCAGCTGCTGCCGTTTTCCATGCTGCCGGGCAGTCCAAAGTAGTAGTACGCGGCGCGGAGCTCCTCGTCCACCTCTCCGAAATTGGTGGTGAAGGTCAGGACTTTACCGCTGTCCGTCTCAATGGACGTGATGGGCGGACCGTAATTATTTGTTTCCTTTCGGATTTCAAGGTGGTCAAAGCGGAAGCTGCGGATGACCGCCCCCGCGACGCCCGGAAAACGGTCCGTTATATCCACCGTCTCCACCTCCGGCAGCGCTTTGTCGTACCAGAACTCCGTGTAGGGCGTTATGCGGAGGATGCCCCTGTCAAGGACGAAAAAGAGGTCCTGCTTGAAGCAATTTCTGTGCGGCGGTCCAGGGCTGACCATGTCAAAAACAGGCTCGCCGTCCTCCGGCTTTTCGGAGAGGATACTCACGACCCTCCGGCCCACGGACTCCTCATAGCTGTCTATCCCGGAGTAGTCCTTTCCGTCTGAAAGTGCCTGGTAGATCTGATAGACCGCCTCGTAGATGTTGTTCATGTGATAGTCGTGATAGACGGCATCCTGCGCCGCGGTCTCCATTCCAATAAAGCCCCACGGCGTTTCTTCATCATCGGGATTTGAAGTGATGTTTATATTTTGAGCTCCGGCCTTCAAAAGGAGCTTTGTGGCGTCGATGATGTGTCGGTCAAACACCGATAAGGTTAGAGAGAAAAGACACTGCGCTCCATATCTGCCGTCCTTTTTTCGGACATCGAAGCCGTGACTGAGAAAATACCGGATGACCTCTAACATGGCCTCTCCGCATTCGGGGCAGGGGTAATCGCCCTCCCAGTTGCTCTCATACCCTCCCAAAATCTCAGAGAGGATATTTTCCCCGTCATCCTTCCCCTCGGCGTTGACGTCAGCGCCTCGGCGCAGAAGCTCGTCCGCCGTCTCAAAGTCCGGCTTGCCCGATTTGAAAACCGCAATCAGTTTGTCTTCCAGCTCGCCGTAGCCGTAGTTGCCTGCTTTTATATCTTCGATCCTTCTCATACGCCCTCCTTTCATCTAAGTAAAGTCCGGGGGAGATCTCAGATCCCGTCATCTTAATATGCATGGGTCCTGGGACCATTTGGCGCCGCACGGGGCCACAGGCGGGGGGCGGATGCTCTCCTCATCGCTTTATCACTTATAGACCCCCTGCTTTTCCCGCTCGCGGCGAATGTCGCTCAGCTTCCTGCCCCGGTATGTCCAGTATACCGGGCCCTGGAGGCGATAAGGGGACTGGAGGATCTCCTGCGCCAGGGCGGAGAGGGAGCAGGTTTTGCCGTCATACTCGATCTGCCGCTCGTCCTTCACGGTGGCGACCACGTCCGGTCTGGCCTCAAGAACCACCTCCGCGCCGAAGGGGATGCCGCACTTGAAGAAGGAGAAGGGGGATTTGCGCTCCCGGGCCTCCTCCTGAACGGATGCCGCCAGCTGCTCGTCAAGTATCTCGTGCCCCTCAGGCGTCAGGCGGCGGAGCTTGTCCTCCGTTCCGCTGAGCCTGGCTATGCTCTCAAGGAGGGCGTAGGCGTCCTCCGGCGTCATGGCGTAAAACTCCTTCGTCCTCGTCTTTCCGTCAAAGGTGTCGATGGCGCGGAGCTCCGGGTTGAGCCTGTCGATAAGGCTGTGGAGCTCCTTGTCCTGAAGGGGCTTTGAGACCTCATAAGTTGCATAGACGCGAAAGGCGAAGGGGATACACTCGCTCCTGTTGAGCTGGGCAAGGCGCTTTTCGATATTTGTGGCGTAACCGATTTTTACAAAATTCTCGAAGGACGGGTTTGTGAGTATGTAAATCACGCCTGCTTTTTTCTCTGTGCTCATATTGGCCTCCCTGATTGTCCGCTTAAGGCAGGAATTTTGGCGCGGCATATTGACAAATCTTAATAAAATATACCACATTCCCTGAGGCAGTACAACTGTTTTCCTCTGCGCCGGCTTAAAAACAGCGCGATTTTTGCGCATCAGCTCTCTTTACATCCCGGGGGCATGGGGGTATAATTTATATGTAAAACCTGACTTGCGAAGATGGGTGAAGAGAAAAATGAAAAAGCTCATCGGTTTGCTGCTTGTCTCCGCCATGCTTGCCGCGCTGGTCGGCTGCTCCGGCGGGGGAGAGCGGGAGCGGGATCTTACCCGGGAGGAGGACGACATTGTGGAAAACAGCAGCATTAAAATGAAGATCTCAGATATGGACGTTTCGGTTGAATGGGAGGAAAACGAATCCGTTGAGGCGCTGCGGGAGCTTTTGAAGGACGGGCCGCTCACGGTGCAAATGTCCATGTACGGCGGGTTCGAGCAGGTGGGGCCGCTGGGGACAGATTTGCCGCGGGACGACAGGCAGACCGTGACGGAGAGCGGCGACATGGTGCTCTACTCCGGCGACCAGATCGTGGTGTTCTACGGCTCCAACTCCTGGGCGTACACACGTCTCGGGCACATCACGGACAAAACCGACGAGGAGCTGACGGAGATGCTCTCAAAGGGGGATGTGGCGATAACGCTCTCCCTGGAATAAATATAATGGATGATTCGGAGGTTACATATGGAATATCGCACGCTTCCCCACGGTGGGGAGAAGATAAGCGTCATCGGCCTCGGCGCCGGGAGCCTCTCCGGCACGAGGGACGAGATGGCCGCGGTGCTGAACGCCGCCATCGAGAACGGCATCAACTACTTTGACCTGGCGCCGTCGGTGCAGGCGCCCCTGTACGCCTACGGGGAGGCCTTCGCCGGGAGGCGGAACAGACTTTTCACCCAGATGCACTTCGGCGCAGTCTACAAGGGCGGCGAGTACGGCTGGACCCGGGACCTTGACGAGATAAAAGAGCAGATAAGCTGGAATTTCAGAACGCTTAAGATGGACTATACGGACTTCGGCTTCATACACTGCGTGGACGACGCGGAGGATCTGGAAAAGGTCCTGAAGGGCGGCCTCTGGGACTATATGAAGGACCTTAAGGCGGATGGGGTCATTAGGCATCTCGGATTCTCCTCCCACGACCCAACTATCGCGAGGCGGGTCCTGGACACCGGGCTTGTGGACTTATTCATGTTCAGTATCAATCCGGCCTACGACTACCAGAAGGGCGAGTACGCCATCGGGGAAAACGCCCAGCGCGCCGCGCTTTACCGGGACTGCGAGAGTATGGGCGTGGGGATCTCCGTGATGAAGCCCTTCGCGGGAGGGCAGCTTCTTGACGGGAGACGCTCGCTTTTCGGGAGGGCCCTCACCCACGCGCAGTGCTTCCGGTACGCCCTGGACCGCCCGGCTGTGCTGACGGTGCTGCCGGGAGTGCGGGACATGGCGGACCTCCATGAAGTCCTCCACTTCATGGACGCCACGCCGGAGGAGATAGATTATTCGGTTATCGGTGAGTTCATGCCCCGGGACGCCGAGGGCATATGCGTCTACTGCAACCACTGCCAGCCCTGCCCCGCGGGGCTGAACGTGGGGCTCATCAACAAGTATTACGACCTTGCCCGGGCGGGGGACGAGCTTGCGAGGGGGCACTATATGAAGCTCCCCGTCCACGCCGGAGCCTGTCTTCGGTGCGGTCACTGCGAGAGCCGCTGTCCCTTCCATGTAAAGCAGGAGGAGAGGATGAGGGAGATAGGGGAGTATTTCGGCAGGTGAAAAAATAAGCCCGGCTGCTCGTGGCCGGGCTTATTTTTATATCTCATTTTCTCCGGCGGTACTCGTCCCGGAATTCTATCTTTCCGAGGCGCACAAGGCGCGACGATATGGAGCCTGCCGTCCGCTGAAAGGCGCTCTCCATTTCCTCCCGGGTGCAGCCCTGGTCGTACATCTCCGCAAGCCTGATGTCGTCCTCCTTCGTCCAGGGCTTCCCCGCGTTTCCGGGCGAGTCCTTGGACGGCCTGCTTTTCCGGGAGCTGAGCTCGTCAAGGATGAAGTAGACGGCCCGCACAAACTCCGTCCTGTTGCACACGTTGTCGTCGGTAAGGACCTCTCCGGTGAAGGGGTCCACGCCGTTTGCCAGAGTCTTTAAAATATCGACAGCCTGTTCCAGGGTCATATGTTTTCCCCCTTAATGCATTTCGCGATAATCGGTTTTTACATTATACCCCGTTTTTCCGGAAATTTCAACAGGTGCATTTTTTGCATTGGCGTGGGCCTGGAGGGGTGTAGCCGATAATGCAGCGGGAGTCGAGCCCGCGCAGGTCGGTCTCCCGTCAGATCAAACCGCACTGTTGATGTTTTCCCGAAAACACTGTATAATGGCAGTAAATAATTTTGCGCTGGGGATATGGGCATGACTGACAGGGAATTTGAGGAGAAATATTTAAAGGGCTATACGCCGTCGCAGCTGGAGGCCGTGCGGGCGGTGGAGGGGCCCGTGCTGCTGCTCGCCGTTCCCGGCAGCGGCAAGACCACGGTGCTTGTCTCGCGGCTGGGGTACATGGTTTGCTGCCGGAATATCCCACCGGAGAGCATACTGACCATGACCTACACCGTGGCGGCGACACGGGAGATGAGGCAGCGGTTCGCGGCGCTATTCGGGCAGGAGCTTGCCGACAGGATGGAGTTTCGCACCATAAACGGCCTCTCGTCAAAGATAATAAGCTACTACGAGAAAAACTGCGGGAAGGAGAGGGCCTTCAGGCTCCTCGAAAGCGAGGGGGAGCTCAACAGGGCGGCGGCACAGGCGTACTGCGAGGTGACAGGGGAGAGGTACGCCCCGCCCGGCACCGTCAAGGACATAAGGACCGGGATAACATACGTCAAGAATATGATGCTCTCCGGGGACGAGGTGGGGAGCGTTCAGGTGGGAGTGGAGGATTTTCCCGGGATATACGCCCGGTACTGCGCGTACCTCAAAAGCCAGAGGCTCATGGACTACGACGACCAGATGACCTACGCGCTGCTGTTTCTTGAAAAGGTCCCGTCGGTGCTGGAGCACTTTAGGAATACCTTTAAATACATCTGCGTTGACGAGGCCCAGGACACCTCCAAAATACAGCATGAGATAATCAGGCTTCTGGCGTCGAGGAGCGAAAATCTCTTTATGGTCGGGGACGAGGACCAGTCGATATACGGCTTCAGGGCGGCGTACCCCGACGCGCTGATGAGCTTTGAGGAGGACCACCCCGGGGGGAAGGTGCTGCTTATCGAGGAAAACTTCCGCTCCACCCCGGAAATCGTGGCGCTGGCAAACGCCTTCGCAGCGAGAAACAGGTTCCGCCGGGAAAAGACCATCCGCCCCACACGGGAAAGCGGCGGGAGCGTGAGGAAGATCCTGGCGCTTGACCGGGAGGCCCAGTATGACTACCTTCTCCGTAAAGCCCGGGAGGAGGGGCCCGGGACGGCGATACTATACCGCAACAACGACAGCGCCCTGGTGCTTATTGACCTTTTTGAGCGGGACGTGGTAAGGTACAGCTGCCGGAATTTTGACGCCGCGTTCTTCACCCACCGCGTAATAAACGACATACGCGCCTTTGTACGCTTCGCCCAAAACCCACGCGACCCGGAGCCGTTCATGCAGATATACTATAAAATGGGCCTGCCGATTTCAAAGAGCGCCGCCCAGTACGCCTGCGACGCCTCCGGGAGGACGGGGAAGGACATCCTGACGCAGCTTTTGGGCGCGCCCTCCCTTCCGCCCGCGGCAAGGGAGCGGGCCGCGGCCCTGCCGGGGGCTTTCGCGGAGCTGCTGCGGGCCGACGCCCGGAGCGCCCTTCGAATAATTCTGAGTGAGCTTCAGTACATGGCGTACGTTGAGCAAAATAACCTTGACACTAATAAATTTTTTGTCCTCCGGATGCTGGCGAGGAACGAGGGGAGCATTACGTCCCTTCTCTCGAGGCTCGATGAGCTCCAGTCGATAATACAAAGCCCGAAAAGCCCGGAAGGAGGGGCGCTCACAATATCCACCATACACTCCGCAAAGGGTCTTGAGTTTGACAGGGTATTCCTGCTTGACATTATAGACGGCATACTCCCGGCAAAGACGGCGGCGGAGTGCAAAAGGGAGAGCGGCATTCGAAATTATGAGGAGGACAGGAGACTGTTCTATGTGGCGATGACGAGGGCAAAGTCCTCGCTTTACCTCTTCTCCTGCGCCGATTCAAGCTCGGAATTTATAAGCGAGGCTCTGGCGGCGCTGCCGACGGAGGCATACTCCGTGACGGATGTGTTCGCGTTTTTGCGGGATGACCTTCTGGGGAGGACATACACGAAAAAAGAAAAAGGGCAGGGGGAGATCCTTGCCCAGTGCGAAGACAGGTTTTTGATAAAGTATTTAAGCGGCGGGACGGAGCTGCTGTCTCTTGCCCAGATGGCTGAGGACCGGGACAGGACGGCAAAATACGTCCAGGCCCGTCCTTCCGGGAAGAAAAAAGCCTCCTCTGCCGGGAGGGCGGAGAAATCCTCCGCTGGCGTGAGGGCGGAGCCGCTCCGAAGCTTCAGGGCCGGGAGCAGGGTCATCCACACGAGCTTCGGCCCGGGGAGGGTAGTGGAGGTCTCGGGCTCCGGAGAGGGGGCGGTGATCACCGTCGCCTTTGACGAAAAGTACGGAGAGAGGCGCCTGGTGCTCCGGGAGTCGGTGAGGAAGGGGATTTTAACTCTGTCCTCCGGTAAATAACGGTTTTTTAAGAAATGCCGCTTTCGACGCCGCTCATTTATCGGAGCGGGACGGAACAGCTTTGCGGTGGTGGAAAAATGTTTTACGCAGATTCGATAGACGAGGCAGTCAAAGGGGTTTTCGGCCCGTCGGTCTCCCCGGTCCGGCGGCAGAGGGTGTCCGGCGGGGACATCGCCCTTTCATATATGCTGGAGCTTTCAAACGGCGGGCAGGTATTTTTAAAGCGAAGCCGGACGGGGCATAAGGATATGTTCCTCGCGGAGGCCCGGGGGCTTTCTGCGCTCCGGGAGACGGGGACGATAGGCGTCCCGCTGCCCCTGGCGGCGGGAGCGGGGGAGGACGGGGCGTTTTTGCTCATGGAGTACCTGGAGGCCGGCAGACGCCGCCCCGACTACTGGGAAATATTCGGGCGGGAGCTGGCGGCCCTGCACCTGGCGCCCCGGGAGCCCATGCCCGGCGGGCGGTTCGGTTTTCCGACGGACAACTACATCGGCCTCACACCACAGCAAAACGCGCCCATGGACAGCTGGGCGGATTTTTTCCGGGAGCGGCGACTTCTGCCACAGATGAAGCTCGCCTGGGGCGCGCTTGACGAGGGGACCCGGCGGAGCCTGTCCCGTGTGGCGGAGCGCCTTGACAGCCTCCTTCCGGAGCCGGAGCTTCCGTCGCTGATTCACGGCGACCTGTGGAGCGGCAACGCCGTGACGGGTCCCGACGGCAGGGCGTGGATAGTTGACTGCGCGGCGTATGTTGGTCACTTTGAGGCGGAGCTTGCCATGACGGAGCTGTTCGGCGGATTCCCGGAGCGGTTCTACCTCGCCTACAATGAGGTAAACCCCATCGACAGAGACTACGCCAGCAGGCGGGATCTGTATAATCTTTACCATCTGCTCAACCACTTAAATCTCTTCGGTCCGGCATACCTCGGCGCTGTGAGCTCCGCCGCCGCAAGGTACGCTTGAGACCGCGAGGGTCAGAGAGACTTGTTTGCCTTATCCAGCATGGCCTCGCGTATCCACTCCGGGCCCTCCCAGTCGATGGGGCAGCAGCCGTATTTTTTAAAGACCGCCTTTTTTATGGACTTCTGGTATATAAGATACCTGTTCGTCTCGGGCTCATATCTCTCTGGAAGAGGTATGCCGCTCCAGGTGCCGAAGGGGCAGACGATTTTAAGGTCCCGCTTTGCCGCCCTGAAAATATAGGTGTCAAGGGGGACGTGCAGACAGGGCTTCAGCTTATCCGTGCCAAAAATGCCCATGAGGAGCATATTTTTGAGGGTCATGTTGACCCACTTCTGACAATGCCCATATGTGGGAAGGGTACTGAACAGATCTCCCTCGTCTTTAGCGAGGGAGATTATTTTTTTGCATAGATCATAGTGCCACTTATCGAAGGCGTCCTCGTCCTGGGGCGCGGAAACGCACTCCCGGCATATGAGCTCCCCGGCCTGCTCCTTAAAATGGTCCTTAATCTTTAAATACTCACTTCGCCGGGAGGCATATTGGGTTTTCCAAATCTTCGAATCAAGCTCCGACGCGGAATGGGTGAAGTCCAGCGTGCGGCTCAAATCGAGATACGCTCTGACGCAGCAGCGGCGAAGGGCCTCGTCCCTGTTATTAAAGGCGTCCTGCCGGGAGATACCAAAGTAGGAAAACCAGAGAAAATCAAGCTCATAGTTAAATTCAACACTCATTTAAATCACCTCTCAGGCCGCAGAGATTATTACGCTCTGCCGGATATTCTGTCCGGCGGAAGGCCGCGCTTTAAGCTTATGCGGGCCTTTTCCGCCCTGATGATGTCGCCGAAGGTGGTCTCGTCGATCTCCGGCTCCGCCCCGGCGGCGACGGATTTGTCTGCGAAGGCGTCAAAGACCGCCTGCTTGTCCTCCAAAAGCGCCGTGATGCGCTCGTCCACCGTGCCCTCACAAAGGAGCCTGTATACAAGCACGTTCCTCGTCTGGCCCATGCGGTAGGCCCGGGAAATGGCCTGATTTTCGATGGAGGGCTTAAACTGCGGCTCGCATATGACCACAACGCTGGCGGACTGGATGTTGAGGCCGGTGCCGCCGGACTGTATCTGGGCCGGGAGCACCGCCCCGGCGGGGGCGCTCTCAAACTCGTCCACTATCTCCTGCCGCCGCGGGGGACTGACAGAGCCCGTAATGGGGCTCATGCACCGCTCGCCAAGAAGCCCCGTCACCTTCCGCACCGTGTCCAGAAAGAAGGAGAAGACTATTACCTTCCGCCCCTCGCTCTCCGCCTCCTCCACAAGCTCCAAAAGCCTTTGCGCCTTGGAGGACAGGGAGAGGTCCGGCATATTCCAGGACACCCTTCTCGCGTCGGTGAAGCTCCCGCGCAGGACTGCGGAATCGTAGGCCATCTCCTCCTCGGGCGAAAGGGAGCACCACTCCCGGTTTTCGATGAGCTCCGGAAGCTCCGTCAGCACGTCCTCCCGGCGCCTTCGGTAGTAAACCGGGGCCACCGCCTCCCGGAACCGTGGGGCGGCGGAGAGGGACGCCATGGACCGGAGCGTCACGGCGATGTCGGGCCGCAGTATGTTCACAAGCTCTATCATCTCATCGACCCGGTTTTCCAGCGCCGTGCCTGTCATAAACAGGAGCCGCCGGGCGCGGGCGCAGATGCGCTTCACGCTCCGTGTGCGCCGGGCGTCGGGATTTTTTATGTAGTGGGCCTCGTCCACCACCAAAAGCTCCGGCTTAAGGTCCTCCGGAAGGTCGAGAGAGGAGGTGGTCTCGTAGGTTGTCACCGCCACGCCGCCCTTTTCAAGCCATTCATTCAGCGCCGCGTCCCTGTCAGGGCCGTGGACCCTGGTGACGGGGAGAGTGCTCATTTTCCGCACCTCCCGGCACCAGTTCGTGAGCACGCTGGCGGGGCAGACCACGAGAAAATGGGTGGCCCCGGCGTTTTTAAGGGACACCATGACCGCGATAGCCTGCACCGTCTTGCCAAGGCCCATCTCGTCCCCCAGAAGCACGCGCCCCTGATGGAGGATGTACCTGACGCCCCACTCCTGATACCTGCGAAGCTCGCACAGCAGCCCCTCGGGGAGAAGCTCCGCCTCCCGGACCTCCTGCGCCAGGTCCTCGGGGAGACCGTACACCGAGTCATCGTTGCCCAGTATCCCGGGGACTATGTCCTCTATCGTGTTGAAAAAGCCAACGGGCCCCGCGGCAAAATCTCTCCAGGCCGTATCCGGTGAAAGACCCGTTATTTCCTCCGCCCTGCGGATAAGCGCCCGGGCGTTTTGACCGTACTCGCCGCTCATGAGCTTTGACAAAAGCTCAAAGCTCTCCGCCGCACGCTGGCGCTTTTGCTTAGAGGCGAAAAGCCAGGAAAGACCGCCCTCCGCCGCAGTGAGACCCGCGATGGCGTAGCCTGTCTGCTGCTGATTTTCCGCCAGAAGCTTCCGGCAGCGATCGGCGACGGGCCGGAGCGCCCGGTATTTTGCCACAGCCGTCACAAGGGCGGTGGACTCCGGCGTTTTACTGTCGAGGCTGAGCCGTATCTTCATCCCCTGACGTGTCTTTTTCACCATGTCCGCCACGATACCCTTAATTGTGACGGCGCCCTCGCGGCTTATGCCGTTCACCGCCTCGATGGCGTAGACCGATGCCGACGCCAGGTCCGCAATGGAGCAAAAGCCCGCGTCCCGCAGGGACTTTACGCGGATGCCCCGCTTGTCGCGGTTGAGCTCCTCCACCGGGACAGCCCGGAGGACGTCCAAAACCTCACGGTCCACCATCATGCCGGAGGCGGAAATTACCTCCCGGCGGCAGCTCTCCAGCGCGCTCTCCGCCGCGCCGAGGCGCTCCATGAGAGCGTGGTGCCCGGAGACGAGCCCACGGGCGTCGGCAGTGCGAAAGGGCTTTGCCATAGTATCACCTCATCATTCCCGCGCCCTCCGCATATAACGGAGGGCGCGTTTTCTGTTTGTGTCACATGAACCCCCGGCTATGCCGGGGGGCAGAATAGGCTTTAGCTAAAAGCATCGAGCGAAGCGAGCCGCTATAAAGCCAGACTACGAATACCGACACGTTGCAAACAAGCGGATAAACCCGTTTACGGGTCGTAGGGCAAGTGATGCGAGTGACGGATATTCGGTGCGTCTTGAGACGCCTGCCGGTAAAAGGCCCTTATAGGGCCTAATCAAGCCTCCGGCTTAGCCGGAGGTCCTGACTTTCTTACTGATTCTTTTAAAAAACAGGCTTTTGCCTGTCGGTATCAGGGCCCTGTGAGGCTGTCGAGAGTCAGCACCTCAAAGCCCGCCTTTTTGCCCTTGAGGGGCACGGTGTCCCCCAGAGATGTGACCGCGGCATTATCCCCCAGGGCGTCGGCGACGGCGCGGGAGATGTATATTTTCCCGCCGGGGGCGTTGGCCTCGAGGCGCGCGGCGGTGTTCACCGTGTCGCCGATGGCGGTGTAGTCCATGCGCTTTGGCGAGCCCACGTTTCCCACCACCGCCATGCCGACGTGTATGCCTATCCCGAAGGAGACCGTCCGCCCAAACTCCGCCATGAGCTCCTCGGAGAGCTCCCGGGAGCCCTCGACCATGTCCGTGGCGGCCCGGGCGGCCCGGAGCACGGCGTCGTCACAGGGCAGGGGAGCGCCCCAGAAGGCCATGGCGGCGTCGCCCACGAATTTGTCAAGCGTCCCGCCGTGACGAAGTATGCAGTCGGAGATAAGCGTGAGGTAGCGGTTCAGTATTGCCACCACATTCACGGGGGTCAGGACCTCGGACATTGACGTAAAGCCCCGCACATCCACAAAGAGCACCGCGATCTCGGTGGTTTTTCCGGTGAGCTCCAGCGCATCGGGGGCTTTCAGAAGCTCCCGCACTATCTCCGGCGCGACGTAGCGCTCAAAGGCCGCCCTGACGCGGCGGGTCTCCAGCCGTGACCGGATGTAGCCTGCCGCGAGAGTGATGAGGTAAACAAGCGCCGCCCCCGCCGGCACCCACAGCACATGGAGCAAAATGCCGTGATTTCGCAAAATGGCGCAGAGCCCCGTCCAGAAGAGAATTATCACCGCGAGCGCCGGGGCGGAGACGAGGGCGTGGCGCTTATAAAAGAGGAAAAAGGACAAAAGCAGGATAAAAAAGAGGGCGGCAAGCTGCGGCAGGGTCCCCGCCTCCCGGGGGTAGTCGGCGCGGAGGATGGCCTCGATGGTATTGGCCTGCACCTCCATGCCGTACATGGGCCGGGCGTGGTCAACGGCGGTCACATAGCTGTCGCCAAGTCCCGCGGCGTAGGGGCCTATGAGGACTATTTTGCCCCGGAAGTGGTCGGAGGGTACCGAGCCGTCCAGCAGGTCGGCGATGGATATGGACTCGCTGTACGCCCCGGGAAGCCCGGTGTAGGGCAGATACCAGAAGCCCCGGCTGTTCGTCTCCGGAAGCTCCGGCTCCGGCTGACCCGTGGCCTCCCGGTATCTCCGGGCGATAGTCAGGGCGAAGGAGGGGACGGTGCGGCCGTCGGGCAGGCGGAGCTCCAGCATGGCGTGGCGGAGGACCCCGTCACTGTCCAGCATGGCGTTGACGTGTCCCTGAGTGGTGACATCCCGCAGCGCGGCGTAGGGCTCGTCAAAGCCCTGTATGGAGAAGCTGTCAATATGATAGCTCCCGGCCCCGTCGGCCTCAACGCCGCCAAACTCCGCCGCCGAGGCGGTGACCACGTTTCCGTATTTTTCCGCCGCCCGGGCCAGAGCTTCGTCAGCCTCCGGGGATGAGGCGCCTGTGAATAAAACGTCGATGCCGATTACGGCGGGGCGGTCGTCCTCCGGGGCGTTCAGCGCCTCCAGCGCCCGGGCAAATACGCTCCTGTCCCACTTGCCGTAAGGTCCCAGCGCCTCCAGCGCCCGCTGGTCAATGCCCACGAGGACGATCTGTCCATCGGATGCCCCGTGCCGCTGGTAGATAAGGTCGGACAGAGCGAGGTCCGGCGTACTGAGCGCGCCAAGCCCGGCAATCAGCGTCAGGACCAGCGCAAGGGCGGCGGCTGTAATTAAGGACGAAGGGCGTGCCCTGCGAGGCGCGCCGGGGGATTTGTCGGAAGGTTTCATTTTTTATGCCTCCGAAAAGTAATCGTCAGCCAAGAACGTGTATGTCGTTTGTCCGGGCCGAGCCCACGGGCATGGATGTGTCGCTGGGCCAGAAGGTCATGTTGGGGTCGATGCTGAAAATAATGTGCTGTCCGGCGTACTGACTGATCCCCGAGGGGTCGCTGACGGAGATCATGGACGTCTCCCCGGTGACAAATGCGAGCTCGCCGCCCGACATTATCTCCAGAGTCTGGGGCTCGTCAAGGAGGATTATCCAGTAGGTCCGGCTGGTGTCCGCCCACATGGCGTTGGGGTCGGGCGCCCCCTGAAGGGCCACCGTCTCGTCGTAGGTGAACTCATCCAGCGTCCCGGTGAGGACTATCCTGTCCCCGTCCTGGGGAAGGGGCGTGTCTACATCGGCGGGCGGTGTCCAGCCATCGAGGGCGGAGAGGTCGGAGGCGTCGTACCACCGGAGTGGCAGAGTGGGGACGCCCGTGTCCTCGCCGACAGTCCCCGCCCACTGTATCTCGTAGTTGAGGGAGTCGTCCTCCCGGGTCACGCGGACCACATTCACTACCGAGGTGGGACCTGTTGTGGTGAGGGCAAGACCCTGACCGTCCCCCTCAATGGCGAGGACGTTATCATAGCCGCTCACGGTGTCAAGGCCGTCCAGATTTACGGTACTGAGCAGCACCACGGCGCCGGAGTCCACATCATACATAAATACCCTGGCAAAGTACAGATCGTCAGTGGTGTGCTGCTCCAAAATAAGGGCGGGGACGATGTCCTCCGGCGCCATCCGCGCCAGGGCGTAGCGGTATTTCCCCGTCGGGACCCTGCCGATTTGTTGGGAGGACGCGGTGGACCTGACGCCGTACTCGTATGTCTCCGCTCTGTCGATGGTCTGGCGGTAGCGGGTCATGGCAAGCTTGACCGGGTCGCCGATGCCGATAAAATCTATCCCGGAGGCGTCGATTATCTCCTCTGCCAGAGCGGCGTCGTTTTCCACCTCGGAGGTAACAAAGGCGGGGGCGTCGGCGGCGGTGAAGGCGCCGATTTCGATGGTCTCCTCGGACCTGCTTATGGCGGCGGTCTCCCCGGCGGCCACGGACTCGGTAACGTCACCGACGGAGCACCGGACAGCGCCCTCGAGGATATAGACATTCATATGGTCAGCATCCGATACCTCCACCCAGCCGCAGGTGCCGCGAATCGCTGTGACCATGGTGGATGCGCGGATCTCAAACGTCTCGTCCTCCTCCAGAGGCCGTGTCACGTTGAAGAAAACCGCGCCGCTGTTCACGGTGAGGGTGAGGTGTTTGCCCTCCTTCTCCACCTCAATGTCGCTGTTTTCGTCCATCTTCGTGAGCTTCACATCGTCAAGGTCTATCCAGCCGTAGCTTGCGGCTCTTGTCGTCGCACCGTAGCCGCTGTATAGCCCCAGACGGTCAATTAAGGACACGTCGGCCCCGTCGCCGTCGGTGACGGCGACATTGCCCTCGGTCCTCACAAGCCACATGCTGGCGGCGCTGATTTCCGCCCCCGGTCCATTCTCTTTTCCATCCTCAACTGCGGATGGCCCTTCTTCACCGCCGCAGGCAGCGCAGGAGAGGGCCATCGACAGCGCCAGAATGAGCGCAAGCGCTCTCTTGACACTCCTCATCAAGGCTCAGCCTCCCCGGACCAGATGTCCAGCGCCGTGAGCACGTCCTCCGCCGGGACAAAGCCGTCGTAGTGGGCGTCCAAGTCCCCCTCCTCGAAGGTGCGAAGCTCCGTATCCGGCTCCCAGGTGCTCCGCCACCGATCAAACTGTTCCCAGCCGGCGTTCTGACCATCCAGGGTATAGGTGTCATTCGGAATGTCGCCCTCGGCGTAATAGCTCACTTCGGGGGAGATGAAGCCCGTGAGCTCGTGGACCTCGCCATGGTATGTCCCGCCGGGCGTGGTCCCGCCGCTGAGCACCCAGCCGTCGTATACGGACATGATCTGACCGTCATAGCCGAACTGCTCCACCTGCTCCCCGGGGAAGTGATACGCCCGGTAGGTGAAATAGTAGGCCATGCGTGGCCCGCTGCCGCTGTCATACATCACGCCTCCCGCATAGAAGAGGGCGGGGCGGCCGTCCCCGGCGTCAAAGATCCGGGCGTAGTGCCCCATGCCGTTGCGCTGCTCGGGGTCTCGGACGTTGGCCTGATCGTATTCCCGGTCAACCTCCGCCATGACCTCCCGCAGCACCCGGGCGAGCTGAGACGCCTGGTCCGCAGTCATCGTGGAGGCGGCGGGGTCGCCGAAGTACACGCCGGAAAGGACGGCGGGGTCCGGGGCGGGGGCGGGGTTTAAGATGTCAAGGCCGGAGGCGTCGATTATCTCCTCCGCAAGAGCGGCATCGTTTTCCACCTCGGAGGTAACAAAGGCGGGGGCGTCGGCGGCGGTGAAGGTGCCGATTTCGATGGTCTCCTCGGACCTGCTTATCGCCGCGCTCTCCCCGGCGGCGACAGGCATCGCCACATCGCCCACGGAGCACTCTACCGTGCCCTCGAGGATATAGACGTTCATATGCCCGTCGTCCGGTACCTCCACCCAGCCGCAGGTGCCGCGAATCGCTGTGACCATGGTGGAGGCGCGGATCTCGAACGTCTCGTCCTCCTCCAGAGGCCTTGTCACATTGAAGAAAACCGCGCCGCGGTTTACGGTGAGGGTGAGATGTCTGCCGTCCTTCTCCACCTCGATGTCGCTGTTTTCGTCCATCTTCGTGAGCTTCACATCGTCCAGATCTATCCAGCCGTAGCTTGCGGCTTTCGTTTTCACACCGTAGCCGCTGTATAGACCCAGACGGTCAATTAAGGACACGTCGGCCCCGTCGCTGTCGGTGACGGCGACATTGCCCTCGGTTTTCACAAGCCACATGCTGGCGGCCTCAATTACCGAACCCGGACCCTCCTCAACGATGGAGGGTCCTTCTTTGCCGCCGCAGGCGGCGCAGGAGAGGGCCATCGACATCGCCAGTACGAGGCACAGGGCTTTTTTAAAACTAAAATTTCGTATCATTGCTCAGCTTCTCCCTTCGTCTCCCAGCATCTGCTCTGCTCAAACTGCTCCACGAGCTCCTTATCCAGCTTTCCGCCGGAGACCATGCCGTGAAGTATATCCAGCGCCTCGCCAACGCTCTTGCCCTTCTTGTAGGGGCGGTCGGAGGCCACCAGGGCGTCAAACACGTCGAGAATGGTGATTATCCGCACCTCCTCCGGGATCTCATCCCCCCGGAGGTGTCTGGGGTACCCGCCGCCGTTTAAAAGCTCGTGGTGGGAGGAGGCCCACTGGCGCACATGGGACAGGTTCTCCGAGAAGCTTATCTGGGAGAGCAGCTTGTCGGTAAACTCGACGTGCCGCTCCATGACCTGCCGCTCCTCCGGCGAGAGTGTGCCGCCGCGGATGGAGAGCATCCTGTGCTCCTCCGGGGTGAGCCAGGGGCGGAGGGCGCCGTCCTCGTCGGCGTATGTCCGCTCCGCCAGAGCGTTCACGCGCTCAAGCATCCCGCCGTCAAGGGCCTCAAGCCCGTTAATTCCACTTATGAATTTCCCGGCGGCAAGGACATCGCCCTCCAGCCCGGAGAGCTCCTCCGCCGTCAGGTCCCCGCGGAGGTTTTCAATTTTGCCCAGAAGCCTTATTTTTTCAAGCCTGTGCAGGACCTCCCCGAGCTGCTCCGGGCTCAGTCTCCCGGCCTTGTTCATGACGTCGAGGGGCGTCACCAGCTTGCCCACGTCGTGGAGCCACACGCTCATGATAATTTCCTCCCGGCGCTGGGGGTCAAAGCGCTCAAATCCCGCCGTTTCATTTAAGTAGTCAAGAAATCTCCCGCAGTTTTCCGCCATGTGCCGGGTGTGGCTGGCGTTGTAAGGGGTGAGCTCGCCGATGGCGGCGGACATCACCCGCACGAAGGAGTGGAAAAGCTCCCGTATCTCCTCGATATACCTGGCGTTCTGGATGGTGACGGCGGCCTGAGAGGCCACGGACTCCAGCACCAGCGCCATGTCGGCGGGGAAGGGGACCACCGCGCCGCTCTCATCCAGGGCGTTTATGAGCTGGATCACCCCCAGCTTCTCCCCCTCCCGGCTTATCATGGGCACAACCAGCATGGACCGGGTCCTGTACCCGGTCCGGGCGTCGTATTTCATGGGCCCGGTGAAGTCGCACTCCCGGCTTTCGTACACGTCGTCGATGGATATGGTCCTGCCCTCCAAAAATGATAGGGCGCAGACGTTCTCACGCCTGAGCTCCACCGGCGGCAGGGTCCCCAGCTTCCGGGAGCGGTTGCGCATGAGCTTGAAGGCCAGGGCGTCCCCCTCCGAAAGGTACAGCGTACCCGCGTCACACCGGGACAGCTCCATGACGCACTCCAGCACCCGCTCGAGGAGCCTGTCCAGATCACGCTCGGAGGAGAGCATCACGCCGATCTCCAGTATTTTGTTTATCTCCAGCTGTGTCATATGTCGATTTCCATTCCTTCCCTTGCGAAAATACACCCGTCCCAGTGGCTTTCTGCCTCCCGCTCCATCCGCCGGAGTGCGACGTCGTCCAGCCTGAGCGCGTAGTGGGACATGAGCACCCGGGCCGCGCCGGAGCTTTTGCCGAAGTCCGCCCCCTGTACCCAGGTGGAGTGGCCCCAGCCGGGAATCTCCTGCCCCGGGGGCCAGGCCGCGTCCCAGACAACAAGGTCCGCGCCCCGGGCAAAGCGGAGCATATCCGGCATCCGTGACGGCTCCGTCTCGCAGTCCAGTATATAGACAAGAGATTTGCCGTGAATATCCAGCCTGTACCAGAGACACCCGCCGGGGTGGGTCCCCTCCATGGCGGTGACCTGCGCCCCGCACTCCGAAAGCCGGAAGGTCTCGCCGGGGCGCACAGGGTGAAGGCCGGCGCCGCTCTTCTCAACAGAACCGGGCCAGAAGGGCGGCCCGGCGAGGGCCTTTATACCCTCAAGGCAGCCGCCGTAAATATGCACATCCCGGCCTCCGGCGAACGTGCCGAGAAAGGGGCACAGGCCCATTACATGGTCCAGGTGTCCGTGGCTTAGAAGGATATGTACGGTCTTTATATCCTCCGAATGGGCGATGGCATCCCCGAGGGCCGAAAGACCGGACCCCGCGTCAAGCACCACGAGGCTCTCCCCAAGCCTTATCGAGAAGCAGGAGGTGTTCCCCCCGTACTCCAGAAAGTCCCGCGATGGACGGGGAAAGGAGCCTCGCACGCCCCAGACAGTCAATTTTAAGCTTCCCAAAATACCGCCTCCCGCGAAAGTGCGCCTGCGCCTCAGTCCTCCATGTACACCGAGAAGGGTAAATCGAAATCCTCGGTGGCTGCCGCGGTCCTGCGGCGCTGGACCGGGTCGCTGGGGAGCTCACGCTTCTTGTCCACATATGCGTGAAAGACCTTGCCCTGATCCATGAGCCTTGCCACTGTCTCGTTTTTGAAGCGCGTTATGTACCCGAGCTCCGTTTTGTCCATGGTGTAGACGGATACCGCCCACCTGTCGTGCTCGTTGTCCGTGTCCCGCAAAAGTAAGAGCTCCGTCCCCGGCTTGAGGGACCTCAAAAGCGCCCGGCCCTCGGGCGTGTCCATATCCACCTTGTAGGAGAGGCCCGCCACCCCGGTCTCAAGGACAAGGAGCATCCTGCGCCTGTCCCGAAAGGCGTCCCTGTTGAAAAAACCGGAGCGTATGGGGCTCTCCTCCGCCGCCTTCATAATCTCAGCCAACGCCCAGCACCTCCATAAGCCTGTCAATGCGCCCGGAAAGAGCCTCCCGCTCCCGGGCGCATAGCTTTGCCCGGACCTTGAGCTCCAGAAGATAATCCTGAGTCTTTTCCGGATCGTCCATGGTCTCCCGGGCGTTGAAGGGAAATCCCGCGCGCATTGCGTCGATGGCGTCAAGAAGCTCCCGGCGCTTTGCGGAGAGCTCGTCTATGACCTCGAGGACCACCTTGTCCTCCTGCGTGGGGGCAAAGCACCCGTACAGCGTCCGGGCAAGGGAGTAGTCCGCGGTGAGCTCGTCCGCGGCCTCGAGATACTCTCTGCGCACCGCCTCCGGCGACTGCCCGTCCTCTCCCGCCGAGGCGGTGAAGGTTATCTCCAGCCCCGGACCGGAGCTGTAAAGGACATCGTGGATGAGGCTCATGGCCTCCAGATCCTGATGGCGGCACGCCTCCGCCGCCCGGTCATAAAGCTCCCGCTCGGTCTTCGTCACGTCCCTGTTCACCGCCGGGTGGAAATCCCGGATAACATCCCCGTAGAGCTCCTCCAGCCTCTTTCCGTCATCATCGGAGAGCTCCGGGACATCCCGAAGGGTGGCATCCCCGCCCTCCAGCTCCTGAAGCCGCGCCCTGCGCTCGTTTGCCAGCTCTGCCTCGAGCTGAGCCATGTCCGGCTTCTCCTGACGGTTCGCCGCTATCTGCAAAAGCTCCGCCCTGCGGCGCATAAGCGACAGCTCCAGCTCCTGCTCCAATATCTTCTGCTCCTCGCCGCCGATGAGCTCCATGTACCTTTTTCTAAGCCCCGGGGCCTCGACGTAGAGCAGTCTGTCCCGCTCCTGCAGCAGCGCCGTCACCGCCATGCGGCTGGAGTTGAGCTCGTTTAAAAGCATGGTGTTGAAATTCCACATCTTCATGACACGTCACCTCCCAGCGCCGCTTTGACATCCTCAAAGCACAGCAGCTCCAGGTCCGCGTCGGCTATCTCCGGCTGCTGCGCCACCCGGTCGGCCTGGGCGTTTATGGCCCTCTCGAATATGTTCCGGGCGGTCCTGGCGTTGCCGAAGTGCTCGTCGCGGCTCTCAAAAAGCCGCTTAAACTCCGCGCCCAGCACCAGGGCGGCACGCTCATCCAGCCGATAGCCGTTTTTCGCGCAAAACCCCCGGAAAATCTCAAGAAGCTCCGCTCCCGAGTAGTCTTTGAACTCAAAATACTTGCTGAATCTTGAGGAGAGCCCCGGGTTTGAGCTTATGAACCTGTGCATGAGCTCCGTGTAGCCCGCGACTATCACCACCAGCTCATCCCGGTGGTCCTCCATGGCCTTCAAAAGCGTCTCAACAGCCTCGCGCCCGTAGCTGTCCTCCGCGTCGGCGGCGAGGGAATACGCCTCGTCAATGAACAGCACGCCGCCCATGGCCTGATCTATGACCTTTTTCGTCTTTATCGCCGTCTGGCCCAGGTACCCCGCAACCAGTGCCGCCCGGTCCGTCTCCACAAACTGCCCCTTTGGCAGAAGGCCCATCTGGTAATAGAGCCTCGCCACAGTCGTCTTGCCCGTCCCCGGATTTCCGGTGAATACCAGGTGGTAGGAGATGGTGGGGACCTTCATCCCCCGGGACTGGCGGAGCTTTGCGATTTTTATGAAATTCATGAGGCTGTGCACGTCCCGTTTCACGCCCTCCAGCCCCACAAGGCCGTCAAGCTCCCGAAGAAGGCTCTCCAGAGACTCTTCCTCCGGCTCTCGGACAGCCGGGGACTCCGCCGGGGGAGGGGAGATGCCGGGCCAGCCGGGCTCTATGCTGAAGCTTATGTTTATCGTCTCCGAGCCGGGCTTTTCGCCCTCCGGCGTCCCGGCGGACCTGCCGCCCTCGACGGGCTCCTCCTTACGGGGCGCCGGGGCGCGGTAGTAGCTGTCATACAGCCTCTCCGTAATAAGCCCGTTGTAGTCCGGCGCGGCCCCGGTGTTCACCCTCGAGCCTTTGGCGTAGGCCGCAAGGCCCCCGGTTATCTCCGACAGCGCGCGGGCCTCCTCGAGAGTGAAGTCGCCGTTCACAAGGGCGGTGGAGGCGAGGAGGCGGCTGTACTGCTCGATGAATCCCGCTGAGAGGGCGCTGCGGGTTTTAAGGTCGCTTCTGACCATGGCGCGGTAAAAACCCGGCACGAGCAGCTTTCTCTCCGGTTCGCCGCAACAGCCCAAAGCGGTTACGATTTGCCGCACAGAAAAGGTTTCACCGTGCACTTTTTCATCAGAAACTTTCCCGCGCTGAATCACCTTGAGGAGCTCGCCGTAGGAATCGGAGTAGAGCTCGTTGCCGGACCAGATGCGAAGGGCGCAGGCGATATAATATTTTTCGAAGTCGTCCCGGGCGCCGGGGCAGGTTTTTTCAAGATATTCAAGCAGAGAATCGTATTCTTTTTTGATATTTTCGTATTTTTCCATACTTTTTCACTCCAAAACGGGACGGGGCGGATTTTTCTCCAAATATCGTTCATTTGGGCTTCGGGGGCGGATTTATAGCCCAAAATATGGTAAATGCGCGTTTTTTTCTTTTAAATTTTAAATTATATTCAAATAATATCATATATTTTCGCTGTTTCAAGAAGAAAATTGGGTAAACCTGCAAGGAGATCGATATGATTCAGAGAAAAATCACAAAAAAACTGATGTCACTTTTTTATCTGCACCTCATATCTGAGGAGCGGAGCCGCCACACCATTGAGAGATACCTTCACGATGTGAAGTGCTACGCGCTTTACCTGGGTGAAGGGGTTGCCAGCGCGGAGGGGACACGGGGGTACAAGGAGCGGCTGTGTGCCCAGGGGTACGCGGCGGGGAGCGTCAACACCATCCTCGCGTCGCTGAATGCGTTCTTCAAATTCGCCGGGTGGACGGACTGCCGGACAAAGCGGGTGAGGAGCCAGCCCAGCCCCTTCGCCCCGGAGGACCGGAGCCTCACCCGGGCGGAGTACGACGCGCTGACCGCCGCCGCGAGGCCCCGGCACAGGCTTATCATCGAGACTATCGGCGGCACGGGCATCCGGGTCTCGGAGCTTGCCTACATCACCGTGGAGGCGGCGAGAGAGGGGCGGGCGCGGGTGAGGTGCAAAAACAAGACCCGGGAGATACTCATCCCGGGGCAGCTGCGGAAAAAGCTTCTGAAATTTGCCGGGGAGCAGGGCATCGTCTCCGGCCCCGTGTTTCTCGGGCGGGACGGAGGGCCCATCGGGCGAAGGAGCGTCTGGGCGATGATGAAACGCACGGCACGGCGGGCCGGGGTCGCCCCGGGGAAGGTCTTTCCCCACAACCTAAGGAAGCTCTTTGCCAGAAGCTACTACGGCAGGACCCGGGACGTGGCGGCGCTGGCGGCGATACTGGGCCACGGGAGCATGGAGACGACGCGCATATACCTCAAGGCGCCCTGCGAGGAGCAGCGGTGCATCATCGAGGGCCTTGGCCTTGCGGGACGCCCCGAGCCCCCGGGACCTCCGCGCCGGAAAAAGCGGAAAAAGGGCAAAAAAATATAGCGACATTATAAATATAATGTCACCATTCAACGGCGGGAAAACGCAAGCCTCATGAAATTCTTCCTTATAAATATACGGCTAAATGACGAAAATGTCAATAGCTGGCGAGAAAAAACGTAAAAATTTTCATTCGGATACATAAGAGAGCACGCCGCGACGCGCCCCCTCCGGACCTTTGTTTTTAAAAGTCCGGCGAGGGCGGGCGAAAGCATGTCCAAAACACCGCCCTGCCGTCAAATCGGCGAAAATCCGCCCCCCGGCGTGCGCCCCGGGGCAGGCCCCGGGGCGGGGAAGTGGTGACATTATATTTATAATGTCGCCGTTCCCGGCGGGGAGATGCGGGCTGAGGGCGGGTTCTTCAATATTTTTATTCACTCTGACGAATATTTTACAGGGAGGTAAAAAGCATGAGACGGGATTCTTCAAAACCTGTTCGCCGATACGGCGACGCGGGCTTTACGCTGGTGGAGCTGGTGGTGGTCATTGCGGTGCTGGCGATACTGGCGGGCGTGGGCGCAGTGGCGTACAGCGGGTACATAGAAAAAGCGCGGGAGGCCGCGGACCTGGAGCTTCTGGGAGCGGTGAATACCGCTTTCGCCTCGGCCTGCGCCGAGGAGGGCATAGCGGGCCTGCCGGAGCAGGGCAAAGCAGAACTTGTTGACGGAGTAATCAGTGAAATTGGTTACGGCAATAAAGACGATGTAGAGCTTACGAATTTGACCGATACGTTCATGAAGTACTATAAGGGAAACGAAGATAAGAATTTTAAATGCTTTGTGAGCCTCGGATATGACCGCAACAAAGGGGGGTTTATCGGAGAACTCCCCGACGGTACGATTACAACCGCAAGTGGTGTAAAAATCCGTCCTCCTGTTGAAAAGAATGGAAAGACGGTCGTTGAAGTCGAAATGCCGAACGGAGATAAATTCGAGTATGTGCTTGAAGGTGAAGATAAAGAGAATTTTGCCAACTCTTCATTTGGTGAAAATATGTCCATGCCCGAACTTTTGGGTGAGGTAGACCACGTTGTACAATCTGCGGGGAAAGTATTGCAAAGCCTTTCTCCAGCACTTATTGACATGCTTCTGTCACCGAGTGCGCAGCAACTTTTAAGCGATAACGGATACACTGCCGCTCCGAACCCCGCTGATTATGATGGCGGTGAAGATGACCCAGGTTATATAGCGGCTGTCAACGCATATAACAACGCAAAATTAAACGCAATCGTAATGAGCGTTGCTCAAGAGTCTAAAGACCTGACCGCCGATACTGTCATGAATGCGGTGACTACGGGAGATTACGAACTTCTTGGGTTTGGAAGTGATACAACTGCTCTTGTACCCACAGCCGCGTTAGTTTACGGTGTCCTGACAGGCTATGCCAATTCTGATAGAGGAAGCGACAAAATTGTACTTGACGACGGAAGCGAAACGACCGTGGCGGAATATTATAAATCCATTTCTGACGGTCTAAACACCGCCAACCCAGACATAACCGCGCTGCTGAATGTAAAAAGTGCGGCAGCTGTACTGACCGATCCCAATAATGGAAATCTGGATATGTTCACCGATTATTTGGAAAACGGCGGCGGTAAGGACGATATAAACGGATATATCGCCGCAATGCGGGCAATCAATGATAATAGTGAGTCACTTACAAGCAGCGGCGCACTGGAAAAGGGGTTTAGCGACGAAGACCTCTCCACAATTCTTGATGTCCTGTTTGGCGGGAATTGATAGATACAAGGGGACGGTTCTTTTGAAGATACAAGGGGACGGTTCTTTTGAAGATACAAGGGGACGGTTCTTTTGGGCAACTTCCGTCGCGACCTGACATACTTTAACTGACCCTCCCACCGTGCCCCACTGGGGACGGTTCTTGTGAACCACCTGTGCTTACGCTCCGGTGTCCCACAAAAACCGTCCCCGTGAGGCAGGGAGACTGCTCAGTTTGCGTTTCGTTTTTTGAGGAGGCGGTTCAAGGGGACGGTTAATCGTGGGGCGCGAAGCGACTCACAAGAACCGTCCCCTTGGGACTCCGGGGTGGATTTGATGCGGAGACTTACCTGTCATTCTCCGCGTGCCCCACTGGGGACGGTTCTTGTGAACCACCTGCGCTTACGCTCCGGTGTCCCACAAAAACCGTCCCCGTGAGGCAGGGAGACTGCTCAGTTTGCGTTTCGTTTTTTGAGGAGGCGGTTCAAGGGGACGGTTAATCGTGGGGCGCGAAGCGACTCACAAGAACCGTCCCCTTGGGACGCCGGGGTGGGTTTGATGCGGAGACTTACCTGTCAGTCCCCGTATCTTTCCATATATCTCGCCAAATTTCTTCGGGATATTCCGCTCAAACGTTCAATTTGTCTCAGTGTAACGCCTCTACCCGCCAATGCGGCGCAATACTCCCCGAGCTTTTCCGGGGGCATCCCCTGCATCTCCCCTGCGTACTTTACCCCCGTCACCTTTTTCAGCAGCGCCTCCGCCTCCCGGTCGGTGACGCGCTCCGGGAAGGGGTGGAGGTCCGGCTGATCGGAGAGGACGTATTCCCGCAGCTGCTCCTCCGTATAGTCCGCGGGCAGCGGGGCGCAGCGCAGGTCGGGCCTCGGGTTTCCGAAGCTGGCCCAGCGGTAGCTGCCGGGCTTTTCGCACAGGCCGGCCTTCACCGGGTTCTGTGCAATGTAGCGGTACACCGCCAGGAGGTAGGCGTCGTCCTCCACGGGGGCGCTTTTGAAGCGGTCCTGAAAGAGGTGGCCAACCCGGTCATACTTGTGGTTGTACCAGTAGACGTACCGGACGCCGAAGCGCTTGAAAAGCGAGGACAGCGGCTCGTCCCCGGCCTTCATGAGCAGATGGACGTGGTTGCCCATGAGGCAGTAGGCGTAGATCTGGGCGGGGCGGGCGTTACAGAGGGACGGTTCTTTAGTCCCACCTCCGCACGGCTCCGGTGTGACAAAAAAACCGTCACTCAGTCCCGCCGGCGGGGGCGTGAGGCTCTCGGAGAGGTACTGGAGAAAGACCTCGCAGTCCTCCTCGTCGTGGAAAATCGCGGAGCGGTTAATACCGCGGAGCATGATGTGGTGGATACCGCTTTCGCTCATTTTCCGGGACCGTCTGGGCATGACCCTCGCCCCTTACGTTAAAATCTTACATGTATCATATCATTTTCGGAAAATAATTGCAAGGAGCGCGCCTTATGACGCAAGCAGAAAACCGAACCGGGGAAGCTCGCAAGGGCCAGGTACACGCAAGGCTATACCTGGCCCTCGCCGTGGGTACGCAGGTCCTGAGCCTTCTGGACTTCATCTACACCACCGTGGGCCTGCGGCTCATTCCGGGGAGCTTTGAGATGAACCCCTTCTTCGGCGGAATCCTCAGTACCCCCTGGGCCACGCTGGGGCTGAAGTTTGTCCTCATCCCCGCGTCCCTCTGGACCCTCTACCACTTCCGCCGCCGCCCGCTGGCGCGTGTGGGCCTGTGGGTGTGCTTTCTCGCCTATCTCGCCTTCGACGCCCTGGCGCTGTACATCGTACTCACATACTGGCGGACCGTGCTGGGGGGATGAGGGGCCCGGCAATGCGGCATGGGGCCTTCTCATCAGAATCAAATCCGATTCAAAAAGCAAAAAGCCCGAAACCGGACGGTTTCGGGCTTTTCAGGCCGTCGACAAGGGCAAAGCCTCTGTTGACGGCCCTTTTTCGCGGGGGTTCGGGGTTGAAATTTCGCCCGCGGCGTGGTACACTAACAGCGCACACAAAAAAAGGAGTGATCTTAATGGTCGAGAAGTGGACTGTCACTCTGCCGGAGCTCACCGGGGAGAAGGAGAGATTCGCGTACGCGTACATCCCGGAGGCGGCGAAGAGCGACCCGGAGGCACGGTTTCCGGTGTTATACATGTTTGACGGGCACAATGTGTTCTTCGACGAGGACGCGACCTACGGCAAGAGCTGGGGCATGAAGGAGTATCTGGAGCGCACGGGCCTGCCGCTCATCGTGGCGGCGGCGGAGTGCAGCCACGGAGAGAACGGGGAGAGGCTTTCGGAGTACTCGCCCTTTGATTTCATCGCGCCGGGGCTCGGGTATAAGAAGGGCCGGGGGCGGGAAACTATGGAGTGGTTCGTAAACTCCTTCAAGCCGTATATCGACAGCCATTACCCGACCATTCCGGACAGGGAGCACACCTTCATCGCGGGAAGCTCCATGGGGGGACTTATGAGCCTCTACGCCGTGACGGCGTACAACAGCGTGTTCTCCCGGGCCGCGGCGCTGTCGCCCACGGTGGTGGTGGCGCCGGGGAAGCTGGACAGGCTCCTGCGCACGGCGCCGCTGGAGCCGGGGACGGTGGTTTACATGGACTACGGCTCCGGGGAGATGAGGTTCCTGCCGGACATGAGGCTGGCTAAGCGCTTCGGCAGGGTGGCATCCATACTCATGGAGCGGGGAGTATTCGTCAACGCGAGGATTGTCCCCGGCGGCGAGCACTGCGAGGCGAGCTGGGAAAAGCAGATACCGTTTTTTATGGATACGCTGTTTTACGGGGAGAATACATAATTACCGGGGGTGGCGCCAAGTGAAGAACGTAATATTCATCTCTCCGAATTTTCCAGCGAACTACTGGCTTTTCTGCCGGGAGCTTCGGGCAAACGGCATGAACGTGCTGGGGATAGGCGACGAGCGATACGAGCGGCTCAGCCCCGGGCTTCGGGAGAATCTGACCGAGTATTACAAGGTGGACAACCTGGAGAACTACGACTCCGTTTACCGGGCGGTGGCGTTTCTGATATTCAAGCACGGGCCCATAGACTGGCTTGAGTCAAACAACGAGTACTGGCTGGAACGGGACGCCAGGCTGAGGACGGCGTTCCACATAACCTCCGGGTTCCAAGAGGCGGACATGCCGGCAATAAAGCTTAAGTCCCAGATGAAGGAGTACTACCGCAGGGCGGGGATACCCACGGCGCGGTGGCACATCGTGGAGGGGCCGGAGGACTGCCGGGAGTTTATCGCCCGGGTCGGCTACCCCGTGGTGGTGAAGCCGGACAACGGCGTGGGGGCCTCGGATACACACGCGCTGAAGTCCGACGGGGACCTGGACAGGTTTTTTGAAAAGCGTGACCCGAAGGTGAGCTACATCATGGAGGAGTATGTCCGGGCGGAGGTAAATTCCTACGATGCCATCTACGACTCCCGCGGCGAGCCGATGCTCGAGACGGGGAACGTGACGCCGGTGTCCATCATGGACATCGTAAACGACGCCGACAACTCCGTGTACTACATCCTCCGGGACCTGCCGGAGGACACCAGAGCCGCCGGGCGGGCCACGGCGAAGGCCTTCGGCGTCAGGAGCCGATTTATACACTTTGAGTTTTTCCGCCTCACCTGCGATCAGGAGGGGCTCGGGAAGAAGGGGGACCTTGTGGGGCCGGAGGTAAATATGCGCCCCAGCGGCGGATACACCCCGGATATGATAGATTACGCCCACGGAACAAACGTGTACAAGGTCTGGGCGGACATGATAGCCTTTGACAAGACGAGCATCCCGGAGAAGGACCACTACTTCTGCGCGTACCTGGGACGCCGGGACGGGAAGAGGTTCGTCATGAGCCACGAGGACATCATGCGCAAATACGGCACGCGGATGAAGCTCATGGGCACCATACCGCAGGTGCTGGCGGGGGCGATGGGAAACCAGATGTATATCGCGGTGTTCTCCACCCGGGAGGAGATGGACCAGTTTTATAAGGACACGCTGGCGTGTCAGTGAAAAAAGCGGCGTATGGAGCTCCATACGCCGCTTTTTTAAGAATATTTTGGTTTCTTTGTGATAATCCCGGGGGCAGGGTTGTTATATGGGTGTCGCGACAAGGAAGGTGACAGTATGGACAGGGACGAGATCCTGCGGCTATTCGGGCTCTACGGGGACGATGTGTACCGCCTTGCACTCAGTATGCTGGGCTCCCGGGAGGATGCCGAGGATGTGTGCCAGGGGGTGTTCCTGAAGCTATGCGAGGGGCGGATGAGGCGCCGGCAGGGCAGCGATAAGGCGTGGCTGCTCACATGCGCGGCCAACCAGTGCAGGAATATGCTGCGCTCGCCGGACAGGCAGGGACAGGAGCTCAGCGAGCTTATCCCGGACAGGCCCGGCGCGGATGGGGACGAGGTCCTGGAGGCGGTGTGGCGCCTGCCGGAGAAGTACCGGGCAGTGGTACATCTATACTGCTTCGAGGGCATGGACCAGACGGAGACGGCGCGGATACTTAAGGTCACCAAAACATGTGTGCAGACGCGCCTCCAGCGGGCGAGGGCGATGCTGAGGAAGGAGCTTGACTATGAATTTTAAGGAGAGTTACAGGGAAGCCATGAAAAACGAGATAATTGGCAGTGAAAAGCGGGCGGAGATAATCCGGGACATCGCCTCCGCCCCGGAGAGACGGCATGTTTTCAGCCGCAGGCCGCTGCTTATTGCGGCAGTGGTGGCGGCGCTGGCGGTGGCGCTGGTGGTGTCCGCCGCGGCGGTGGTGCACTTCGGCATTACGGCGCGCACAGACGAGAATGGCGAGCGGTGGGCGGACATCACCACAAGGACCTTTGTGGAGGGCGACTTCTCCGATGCCGTCCTGAAGCGGATAGCGGAGAATGAAGGGAACAGCGCGGTCGACCATGAACATTTTGACAGCTGGCAGGAGCTTCAGGACTACATCGGCGTGGACCTTTTGGACAACGCATACCTTGACGGCTTCCCAGCCGTTGAGGATGGGGTGCTGGGGGGATACGACGCGGGCTTCCCCGAAAGCTGCGTCAGCATCCGGCGGTGCCACATGGTGGGCGGCGTGACGGTGCAGGTTTTGGCGTCCTTAAGCTATGGTGAGCAGGAGGCGGAGACGGTCTCAGTGCCCGTGAACGACGAGTCGTATTACCCCTTCACCCTCTCAGACGGCACGGAGGTGTGGATACCCTACGCCCGGGAGGACTCCTACGCGGCGGGCTTCCCGATGGTTGTGGACGGCATATGCTACACGGTGTGGTTCTACGACTGGCCTGACGATGACACCGAGGGACAGCCCTCCGGCATCACGGATGAGGTCATCCAAAACGTAATGGGCGGGTTTGTGTTCAATTAATAAAATTAATACCATAAGGCACAGGGCGGGAAATTGCTTCCCGCCCTGTGCCTTTTTCCAGTATATATTATAGCAGAAAAATCACCGAAGAACAAGACTGGTAATGAGGCTTATTTCGGCTATAATGGGGGTTATTCTGATTTGAGGAGGGACGGCATGAGCAAAAGAAAAGGACGGCTGCCGTGCGCGGGAGATTATCTGCCCTATATTCTCATCGCAGCTGTTTCCGGCGCGATACCCGCCATGACAATAAAGCTGCGGGGCGGGCTTATTGATCTGGCATCAGGCGTAGAGGCTGGGGAATCGGGGTTTTTCGGGCTTTTGGCGCTGCTTATTGGGATGTCGTTTTTTGGGACGGTGTGTCGTGCCGGGAAAGAGCGGCTGTCGGAGAGGCACAGGATACGCGCCCTGGCAAAAATCGACGCTGAGAGGTTAGAAAAGGCCGCGAGGACGGCATTTCCCGTGACAGAGACTGAGCGCTTTCACGCGCTGTGGCGAAGCTCCGCCGACGCGCCGGAGCTTGACGACAGGATATTCAGGGCAGCCGGGGACCTTACGGAGATTTTTGTGAGGCTCGGCCTGTCTCTGTATGTTCTGTGGACAATGGACCCGCGAATCGCCGGGGGAATCGTCCTCCTTTTGACAGCGGGAATATTGCTCAACAGGGAGCTTGCCCGGAATACCGAGGGCTTCTGGCCCAAATACCGGGAAAATATGCGCCGGACGAATTACCTCTCCTCGCTCCTCATGCAAAGGGAGTATGCCGGGGAGAGAAAGCTGTTCTCATTTGACGAAGAGATCGACCGGAGATACGCCGAGGCATTCTCTAAGGCAAAGATGGAGAACGCGAAGCTCGGGCGGGGGAGATTTCGGATAGAGGCGCTTATGAAGCTGATGTTTGCCGCGTACAGCGTGATGGTGGTGCTGATGCTTATGCGTCCCCTCCTTGACGGAAGGATAACCCTCGGGCTGTTTACCTCCGCATTTTACGCCGCGTCGGGGCTTGAGCGGAGCTGCGGGCAGGCCTGCGCCGCGCTGTACGATATTATGGGTTCCCGGCGGAGAATTGGAGGATATTTTGAATTTATGGAGCTTGAGGAGGACGAGGCGAATGGCGCGGCGGGTGATGAGCCGCTGCGGAGCATCGAGCTTCGGGATGTCACCTTCACCTATCCCGGCGCAGGCGGACCGGTGCTGGAGCACCTGAGCTTCCGGCTTGAGCCGGGGCACCACTACGCGCTGGTGGGGGAGAACGGGTGCGGAAAATCCACGCTGGTGAAGCTCATCGCAGGGCTATATAAGCCCGACAGCGGGCAGGTGCTGGTGAACGGAAGGGAGGTAAGCTCACTATCGCCTGAAGAGCGGCAGAGAATGATTTGCGTAGTATTTCAGGACTATTACCGCTACCCGCTCACTATTCGGGAGAACGTGTCCCTGGGCATGGACAGGGCAGCCAGGGACGAGGAGATTGAGAAAATATTTGAGAGCCTTGACCTCCATCCCGTGGCGGTGGAGGGGGAGGCCGGGTACGACGCAGTCCCATTGCCGTTATATAAGTCCGGCGTGGGGCTGTCCGGCGGGGAGTGGCAGAAGCTCGCAGTGGCGCGGTGCATCCTGTCAAAGGCGCAGATCGGAATTTTGGACGAGCCAAACGCCTCCCTCGATCCGATGGCGGAGGCGGCGGTCTATGCCGCCTGCCGGGAAATGCTTCGGGAGAAGACGACGATATTTATCTCCCACCGCCTGGGCAGTGTGCGAATGGCGGACGAGATACTTGTGCTCCGGGGCGGACGACTTGCCGCAAGAGGCGACCACGAGGAGCTCATGGCGAAGGATGGGTATTATTCTGAGCTTTTCAACACCCAGAAGGGAATGTATATTTGATGAGAGATGGACAGGTGAGCACGGGAAGGGCCCTGTGGTACATTCTCCGGGCGGCGCCCCGGAGCTTTGCCCTCATGGCCCTCGCGGGGCTGGGAAACGGCGGGGCGTCGATCCTCGGGATTTTTGCGACAAAAGAGATATTCTCCCTTGTGGGGGCGGGGTACGGGTGGGAGCTCTTTGGGTATCTTGGGCTTTATGCCGCGGCCCTTGTGCTCTCCGCCGGGTACTCCGTATGGTACATAAGATACCATGTGCAGTTTTTCGCGATAATGGATTTTGAGGAGAGTACCAGGCGGATACTCCACGCCAAAAGCGGCCGCATGTCAAATGAGGTTCTGGAGACCCCCGATGCCTACGCCTTTATCCGTCAGGCGGACGGCGCCCGGCAGAACCTTTTTCGCTTCGGTCAGATATATGTGGAGGCGGTGATGACTCTCCTTGAGGCGGCGATGGTGGCGGCATACGTCAGAAGGTTTCATGGGATGTTTTTACTGCTTCTGCCGCTGTCCTTTCTGCCGACGCTGATGGAGATGCTGTATGGAGCAAGACTCTGGAACCGAGGCTATGAGACTGTGACTCAGTGCCAGCGGGAGGAGGCGGAGCTTGAGAAGGCCATCGTTGACGAGGCCGCCTGCAAGGAGAGCCGGGCGTCGGGGGCAGACGAACTTCTTTTGCGAAAGTGGCGCTCGAGCAGGGCAAAGCGGGACAGTGTTGAGGACGGAAAATCAAAAAAGATGCTGTACCTCAAGCTCTCTCTCAGCCCTGCCGAATGTGCCGGGGACATAGGCGGGTTTGTTGTATGCATACTGCTTCTACGCCGGGGGCGCATAGACCTTCCGGCCTTCACCGCGGGAGTCGCGGCCTACGCCTCCCTTACGGCGATACTGGGGGGACTTGGGGGCACGGTGGGGAATGAGATACAGTTCAGGCACCTTATTAAACCCTTTTTCAGGTACTTGAATATGCCGGAGAGGGGCGGAGTGGGGGAAAAATGCACATTTGAAAGCACAATCACGCTGGAGAATGTGTCCTTCACATATCCGAATCAAACGGAAAAGGCCCTGGACGGCGTGGACCTTACGATCAAGAGGGGGGAAATCACAGCCATAGTTGGGGAAAACGGCGCGGGGAAGTCCACACTTGTCAATGTGCTGCTGGGACTATATCGCCCGGGTGAGGGGAGAGTCCTCTACGACGGCGTGGATATTCTGACGGTGAGGGAGACGGCGCTCCATCGGCTGCAATCTGCGGTATCTCAGAGCTTTTGCAGATATAAAACTTCCGTCGGTGATAATGTATCCATAGGAGACTTTGCAAAAGGGGACCGCAGAGAGATCAATCGGCGCGTCGCGGAGATATTCCCGGAGGGGGATGTGGGGACCGATACGCTTTTGGGAAAGGAGTTTGGCGGGAGGGAGCTCTCCGGAGGGCAGTGGCAAAGGCTCTCCTGTGCCAGGGGCTTTTACAAGGATGGCGGTTTTGTGGTCCTGGACGAGCCGACCTCCGCTATCGACCCAATGCGGGAAAAGGCCGTCTACGACGAATTTAAAAGGGAGCTTTGGGGCAAAACCGGGATAATAGTGACTCACCGCCTCGGGACGGTGAAGCTTGCCGACCGCATAATAGTCCTTCAAAAGGGAAAAATCGCGGAAATCGGTACAAGAGAGGAGCTTTTAAAGGCAGACGGCATATTTGCGGACATGTGGAGGACCCAGTCCGCCGCATATCATAATGAGAAGTGAAGAAAAAAGCGGACCCCCCGGGCGGCGCCCGGGGGGTCGCTGTGCTCAGCGCCTCGACTGCGGTGTTGCGATTTTGAACGCGTTAATATCACAGGTTTTCCCTTGAATAGATCTCCCCGATCAGGCACACCGCGCGCAGGGCCTTTTCCAGGTCCGGGTCGTCCCAGAGGACTTCCAGCCCATTCTGCTCACGGTAGAAGGAGTAATCCTTTCGAAACTGCTTCCCGAGCTCCATGAGCTCCGCGAGCGACTTATGCGTTTCGCCTTTAAAAGCCGAGCCGTACCGCCCGGCCCAGGCGTCGGAGGGGGTGACGGTCACCTTTGGACGAAGCCTGAGAAGCCCTGTGCGGTGGGTCCTGGCATACTCCGTCTCCGCGGATTTGGCGAGGAGATAGCCAAAAAGATTGGAGAAATATTCCTCCTCGTTGGGGTGCAGATCCCGGGGCTTTTCAGACATGATAGACATGTATACGGCGGCTTTCGGGCAGCTCTCCAGGGACTTGTGAAACTCCTCCAGGGTCAGCTCCTGCTTTAAAGGCCATGAAACTGGGCACGGAGGAAAATGGGCTCCTCGATGCTCTCCGGAATTTTGAAATCTGCGGGAGGGGCGTTCTCAACGGGAGCCTTGTCAAGCTCAAATTGACAGCCCGTGCAGGAGTCGTAGTACAATTCGGCTATTTTGCCGGACTCATCGACGTTAACGAAGAAGTAAGTGGGGGCCGGGTCGGATTCGCCGACAGACACCGAGAGGCATCTTTTCCCGGGAGCAAATTTTGACGCCGCTGCGTCCTTAACAGAGACGACACGGCCCATCCGCGCGAGAATCGACACGTTATTCGACTTGGCGGCGGCAGTGAGGTCGGCAATAAATCCGATGATGCTGTCGGCGCCGCATTTGTCGGCCTCTCCCTTCGCGCTGAGCTTTGCATTCTGAGAGAATATCACCGAGAGACGCTTGGGGTCGCCGCCGGATAGAACGCCGCGCAGCGCCGCAAGGTCGTGCTCCTCGTCAAAAATAAGGCCATTCGCATACTCGTCTATTGCCACATTGCCGGAGAGAACGCAGACGCAGCTGACTGTCGCCCCGACCTTTATGTTTTCCCGCATTTCACTGGGGACCTGCTCTAAGGTGTGGGCGAGCTCGAGCTCACCGAATTCCGTGTCGATGACACACCTTAAGTATGGTTTCGCAGTTTCGCCTTCCAGCTCAAAATCACCCGGGCTCAGACGCTTTACGGGCCCGCGCACAAGGACAAAGTCGTCGTTATACTCGTTTATGTTTAAATTCTTATTGTCGGGAGAGCGGTTATTCAGAAGCCCGCTGGGGAAAATCGTCCCCGGGGCGAGAAGAAAGAGCCTGCCGCCGCGGCCGCGAGGCTGGTCGGCCTCGTATGCGGCCTCGTCGCAATAATATTTAACGAGGGTGGGGAACGCTGTCATTTGCATTTTTACAATGTCGCCCTCGAGAAATGAGGGCAGCACATCCGCGTTGACAAGATTGACGACAGCCAAACCGCCTTTGCCGTCAAGGCGGTTTACGGCGACGCGCCGCTCAAGGATGTCCGCGTCACTGCGGTTTATTTGCATCCCGCTCAGCCGAACCGTCCAGACACAGTCGCCGGAGACGTGGGTGTCGAGACCTGTGAACTCGAGTGTTTTCTCCGCGTCATTGCGGAGGACACGGGCGATGACCTGCACGCTTCCGTAGTGACGGTTTAAATACAGGCAGCCGTAATATCCCACGACAGGGCTTCCGGTCTCCGCCACATGACTTAATAATCCTGCAATGGTTTCATTAGATTCCCGTATAAAATCAAGACCGAGATTCTCCCAAAAAACTGCCATTCCGTAATCCTCCGTTCCGTCAAAGCTCCGGTATGGGAAAACATGAATAAAAAAGAGACCCAATAAGGCGCGGCTTGTCCGACCGTGTCAAAATGAGAGGGCTGGATAATAAACCCATGTTACCCTGCCGGGGAGGAGAAGTCAAGATAATTTTCTGCCGTTTGCAGGAAAAACCACTGTCGTCCAATTTCTAAAACATTTTTTCAAATGCTGTTGACATTCTTTAAGGGATTGCGTATACTGTAAGTGACAGAGCCCACCACGCATAAGGCGGAAACGCACTGCGGACCACGGTGGGACTTTTTTTGCTTGTGGAGGGAAAAATGTATCCGTTAAAACCCGCCCTGACTTACCCAGAGCAGATAGAACGATTGAAAAACGTACATAATCTGACCATTTCGGATGACGCTGTGGCATTTGAGATACTAAAGAAAGTAAATTACTATCGCCTAAGCGCCTATGGCCTCGGATTGACGCAGAAAAACGATAAAGAGAAATACCTTGACGGCATTTCCCTTGAACATATTTTCAGGCTTTATGAATTTGACAGCCGTTTTCGCAATATTCTCGTTCATGTAATTGAGCAGCTCGAAATCCAACTCCGCACTCAAATTTCTAATTTTCTCGCGCTGAAATATGGGTCAGAAGGCTATATGGACAGCACGCTCTTCACGGACAAGAAGACGAAAGATGGAGAATCTGTTCATGCGGCGGTGATAGCAAATTTCAAAAAAGAGTGCGGTCATCAGAAGAATGCCCCTTTTGTAAAGCACCACATGGACAAATACGGTGGGCACTTTCCGGTTTGGGTGGCAGTTGAGCTTTTTACTTTTGGAAATCTTTCTTCTTTATACAGCATCATGACCCTGGAGGACCGCAAAGAAATCGCCAAGCTTTACAACACCGAACCGAAATATCTTGGAAGCTGGATTTTGGCTCTTGTTGAAATACGAAATATTTGCGCGCATTATAGCCGGCTCTACAATATGCCGTTAAAGCAGTCGCCGCATCTGTATCCAGAGCATAAGAAATATCGGGCAGGAGGAATCAACAAGGTCTTTCCTGCGTTGCTTTCAATCAAGCGAATGTTGAATAATGATACGCGTTGGCAAAACTTTGAGACACAGCTCGAAACGTTGATTGACGAGTACAGTGATGTAGTGCGGCTTTCGTTTATGGGGTTCCCGGAGGATTGGAAAGAAGTGCTGTCAAACTAAATTTTTACTCGGACAGGCAGTCTGACGAGCTTTCCCTTATACCCCGTTTGAATAGAAAATTGTTTGCGTGGCCCCCCACGCCCGTTGCCCGGAGCGCAGGTCACAGAGATTTTGACCGCCCCTGGGCCTTTACTTTTGTTCACCTATGCCTTTACTTTTTCACGTTTTGTGGTATAATAAGTAAAGAACGGAGGCTGGTAAGATGATTTCCTACGCAGGGCTGATGCAAAAGCTGAACGAGAGAGGGCTGACGAAAAGCGCGCTTACAGTAAAGGTCGGCATCTCTTCCAGGACCGTTGCCAAAATCGGACGTGGAGAGAAGATTGCGGACCATGTACTGGAAAAAATTTCTGAATTTTTAGGCTGTTCTGTCACCGACCTGTACCGCACGATTTCTGACAACGTTTTGCTGCAAACGCTCCGGGACGAAAAGAGTATCCGTATGCCGGGAGGTTTGTATCATGAGCTTCAGGTGCGTATGACTTACAACTCAAACCACATTGAGGGCAGCAAACTCAGTGAGGACCAGACAAGGCGCATTTTTGAAACGAACATGGTCGATGCGGGGGAGAGTATCCCGGTCGATGACATCATCGAAGCGGTCAACCACTTCCGCGCCATTGACTATGTGATCGACACGGCGGAGGAACCTCTTACCGAGACCATCATCAAAGAACTGCACCGCATTTTGAAGCAGGGCACAAAAGATGCCACTCTTACCTGGTTTGCCGTTGGAGATTACAAGAGGAGAGCGAACGTCGTTGGCGGCAGGGAGACTGCAGCGCCTAAAGATGTGCCGACTTGCATGAAAAAGTTGCTTTCCGAATACGAAGCCCTTGACACAGTGACAATCAACGACATCATTCGCTTTCATTATGAATTTGAACGTATCCACCCATTCCAGGACGGGAATGGCAGAGTAGGAAGACTGATCGCTCTGAAGGAGTGTCTGCGTTACGGCATCATTCCCTTTATCATCGAGGACTCCAGGAAAGCGTTCTATTATCGGGGACTGTCCGAATGGGAACACGAGAAAGGCTACCTGACGGATACCTGCCTCGATGGTCAGGATACATTCAAAAGGCTGATGGCCATGTTTGATATGCGCTCCCCGGAAGAGACACCCCCATACAAAGACAGAACGCTCCGCGCTATGGAGGAGGCAAAGCGGATTTCCCGCGACCCTGACATCAAAGGCTATACCGACATGGAGGACCTGAAGTCATCCCTTGATGAATAAAGCCCCTCCCGGTCAGCGGTCGTGCCAGCGGTCGCCCATTTGGGCGGTGATGCGGGAGTGGCACGGCTTGCAAAGGGCCATCAGATTGGACTGCGCGTGATTGTAATGATACCAGATGGGGAAGGTGGCTTTCAATGGCTTTTACTGGCGTGTTTTCAGGTTGTACCGCAGAAGTTGTTATGCTATAATTGGGTTGCAAATCGTATCACAAATCGGGATTTTCTGACTTAACAACAGTGTTAAGTTAAATGGCATTCTGCGTGTTGGTTTTTGAAGCCATGCTCTGCTATCATAATGATGCAAAGCTCAGGAGGTCATATATGAACATTGGCAGAACAATAAAAGAATTAAGGCAAAAAAGAGGTATTACACAAGAGGAATTGGCGGATGCGTTGCGAGTGTCTGTCCAGACAGTTTCGCGCTGGGAAAACGGAGTAAATGCCCCTGATTTGTCTTTGCTCCCTCAACTTGCCATATATTTCAAAGTGACCACAGACTATTTGCTGGGCTTGGAAAGGAATGATACCATGGCAAAGCTGATAAAAAACCACAGAGACGTTTGAATTGGCATCGAAGCGGGAAGCCGAGGAAATGGTGCTGAAATTCAAGGGTGAGAAATTCCCCGTGTTGAAGGACTACAAGATCACCGCTGATGGAGATAAGGTGATACTGGAAGTCACAAAGGAGTTCAACAGCGATTTGGAGAGCATGAAGTTCAACTAATTTATAGAGATTGACACTTCCCGTTTGTGGAGGCGGAACCTCAACGACTAATGCATGAGAAAATCCACCAGGCGCAAAACCTGGTGGATTTTCCTTATTCCTCGCTTATGATGCCCTCCACCTCCTTCAGCGCCTTCCCGTGGAGTCGGTAGAGCCAGCGGATGTCGTAGTTCATGCCGGCGGCGTCCTGCCCGGTGTCGTCCGGGGCGCCGCCGCGCAGAAGGCGTCCGCCACCGCCTCCGCCAGAATGCGGACGCAGGAATACACGGCAGTCATCTGCATGGCGGAGCGCTCCGTCACGGCCTTGCCGGAGGTCGTGCCGCCGAAGTAAAAGCTGTAGGCGCTCCCGCTGGTACGGTCCCGGGGAGAAACCCGCGAACGGAAGATACTGCTGAAAATGCCCAAGGGTAAATCACCGTCCTTTCATAAATGGGCAAAAGGAAAGCACCTATCATTTCTGATAGATGCTTTCCTGATTGAAATGAGAGTCCTTATATTTTGAATGGTAGGCAAAGTTTATCAATTATCGAGGCGTAGTTGGAACAATTCAATATTTCTTGCAAATGTGCCCTTAAAGTAATGCCCATGTCCTTCAACCGGTATGCCGCAGCCTCCATAGAAACGTCAAAGGTCTGGACCAGGTCGCTCACCAGGGTGAACTCCCTATACAGGCCGATTACATCGTTCCGACGGCTGACAACAAGCCGGACGGCGGACTCCGGCATAAGGACAGCGGAAGCGAAGCGGTTTGCCTGCCACTCCATCCGGTCCCGGTCGGTCCAGAGGCTTGGGTCCTTCCGTTTTGCGCTGTCTACGCGGCATTGGATCGCAGGCTGCTGTGTCGAGCTGAAGAGCGAGATTTGGTTGGGGTCATAGGCAAATACGGATGTGTGGAAAACCCCGTGACCGCCCTCATGCCCCATAGTGAAGCGGTAGCGATGGTGCTGCTTCTCCTCAAGAAGCCTGTTGTCTATGATGACCGTACCAGCGGTTGCGCTGATGTATTCGGCGGTATTCGTTTCAGGGCACCAGACCGGAATCTTGTCCGTGTCATTGAAAACAGTCATACCCAGGTAGACGCCGTTGTGGGAGAGATATTGGAAATCCTGCGTCATACCGAGGTAATACTCCACAAAGCCGTCGATATCCACAGGGCAGGGGTCCGTCAGGACCTCGGGCTGGAAGTCCCGCACATACCGTTCGCCGATAATGTCTATGCTCCGGTTATTTAGAACAGGGACACCGCTTTTATTAACTCTGAACTCGGGCTGGTACATTTAAGCTATTACCCCTTTCGGTCTTGGAGTTCCTTAACAAAGCGCAGCCAGTCTTCCTCGTCCGCCTCCAGATCGCGGGCGGTGCGGAGAGCCGTGGCAACATACTGGTGACCGAGAATGTACTCCGGCAGGTCGGGCGCCAGGGAGTTGCGCTCTTTCCCGGCCAGGTCGAGCATGATAGTCTGCTCCTCGTCGGAGAGATTGAGAATCCGGCTGAATTGACGCAGCTTCTCGATCTCCGGAGGGTTCCGGCGGCCCTTTTCAATGTCGCTCAGGTACACCGGAGAGATACCAAAGGTCTCAGCCATTTTCCGGAGAGAGATTCTCTTTTCCACACGCTTTGCTTGCAGAAAACTTCCAAATGTTTGATATTCGTTTTTCATCATGTTCACCTTTTCTTCGTTTTTGCCCTTTCGTTTTTTCATTTTTCCGCTTAGTCGCGTATTCGTTCATTCATAATGTTCGGGCCTTAACATTAACAGCGGTGAAGCGTATGCACACAAGCGTGTAAGCAAGTATGCGTACATAGTATACAGCGTGGGGTAGGGCCTGTCAAGAGGTTTTCACAAAAAATTAACGATTACCCTAAAATTTAACGATTTCCGGCTGTTTAACGATTACAGACAAGATAGCGCCCCCAAAGAAAGCAAAAAAGCCTCCTGCCACGCCACGAAAAGACCCGGCAGGAGCGCAAAAGTAGAAATATTCACTAAAAACAGCCCTTTTCAGGCGAATGAGTACAAAAAATCTCCACTACGATTTTATCATTTTCGTAGTGGAGATTTGGTCCGAGTGGCGGGATTCGAACCCACGGCCTCGACATCCCAAATGTCGCGCCCTACCAACTGGGCTACACCCGGATATTCAGTTTTCCGCACGGTTTATTGCGACCGACGGCGGCTAAAACGTATTATAATGCATTCCTGACTTTTTGGCAAGGGGTGGGTTGGATTTTTTGAGCGGGTGTGGTAGAATGGGGCGGGGTGATTTTATGCGAATGAGAAAAAAGCCGAACCTTATTCCCCGCGTGGAGCGGTGCTCGGAGCTTCTGGAGCGGGAGCCGGAGAAGCTCAAGGGCGTGTGGCTTGAAAATTTTTCCGGCTTTACGGCGCTCCATCTGGAGCTTGGCTGCGGGAAGGGGCGCTTCACCGTGGGTATGGCGGAGGCAAGCCCCGCTGTACTTTTTGTGGCGGTGGAGCGGGTGCTGGACGCCATGGTCATGGCCATGGAGCGGGCAAAGGCGGCGGAGCTTCAAAACGTCCGCTTCCTCGATTTTGACGCCGCCGGGTGCGAGAGCATCTTTGCCCCGGGGGAGGTTGACAGGATCTACATAAACTTCCCGGACCCATGGCGAAAGTCCCGGCAGTTCAAGCGTCGGCTCACCGCGCCCACATTTTTGAGAATATACGAGCACATTCTGAAGCCCGATGGGGAGATATGGTTCAAGACTGACAACAGGCCCCTTTTCGACTGGTCGGTGGAGCAGTTTACTGCCGAGGGGTGGGACCTGACAGAGGTGACAAACGACCTCCACGCCGACGGGGCGGGGGGCTGTATGACGGACTACGAGGCCAAATTCCGGGAGCAGGGTGTGCCCATAAACAGGCTCGTCGCCAGAAAGAGGCGGTGATATGGGGTACATTCAGGAGCTCCGCAGTCTTGTGGGGCACAGGGCGCTTATCATGCCCTGCGCCTGCCTTATCATCGGCGACGGCAGGGGGAGCGTGCTCCTTCAGCGCCGGGCGGACGATGGGCAGTGGGCCAACCACGGCGGCGCAATCGAGCTCTGGGAGACGGTAGAGGAGGCCCTTCGCCGCGAGGTCGGCGAGGAGCTGGGCCTGCGGCCTGTGCTGCCGAGGCTTTTGAAGGTGTACTCCGGTCCGGAGTTCCGCCATGTCTACCCCAACGGGGACGAGGTGATGGTAGTGGACATCGTCCACTACTGCCACTGCGTGCTTGGGGAGCTGAGGCTTCAAAAGGAGGAGGTCGCCGAGGTGAGATGGTTCTCCCTGGACGCCCTCCCCGAAAATCTTTTGAGCCACAACAGAGTGGCGCTTATGGACTATCAGAAGCTGCTCAATGAGTCCCCACCCATGTAAGCTGCGGGAAGAGCCTTATGCTCATATGGCCCAGGAGTCAAGATACCGCTCCTGCTCCGATGTGAGGCTGTCGATGGTCATGCCGGAGGAGGCGAGCTTTCTGCGGGCCACGTCGTAGTCTATCTCGTCCGGGACATCTATGACGGCGAGGGGCAGCTCCCCACGGCGGTCGGCGATGTACCTTGCGGCGAGAGCCTGAATGGCGAAGGACATGTCCATTATCTCCACCGGGTGCCCGTCGCCGGAGGCGAGGTTCACAAGCCGCCCCTCCGCCAGGACAAAGACGGTGTGGCCGTTTTTAAGGGTGTAGCCCTTTGTGACGCCGCTCCTGCCCTCGGATACGCCTTCGGCGTTTTTTTCAAGCCAGTCCACGTCCACCTCCACGTTGAAGTGCCCGGCGTTGCAAAGTATGGCGCCGTCGCGCATCTTCTCAAAGTGGCGCTCCGTTATCACCTTGCAGCAGCCCGTGGAGGTGACGAAAATGTCGCCGTACCCGGCGGCCTCGTCCATGGTTTTGACCTCGTAGCCGTCCATCATGGCCTCCAGGGCCTTCACGGGGTCTATTTCCGTGACTGTGACCCTGGCGCCGAGACCCCGGGCCCGGAGGGCAATGCCCCTGCCGCACCAGCCGTAGCCCGCGACCACCACGTTTTTACCGGCTACAACAAGGTTCGTGGCCCGGTTTATACCGTCCCAGACAGACTGCCCGGTGCCGTAGCGGTTGTCGAAGAAGTGCTTGCAGCGGGCGTTGTTCACCGCCAGCATGGGAAAGCGCAGAGCGCCCTCCCGGGCCATTGCGTGAAGGCGGATTATCCCCGTGGTCGTCTCCTCGCACCCGCCGATGACCCCGGGCAGGAGAGAGCGCATATTTCGGTGGAGCATGGACACAAGGTCCCCGCCGTCGTCGATGATTATATTGGGCCCGAAGTCCAGCGCCGCCGCCATGTGGCGGTCGTACTCATCCTGAGTGCATCCGTAGACGGACCAGACCTGTGCGCCCCGGGACACCAGCGCGGCGGTCACGTCGTCCTGAGTGGAGAGGGGATTGCAGCCGGTTATTCTAAGGTCCGCGCCGCCCTCCATGAGCACCCGGCACAGAACGGCGGACTTGGCCTCAAGGTGCAATGAGACAGTCATCTTCAGCCCCGCGAAGGGGCGGTCGCGCCTGAGATCCTCCTCGATGGAGCTCAAAAGGGGCATATATCTCTTTGCCCAGGCAATTTTCTTCTCCCCAGACGGGGCGAGGTTAATATCGCGTATCTCGCTCATAGGCGCCTCCAAAATCAATAATAGGGGAATTTTATCACGATACGCCCGCCAAGTAAAGGGCCGTATTGTGTTTTTGATAAAAATGATGTAGAATATCCGAAAAAAGCCCCGGGCGCAGCCGGGGGCGGATGAGGCGGGAGGTGTAAGCGTGAGCGACGACGTTCTCATGTTTTTTTCAAAAAACCCCGGCGCCCTGCCGATATACGAGGAGCTGGAGAGGCGCGTCCTCGCGGCGCTTCCGGGGACGAGGGTCGAGGCCGCAAGGACACAGATAAGCTTCAAAGGGCGGCACCTTTTCGCCTGCGCGTCATTTCTCCCGGTAAGGCGGGCGGCCCAGAGGCCGAGGGTATATCTCACCGTGACCTTCGGGCTGGGGTACAAAAAAATCTCACCGCGCATAGACGCCGCGGCGGAGGTCCGGCCCACCCGCTGGACCCACCACGTCCTTGTGACGTCGCCTCAGGAGATAGACGACGAGCTCACGGGCTGGATAATGGAGTCCTTTGAGCTTTCGGAGGGCGGGAGATGAAAAGAGTATTGATCATAGGTCCCTCCGGGGCGGGAAAGTCCACCTTCGCCCGGGCCCTTCGGGACAGGACGGGGCTTCCTCTCATATACCTCGACATGCTCTGGCACAGGCCGGACAGGACGACAGTAACGAGGGAGGAGTTTGACGAAAGGCTCTCGGAGCTTCTCCGGAAGCCACTCTGGATAATGGACGGGGACTACTCCCGGACCCTTGAGACGCGGCTCATACCCTGCGACACGGTGTTTTTATTTGATCTGCCAGTGGAGGAGTGCCTTGCCGGGGTGGAGAGCCGCCGGGGCAGGCCGCGGGAGGACATGCCCTGGGTGGAGACGGAGGAGGACCCGGAGTTTACCCAGTGGATAAGGAGCTTTCCGACGGAGAAGCTTCCGAGAACATACGAGCTTCTGGAGAAATACCGGGAGGGCAGGGAAATACACATCTTCCACACCCGCGCGGAGGCGTGGGACTGGCTGAAAGGAGCAAAAATATGACCTTCACCTATGATTACTACAAAAAATCAGCGGACTTTCTCCTTGAAAGGTTCGGGGAGAGGCCGGAGATCGGCATAATTCTCGGCTCCGGGCTCGGGCACTTCGCGGGAGAGCTTGAGGACCCCGTAACCGTGCCATACGGGGAGATACCGAATTTCCTGCGCTCCACCGCCGTGGGCCACGCCGGGCAGATGCTGTTCGGGACAGTGGCCGGGAAAAAGGTGGTCTGCATGTCGGGCAGGTTCCACTACTACGAGGGGTACAGCCTTGAGGAGCTGAGCATCCCCGTGAGGGTGTTGAAGCTTCTCGGCATCCGGGCGCTTATCCTCACGAATGCCGCCGGGGCGGTGAACCTTGACTACAAACCCGGGGACATAATGGTTATATCCGACCACATTAAGCTCTCCCTCGGCTCGCCGATGCGGGGGGCGAATGTGGACGAGTTCGGACCGAGATTTTTTGACATGGGCTCCGCCTACACGCCAAACCTTCGCGCCCTGGCATTGAAGCTTGCCGAGCGCTCAAAGCTCACCGTCCACGAGGGGGTCTACTGGTACGCCCCGGGGCCGCAGTACGAGACCCCGGCGGAGATTCGGGCCATCCGCGCCCTCGGCGGCGACGCCGTGGGGATGAGCACGGTGACGGAGGCCCTCACAGCCTCACACTGCTCCCTGCCGCTGCTGGCGCTGTCGGTGATGACGAATATGGCGGCGGGGGTGCTGCCCGTGCCGCTGACAAGCGAGGAGGTCATTGAGACGGCAAACGCCATCGAGGCGCCCTTCACGGAGTATGTGAAGGACATTATTGCAAATATTTGAGGTGACGAGATGAAGCTTCTTCTTTCAAACTGCGGGATTCTGGCCTCCGGCGAGGGGGGCTTTGAGTACATCCCCCGGGGATTTCTCGGCATTGACGGGAAAAGCATCGACTACATAGGTGAAAAAAAGCCGGAGGGATACGAGCGTGAGCGGGACATGACCGGGACCATGCTCATCCCCGGGCTCATAAACGCCCACACCCACACGCCCATGACGCTCCTTCGGGGGGTGGGCAGCGGCCTTACGCTTCAGGAGTGGCTTTTTGACAAAATTTTCCCTCTGGAGGACCGCCTGACGCCGGAGGACGTGCGCGCGGGGTCGGAGCTTGCCCTTTTGGAGATGCTCTCCACCGGGACCACCAGCTTTACGGATATGTACATGATGCCGGAGGAGACTGTGGAGGCGGTGCTGGGCTCCGGAATGAAGGCCAACATCTGCCGCCCGGTGCAGTGCTTTGATGAAAATGAGCGGCCGGAGGACAACCTCCGCATCCGCCAGTCACTGGAGCTCTTTGACAGATATAACGGCGCGGGGGAGGGGCGGGTGCTGATTGACTTCTGCGTCCACGCGGAGTACACCTGTAAGCCCCGGGCCGTGGCATATTACGCGGACCTGCTGCGGGAGCGGGGCGGGAACCTGCACATACACATGTCGGAGACAAAAAAGGAGCACTCAGAGTGCGTGGAGCGATACGGCATGACCCCGGCGGAGTGGTTTGACTCCCTCGGCGCCTTCGGCTCCGACGCCTTTGCCGCCCACTGTGTCTGGGTGACTGAGGGGGACATGGAGCTCATGGCCCGCCGGGGCGTCAGCGCCGTCCACTGTCCCACCAGCAACATGAAGCTTGGCAGCGGCTTTGCCCCACTGCGGCGGATGATGGATCTGGGCATAAACGTGGCGCTGGGCACGGACGGCGCGGCGTCAAACAACAACCTCAATATGCTGGAGGAGCTGCACCTTGCCAGCGTCATACACAACGGATACGCCTGCGACCCCACGGCGGTGAAGCCCGCAGAGACTGTCAAAATGGCGACGGTCAACGGCGCCCGGGTTCAGAGAAGGGCGGACACCGGGCAGCTTCGCGTCGGCATGAGGGCGGACATCGCGGCCATTGATACCACTGCCCCGCACATGACGCCGAATATTGACCCGCTGGCGCTCCTGTGCTACTCCGCACAGGGCCCCGACGTGAGGATGACGATGGTGGACGGAAAAATCCTTTACGAGGACGGTAAATTCCTCACCCTCGACGCCGAAAGAATAATATCCGCCGCACGGGAGCGCGCCTTAAGGCTGACGGGAAAATAAAATGGGATGCAAAAAAGGACCGAAACTCAATTTCGGTCCTTTTTCGTGCCTTTGGCCCTTACAAAATCGCCGTCAGAAGCCAGATGAGCCCGGTGGGGAGCGCCCCGGCGAGGGTCCAGAACCAGAAGGGCAGGGGATGGCGGCGGGGCGGGGACATTTTGCTCCGGACGTACTCCTCCGCCGTGTCCATGGCCTGACGCAGTATCTGCTCACAGGTGACGCCGGAGCGCCCGACGTCCTCGCGGACGATGAATATGGCCTCGTCAAAAAGCTTCGGATCCGGGGACTTTATCAGCACCACCCGGCGGGTTATTCCTTTGACCACCTGACCACCTCGAAGAACGTTTGCTCTAATTTTGCCCGATTTTTCCAGAGATATACACGTCTGGCGGAAAATGCTTCTCATACTAAAACCTGTTAAAAAGTGCAAAGCACTTTTTATAGCGCCGAAGGCGCGCAAGGTTAGTATGAGACGTCATTTAAGCGCTTCCAGCGCTTAAATGGGCTGTGCGTAGCACGGCCTTCCCAGATATAAATTGATATTTTTATCTGGGAATAGTATCAGGCCCGGTCCTCCACGGTTATCGCCACCACGGTGACGTCGTCAGAAATCTGCAAGCGCTTTGCGGCCTCGTCGATTATGGCGGAGGCCAGCTCCTTCGGGTCGGAGGCGGAGAAGCCGGATATGAGCCCACGGAGCCACTTGCCGCCATCCCCGAAGTCGAGCCCGTCGGAGGTGAGGACGAGCAGCGACCCCGGAGGCAGGGGGAGCCGCGTCCCCGCCCGGCGGGAGCGGTCGTCGATGCCCACCGGGAGCGCTCCGCCGGAGAGGCGCCTCACCGCGCCGCCGCGTCTTAGGTATGAGGGCGCCGCGCCGTACTTATAAAGCGCCGCCTCCCCGGTGAACATATTGAGCGCGAGAAGGTCCACCGAGGCGCTCTCCAGCTCGTCGTCGCAGCGCAGGAGCATGAGGTCGGAGAGTATCTTCAGCGCCAGCTCCGGGCGCACCCCGGCGGAGAGAAAGCGCTCCAGTATGCCGGAGACCTGGGACGCCGTCCTTGACGCCGCCTCCCCGGAGCCCATGCCGTCGGACAAAATGACGTACAAAAAGCCCTCGTCGGTGCGAAAGCAGGCAGTCACGTCGCCGGAGACGGCCTCTCCGGGCTTTTTTATGCCCGCCTCGCCCACGCGCACGGCGTAGGGCTCCGCCTCCAGAAGCACGAGCCTGTCGGATGCGGCGTCCTGACAGCCTGTGCACAGCCGCGTGCCAAGTACGGCGGAGAGCTTGTCCAGCCACAGCTTGTCCCGCCGGAGAAGGTGCAGGCTCTGGGAGCGTATCTCCGCCCGGAGTCTGCCGCCACGGACCCGGAACACCGCGGCGGAGCCGTCGATGGCCAGGCCCCGCAGGTACTTCTGGAGCTTACGCTCGAGCCCTGGCTCCACCTCAATCTCGTTCCCCAGCTCCCGGGCGAGGGACCTCAGCACCGAGGACACGTCGCCGTACTGCCTGAAGGCCGCCGTCCGGCCGAGAGCCAGCCGGGAGCGGTACTGCCTGCGGGTGAGAAACGCATGGGTCTCGGAGTTTATGGCGTTTACCAGCTCCCCGGAGCGCTCGCAGGATGTGAGAAAATGCTCGGGCAGCTCCTGCACCCCGACGCTTCCGGAGGACAGAAGCTGGGGGATGAGGTTGTTCATCACGTCCACCGTGTCCTGATAGCGCTCCTGCCAGCACCTTGCGGCGTGGGGACAGGAGCGGCAGACCTGATTGCTCGCGCCGTCGAATATCTCCGACACGTCCTCCGCCGGGGAGTCCCCGGCCCGGGCGCGGACGGCCTCAAAGAGCGCCGAGAAGGCGTCGGCGCACCGCTCCACCCGGTCTTTCGCATACTCCCGGGCCTTCATGAATCCGAGGCCGGCGCTCTCTGAGGGGAGGTACACCGCGGCTCTCGCCAATACCGGGTCCGGCAGGAGCATGAACACCACCGTCGCGGCAAAAGTCTCATAGAGGGCGGGAAGCCACCGCCGCCAGCTCCAGAACCACAGCACCGTGAGCGCTGTGGAGGCGCACCATGCAAGGCAGAACCGCAGCCGCCCGGAGCGCTGGAACACCCCGGCGAGGAGCGCGGAGAACACATAGGAGGTGAGGAAAAAGGGCGCGCCGCCCTGGGCAAGGTCCATGGCCGCACCCAGCGCCGCAGCCGCCACCGAGCCCATGGAGATCCCGCCGCGGTATATCACGAAGAGCACCGCCGTCACCGCCGCCGCCCGCCCGAGGGAGAGCACACCGAAGAGCATCGGCGATGTGAGCGCCATGAGCAGCGTCGCCAAAGTGAGCACCGCCCCCGCCGTGTGGGCGGACCTTACGTCCCTGCCCGCCCGGTCCGACCAGGGGGAGAGGGCAGCCCCGTAGAAGTACACGAATGCCGGCGCCGTAAAGCACTCCACCGCCCACATGGCCGTGGCACGGACCTCAAAGCCGGAGTCCCAGGCGTACACAAAGCCGATGAGGAGGGAAAACCCGAAGGTCACAGCCATGGGGAACCAGCCGCCGAAGCCGTCGGCGAAAAAGTGGTCCGCCGCCCAGATGAGAATGGAAATGGCTATGTACTTGACGCTCCAGCCGAAGCTGCCAGCCGTCAGCGCCCCGAGACACACCCCCAGAAGCGACACCGCCGCCGGGGCGCCCTGGGGGGCCGCCCCCACCAGCGCCGGACCGAAGGGGGCGAAGGAGCCGAATATCCTCGTCCTGCCAAGTAAAAAGCCCATTGCGAACCGCACCCCGAGCTCCGCCGCCCTGGCCTTATCGATGGGCCGCGCCCGCAGGCCCGCTCTTGTGTTTTCCAAAGACTTCACATTAAACTCCCTTTCGCGTATGGGACTGCTCCCATTTGGTTTACCATAATTTTACACCGGGCGGTTATGAGAAACACGTCGCATTGGGGGGACGGCAAAAAAATGTTGAGAAAACTATTGCAATTCAGGGCGCTGAAGAATATAATGGTGGCACAACTTGATACGGTCCGTCTTCAGGGCAGGGTGAGATTCCCGACCGGCGGTTAAAGTCCGCGAGCGCGAAGCGCTGAATCGGTGTGATTCCGATACCGACAGTAAAGTCTGGATGGGAGAAGATGTACAGCCTGCTGTAGACCTTTTTGCGCAGATAAAGCGCCTGGACGCTCCGTTCAGGCGCAATCTTTTTGTAAAGGGGTCTTAACCGTGCTCATCAAAGAAAACATCGGATTCCTGCTCGTGTGCCTCGGAATCTTCGCCGTTCTCGTCCTGGCGGCGATGGCGGCGGAGAAGCTGCTCATAAAGGACAGGCGCAAGCTCCCGCCCGCGAGGAAGGTGGCATACATGGGGATGTTCGCCGCCCTCGCCGGGGTGCTGATGCTCATTGAGATTCCGCTTTTCTTCGCGCCCAGCTTTTATAAGCTGGACCTGTCGGAGATCCCCGTGCTCATCTGCACCTTCTCCATGGGTCCCACCGCCGGGGTGGTGTGCGAGTTTTTGAAGGTCGTGATAAAGCTCCTCTTAAAGGGCACCACCACCGCCTTTGTGGGGGACTTTGCAAACTTCGCCGTGGGCTGCTCCTTTGTGCTCCCGGCATCGATAATCTACCACATGAACAAGACCTTTAATCAGGCGGTGATCTCCCTCGCCGTGGGCGGACTTATAATGACCGTCTTTGGGAGCCTTTTCAACGGCGTGTATCTCATCCCCACCTTCGCCCGGCTCTTTGCCGGCGGCGACATGAGTCAGATAATAGGCATGGCAAGCGCCGTGAACGAGAAGATAGACTCCGTGGGGAAGCTGGTGGCCCTTGCCGTGGTGCCCTTCAATCTGGTGAAGGCGGTGGTGGTGTCAGTCATAACCCTGCCCCTCTATAAGCGGGTAAAGGCCATCCTCGGCATGGACGCGAACTGATACTGTTCCCGGATAAAAGCGGCTTGATGCGAAAATGCGCCGGGACGATGTGACATCACATCGCCCCGGCGCCGCGTTTTTAATCTATTTCTGCATATGCTCCTCGCCCCAGGTGCACATCTGGTCCAAAATCGGTATCAGGGACCGTCCCCGCTCGGTCAGACTGTACTCCACCTTCGGCGGGATCTGGGGGTACTCCTCCCGGTGGACCAGACCGTCTGCCTCCAGCTCCTTCAGGGTGGAGCTGAGAGTCTTGTAGGAGATGCCGCCGATGAACTTTTTCATCTCATTAAATCGCACGACCTCAAACCACGCCAGGGTGTAGAGAATAAACATCTTGTACTTCCCCTGAATAAGGGACATGGTGTAAGAAAAGCCGGTGTCCTCCAGCTTCACGTCACGGATACATTCGATGCTCACAGCTTTACACTTTCCTTTCGGTAAGTATCACACCTTGATGTGCGTACTTGCGTTGTTATTTATTTCTGATACAGTTATAGTGTAATTCGGGAGAAAAGTCAATCCCGTATAAACTGGAGGTAGAGCTCATGAGCAAAAAAATTCTTGTTATCACCGGAAGTCCCCGGAAAAAGGGGAACAGCTTCGCCATGACAGACGCTTTCATAAAAGCGGCGGAGGCAAAGGGGCACACTGTCACGCGATTTGACGCGGCGTTTAAAAAGGTGGGCGGCTGCCGCGCCTGCGAGACCTGCTTTTCCACCGGGAAGGCCTGCACCTTTGACGACGACTTCAACGCCATCGCCCCGGCTATCCTTGAGGCGGACGTTATCGTGTTCACCATGCCCGTCTACTGGTATTCCATCCCGGCGCAGATCAAGGGCGTAATAGACCGCATATACTCCCTTGTGGTGGGAGGCAAGGATATTTCCGGCAAGGAGTGCGCCCTTATCTGCTGCTGTGAGGAGGCGGATGAGTCCGTCATGGACGGCGTCCGTATCCCCATGGAGCGCATGTGCGCTTTGAACAAGTGGGATATGGTGGGCGAGGTCCTTGTTCCCGGGGTGCTGAACGTTGGGGACATAGGCAAAACCGACGGCTGCGCAAGGGCCGCGGCCCTGGCTGAAGCTGTATGAAGCGAATCGGAGAATAACAGATAGCACATTGGCGCAGATGCCTGACTGCTCGGACCTGTCACCGGGTATAACCCGGGGAGCCGCGTCATAAGCTTTTCCGAGGTGATGAAAAGCCATGCTGGAAAGGCTCATAACGGAACTTAAGCGGATGAGTACCCGCAGGAGGCTGCTTGTCCTTGCGGGGCTCGCGGCGCTGGCGGCGGGGATGGTGATGATAGTCTCCCGGGGTAGCGCGGCCCAGGCCGTGGGCAGCACAAGACTTCTGCCAATTTACAGTGTGGAGCGGGACCAGAAGATGGTGGCCCTCTCCTTTGATGCCGCCTGGGGCAACGAGGACACCCAGACACTCATCGATATACTCGGAAAATACGATGTAAAGGTCACATTTTTCGTGGTGGGGCAGTGGGTAGACAAGTACCCGGAGTCCGTGAAGGCCCTCCACGACGCCGGGCACGAGGTGATGAACCACTCAAACGACCACGCCCACTTCAACACGCTCTCCGCCGACCAGATAGCCGAGAATCTCAACGCCTGCGCCGACAAAATAGAGGCAATAACAGGCGTGCGCCCCACGCTGTTCAGGCCCCCCTACGGGGAGTATAACGACACGGTGATAGCCGCCGTCCGCTCTCTCGGCGTGGAGCCCATACAGTGGGATGTGGACAGCCTCGACTGGAAGGACCTATCCGCCGGGGAGATATACTCCCGGGTCACGGGCAAGGTCCGCCCCGGGTCCATAGTCCTCTTCCACAACGCCGCGAAGCACACCCCGGAGGCGCTGGAGGACATACTGAAATATCTGATTGCCGAGGGCTACGACATCGTCCCCATATCTGAGCTCATACTTCGTGGCGACTACACCATCGACGTCACGGGAAGGCAGTTTCCCGCCGACGCCGGCTGACCGCCGGGAAGGTGAAAATTCCGAAAACCGCCCCGGGAACTGACCTTCCCGGGGAATCCTCTTGCCAATTTCATCAAAAGCTCCTATAATGTAGTCTCGCCGGGGATCCCCGGCATAAGGAAAAAAAGAGAGGCGTTGGAGCATGATTTCAAAATTGGCAGGGGAATTCGGGCTGGAGCTCTGGCAGGCAAAGGCCGTGGTGGAGCTTCTTGACAGCGGCAACACCATCCCCTTTATCGCCCGCTACCGCAAGGAGGCCCACGGGTCCATCGACGACCAGACGCTCAGGTCCATGGCGGAGAGGCTTGAGTACCTTCGCGGGCTGGAGAAGCGCCGGGAGGAGATACGAAAGTCCCTGACAGACCTTGGCGTGATAAATGAGGACCTTGAGAGAGCCCTCGCCGGGGCCGGGAGCCTTGCGGAGCTTGAGGACATATACCGCCCCTTCCGACCGAAGCGCCGCACCCGCGCCGCGATAGCCCGGGAGCGGGGACTGGAGCCCCTCGCCAGCTGGATGCTTCTGGCGAAGAGCGGCAGCGCCCCTGCCGAGGCGGAAAAATACATCGGAAAGGATGTGCCCGACGCCGAAAGCGCCATAGCGGGGGCGAAGGACATCATTGCGGAGATGATAAGCGACGACCCGGCTCTGCGCGGCAGGCTCCGGGAGCTCACCGCCCGGGAGGGCGTAATATGCGTCCGCGGGGCGAAGGACGAGGACAGCGTTTACAGCATGTACTACGACTTTACCGAGCCCGCCCGGACCCTCGCCCCACACAGGGTGCTGGCGATAAACCGCGGCGAGCGGGAGGGATACCTCAAGGTTACACTCTCTGTGCCGGAAGAGAAGGCGCAGCCCGTGATAAAGCGGGCCTTTGTCCACCCCGCCGCCGCGGCGAGGGAGGAGCTCTCAGCGGCCTGCGAGGACGCCTGGGACAGGCTCATATTTCCATCCCTTGAGCGGGAGCTCCGCTCGGAGCTCACCGACAGGGCGAACAAGGGCGCCACGGAGGTCTTTGCCCGGAACTTAAAGCAGCTTCTGATGCAGCCCCCGGTCAGGGGACGGGTGATCCTCGGCGTCGATCCGGGCTACCGCACCGGGTGCAAGCTCGCGGTGGTGGACGAGAGCGGCAGGGTGCTGGAGACGGGCGTGGGATACTTCACAATTCCCGGGCAGGAGGCCCGGCGCGCCGAGGCGGCGGAGCTGATAAAGGGCATGGCTGCCCGCCACGGCGTTACGGTGATCGCCATCGGCAACGGGACCGCCTCCCGGGAGAGCGAGGAGTTTATCGCATCCATCCTCCCGGAGCTACCCGGCGCGGCCTATGCCATCGTCAGCGAGGCCGGGGCGTCGGTCTACTCCGCCTCGCCCCTCGCCGCCCAGGAGCTCCCGGAGCTGGACCTGACGCTCCGCTCCGCAGTGTCCATCGCCAGACGGCTTCAGGACCCCCTGGCGGAGCTTGTGAAAATAGAGCCCCGGGCCATCGGCGTGGGCCAGTACCAGCACGATTTAAAGCAGAATGAGCTCGCCGCCGCCCTTGACGGGGTGGTGGAGCAGTGCGTCAATGACGTGGGCGTGGACGCCGTCACGGCCTCCGCCCAGCTCCTCTCCCGGGTCGCCGGGATCGGTCCGGCCCTTGCCAGGAACATCGTGGCCTACCGGGAGGAGAACGGCATAAGCTCCAGGGCGGCTCTGAAAAAGGTGCCGAAGCTCGGCCCCAGGGCCTTTGAGCAGTGCGCGGGCTTCCTGCGCGTACCCGGCGGCCGGGAGCCGCTGGACGCCACCGCCGTCCATCCGGAGAGCTACGCCGCGGCGAGGGGGATACTGTCAAGGCTCGGCTTCAGGCCGGAGGACCTTCGCCGGGGAGGCATCCCGGAAATCGAGGACCGGGCGCGGGAGTACGGCAGGGAGAGGCTCGCCCGGGAGCTGGGAGTGGGCCTTCCGACCCTCGCTGATATACTGTCGGAGCTTAAAAAGCCGGGCCGCGACCCAAGGGATGAGCTTCCCCGCCCGGAGCTCAGGCGGGATGTCATGGACATAAAGGACCTGAAGCCAGGGATGGAGCTTATGGGGACGGTGCGGAACGTGATAGACTTCGGGGCGTTTGTGGACATAGGCGTACATCAGGACGGACTTGTACACATCTCGAGGATGTCCGAGAGGTTCGTAAGGCACCCCTCGGAGGTGGTGAAGGTGGGCGATGTGGTGAAGGTTTGGGTCGTGGAGTGCGACCCCGCGAGAAAGAGAATATCCCTTACAATGGTAAGGGACCGGGAAGACCGCCCGAAGGGCGGAGGGGCCCGCCGACAGGCGGGGGGTAAGTAGTCCGCCGGAGGTGGACGGGGGAAGGTCCCCGGAGGGGACCGGGGACCCGCCGACAGGCGGGGTATTCCGCCCGGAGGGCGGAGGGAGAGGTTTCCGGAGGAGACCGGGACCCGCCGATAGGCGGGGTGATTCCACCGAAGGTGGACAGGAGAAGGTCCCCGAAGGGAACCGGGAAGCCGCCTTGAAAAGGCGGGGGTATTCCGCCCTTCGGGCGGAATACCCCCGCCTATCGGCGGGTCCCCCCGGTCCCCCCGGTCCCCTTCGGGGACCTCTCCCTCCGCCCTTCGGGCGGACCTTTATCCATTGACTATTTCATATTTTGGGCGGGAAATCATATTTTTGATTGCATATGCATATATCCTGGTATATATTTATTAATATAAAATCTTTTGGAAAGGATCGATTACTATGAGGATTTTTAAGAGCGCGGGGGAGCTTGTCGGGGGGACGCCGCTTCTGGAGGCGGCTAACATCGAGCGCGAGCTGGGCCTCCAGGCACGGGTGCTTCTCAAGCTTGAGTATCTCAACCCGGCGGGGTCGGTGAAGGACCGCGTCGCCAGAGCTATGATCGAGGACGCCGAGGCCCGGGGGGTACTCAAGGAGGGGTCGGTCATTATCGAGCCCACCAGCGGCAACACGGGGATTGGACTTGCCTCCATCGCCGCCGCGAAGGGGTACAGAGTTATTATCGTCATGCCGGACACCATGTCCGTGGAGCGGCGGATGCTTATGCGCGCCTACGGGGCGGAGCTTGTGCTGACTGACGGGAAAAAGGGCATGAGCGGCGCCATCGCCGAGGCGGAGAGGCTGGCGAAGGAGCTGCCCGGAGGATTCCTCGCGGGGCAGTTTGTCAACTCCGCCAACCCCAAGGCGCACTTTGAGACCACCGGGCCGGAAATTTTCGAGGACACCGATGGCGAGGTGGACATTTTTGTTTCCGGCGTTGGCACCGGCGGGACCATCACGGGCGTGGGGGAGTACCTCAGAATGAAAAAGCCCGGCGTCAGGATCGTGGCGGTGGAGCCCGCGGATTCGCCCGTGCTCTCCGGCGGCAAGGCGGGGCCCCACGGGATCCAGGGCATCGGCGCGGGGTTCGTGCCCCAGGTCCTGAACACCGAAATTTACGACGAGATCATCACCGTGGGCACCGGGGAGGCGTACTCGGCGGCGAGGCTGCTGGGGCGGCGCGAGGGGGTCCTTGTGGGGATCTCATCCGGCGCGGCGCTCTGGGCGGCGCTGGAGCTGGCGAAGAGGCCGGAGAACCGGGGGCGGACCATTGTGGCGCTGATGCCCGACACCGGGGATAGATACCTGTCCACGAAGCTGTATTCCGGAGAGGACGGAGAGATGTGACAGGCCTGGCAAAGGCTTAGCCTTTGTCGACGGCTTGAGCCTCCGGCTAAGCCGGAGGCTTGATTTGGCCCTGAAAGGGCCTGTTATCGGCAAGCGTCTCAGGACGCGCTGAGGTTCTGGCGTGTGCATCACTTGCCCTATGACCCGTAAACGGGTTTATCCCCTTGTTTGAGACATGTCGGTATCTTCTACTCGGTTTTATAGTTACTCGCTTCGCTCGATGCCTGTGGCTAAAGCCCTTATTGCCCCCCGGCAAAGCCGGGGGTTCGCGTGACGCAAAATAGGGGCAAAATCCGACGCACATGCCGCCGGATTTTGCATTGAATTGGTGCGTTTATGCGCGGAAAACAAGCCCCGGTTCTACCGGGGGGAGAATAATAGCTGAGCAAAAAATAATCGGCGAGCTGAATGCAAGCCGATACAATGAGTAATTGGCAGGGAAAACCGCGCTGCACTAACGGGACCTACCCGTTTACGGGTCGTGGTGCGTGTGATGCTGCAATGTGATCCAGTGCCCCTTAAAGGGGCTTGGCAGATAATAACCCATTATGGGGGTATGCCAAACCCCCGGTTGAACCGGGGGTTATGATTATTTTCGCGCTGTGACCGAAGGATCCCCTTGTGGGGCGGGCGCTGATTTTAAGCGAAGCTTTTCAACACTCTGAAAATCCCCATTGGCAATTATGCCGATGGGGATTTTTTATGCACACCGATAAATACATATTGAGAATGGTAAAATCGTTATGATAGAGGGCGTATCAAAGAGCAGGGGCGCGGTGCAGTTCAAAAATGCGTTTGGCGTTTCAGACGAAAAGTGCCAAAGCGATTACTCGAACAAATATGGAAAGAGCAACCCGAATACCAGAGGGAACAAAAGTTCCAACACCTCTCCGCGTGACGGAATTGCTCTTGTTAACAGTATATCCAAAGCCGGAGGGGATGTCAAGACCCAAATTTCCGGCGACGCGGATTTCAAGGAGCGGCAGTTCAGGGCGATACAGGAGAGCAATTCGGATATTAAATTAAATGGCATGGATGAGATGCTCCGGGGAAAGGGGAATCGGGAGCAGTTCATTTGGGGAGGGGGAGGGAGGCGTCGAGGGAGTTGAGGTAGGCGTTAAGGGCGCGGAGGGAGGAGAAGAGAGGGATGTGGGTGGAGGTTGGAAGGTCGAACACCGTCAGACGGTTCGGGCGGACCTGGGCGCCGCCAGCCTCCTGCTCAAGGGTATTCACGTCCCGGGGCTGGTAGAAGTGGTCGGAGAGGATGTGGCGCTTTTCATGCTCAAGGCAGAGACGGCGCTGGCCCTCGGGGAGGGCGGAGTTTAAGTAGATGTCAAAGGTGCCGTCGGAGTTTGGCACAGTGACGCCGTTGACGCCGTGGCCCAGGTCCACAAGGTGGACGTAGTAGTCGGGGCTCCACATCAGCCTTCCGCCTCCGAATTTCTCAGCGCCTCGATTATGGCGGCGGCGCGGCGCACGTCCTCGGGGGTGGCGTCCTTTGCAAGGGAGAAGAGCATCCTGACATCGCTGCGGCTGCGCAGGACCTCCAGAAGCTCGCGGAGCTCCGAGGCGGTGGGGCCGTCAGGGTAGGGGTCGGGGGACTCGCCCTTTAAATACTCCAGCGTGACGCCGAAGTAGTCGGCTATCTTCCGGAGGGTCTTGTCCCGGGGGACGGAGGTGCCCAGACGCCACTCGCTTATGGTGGACTGCCCGATGTGGGCCTCCTTTGCCGCCTGATAGGTCGTGATATTGTGATCCTTACAAAGCTGCACAAAAATCGAGTACATGATTTGTACACCTCCACAAATATTACGGATTATTACGGAATGGGGTTGACAAACGGGGACGAGGGCGCTATAATATGCCCGTAAGCGCAATAAAGCGTAAGTTCAAGCAGTCGACACACACTAAAAACAGGGCTGAAGCGGAACGAGACGCAATATTGCGCCGCTGTGCCGGATAATTTACAGCGGGGCGGGCGGGAGCTTTACGCACACACTGTAATTATACCTGAGGCGCGGGAAAAAGTCAACCGAATGAGGGGGAGAATGTGGGAGGAAATGTAAGGCGGGGACTGCGGCAGCCGGGGCTGGAGCCTGAGGAGCCGGAGTACGCCGGGGTGAGGTGTTCCAGGTGCCTTACGGAGCTTCAAAAGGGTGAGCTCTACGGGGAGTGTGGGGGGAGGGTGGTATGCGCCGAGTGCGTGGACGAGGAGTGGGCGGAGCTCACAAAGAGGGAGAAGCTTGAGATGCTGGGATTTGACACGGAGGGATCGAAGGAGTGGCTGTGAAGGTTTACAGGGCGGATGAGCTCCGGGAGGCGGTGGAGAGGTGCATCGACCACTGCATCAGGACGGGGCAGGCGCCGGTGGCGTTTGTGCTCCACCAGTTCACGGATGTGCCGGAGGAGATGCTCGGCGATTATATCGAGAAGGGCGAGGCGGCGCTCCGGGGGGAGATAAACAGGGGCAGGGAGATCATGGGGAGATACCAGGCCGCGAAGCGGTGGGAGGAGTTCAAGACCTTCTTCTGGCTGGAGCGGGAGCGGAAGGACTCCAAGACCGGGAGCTTTGCCCGGTTCAATCTGATGCAGTCGGAGAACGGCGGATACCGGGAGCGGGAGGCCAGGACGGAAAAGGAGAAAAAACCGCCCGTGACGATTAAGGTTGAGGGCCTGGGCGGGGCGGAGGCCCTTAAATGAGGAAGGACCGGGGAAAGAGCCCGGGGGCGGTTTGGGACCTGGGGAGGGCGAATGAGAAGCAGAGGATGTTTTTCATGGCCCGCGCGCCCTTCGTCGCCTACGGCGGGGCCAAGGGCGGGGGAAAGACCTGGGCTGTCAGGACAAAGGCCATGGGCGGGGCCGCGGTGAATCCGGGGCTTCGGGTGCTCATTATGAGGAGGACATACCCGGAGCTGGAGGAGAACCACATAAGGCCCATAGCGGCGGCAGTGCCGAAGGAGATAGGGACGTATACCGCGTCGGTTAGACGGATGAGTTTTTTTAACGGTTCCACTATCAAATTCGGCCACTGGGCCGGGGAGCAGTCGGAGCTTGAATATCAGGGGCAGGAGTTCGACTGGATATTCATAGACGAGGCCACGCAGTTCACCGAGAGGACATTCAACTATTTAAAGGGGTGCCTCAGAGGAGTGAGCCCATATCAGAAGCGGATGTACCTCACCTGCAACCCCGGGGGAGTGGGGCACGGATGGGTGAAGAGGCTGTTTATTGACAGGGACTTCAGGCGCTCCTCCAAAAACCCGGAGGAGAACGAGGACCCGGAGGACTATGTCTTTATTCCGGCGACGGTGGAGGACAACAGGTACCTGCTTAAGGAGTCGCCAAACTACATGAGGATGCTGGCACAGATGCCGGAGAACCTGCGCAGGGCTTACAGGTACGGGGACTGGAACGCTCTGGGAGGGAGCTACTTCTCGGAGCTTCGGTACGACATACACACCTTCGAGCCCTGGCGGATGCCGGGGCGGTGGAGAAGGTACAGGGCGCTGGACTACGGCCTCGATATGCTGGCGGTGCTGTGGGTGGCTGTGGACGAGGAGGGCAGGGCCTGGGTCTACCGGGAGTGGACTCAGGAGGGGCTCATCGTCCGGGACGCGGCGAGGGGGATACTGGAGAGGACCCTTCCCGGGGAGGAGATAGCCGCGACCTTCGCCCCGCCGGACCTGTGGAGTCGGCAGAAGGACAGCGGGCGGACCATGGAGGAGATATTCAGGTCCTGCGGAGTGGCGCTGACAAGGGCGGAGAGCAACAGAGTGCAGGGGCACATGATGATAAAGGATATGCTCGCGTCAGGGGCGGACGGGGAGCCGGGGCTTCGCATCTCAAGGGAGTGCGGGAGGCTTTTATCGGACCTGGGGGCCATTCAGCAGGACCGGGCGAACCCCGGGGACTGCGCAAAAGAACCCCATGAGATAACCCACACGGTGGACGCGCTGAGGTATTTCTGCGTGTCGAGAGTTTCTCCGGGACTTGGCGAGGGGGAGACTGAGGAGGAGAGTCAGGAGTACGGCTTCCTGTTCGGCCCCGAGCCCACGAGGGACTACATACTTTACGGCGGATGAGAGAAATTTGAGGGAGGAAGAAAAATGGCGAGGATAACCTCCAACGTGGGGGAGAAGATATTCAGCATCGCCCAGTGGCGGGGAGTGAACGAGGCGGCGGAGGGAGAGGCGTCGCTGAAATTCGGAGAGGCAGCGCAGATGCGCAACTTCCGGGTGACGTCCGGCGGGGCTTTGAAGAAGCGGCCGGGGAGCATGAATGTGGCGGGGCTTTTGAGCGCGTACATACCCCACGTCCGGGAGGGGGCCTCCGGTGTGCTGTTCACCGAGTACGGCGGCAGCACGGCCCGGCAGATGTACCCCCGCATGATAGCCGACGAGACGGGGGCGGTGAAGCCCGCGGGCTCCCCGGCGGAGGTGACGAGCGGGAACGCGGAGGACTACCGGGGATATTACTACGAGAGAAACGGGTGCTGGCAGCTTGACAGGTGCGTCGTGACCCCGGGGACGGGTTCGGAGGAGCTGCCCGGCGGGCGGATGACGCCGGGGGATGTGGCGCAGGTCTATTCGGGCACCGAGCGCTGGACAAGGAGCGGCGGGAGCAGCTACACGGGGACACGGGAGGTCGTGACATATCCGGATGTCTCCGTCTCCGGCGGGGGCGCGGCGGTGAGCGGCGCGTCCGTGAGGCGGTCCGCCCCCGGGGGCACTTCCGTTGGCTTTGAGACGACGGACGTGGGGGGATATTTTCTTCAAAGCGGGCGGCTTTACAGGTACTACGGCGCCAGAGTGGACAGCTATGCCCAGAGCTTTTCATGGAAGAAATACAAATGCAGCGTGAACAGCTACTCCAGCACCTACTACACGGAAGGGGACTGGGAATTTGCCGGGTCTGAAATGGCGCACGCACCGGAGACAGCGTTCATGGGCTGGCAGAGCTACACCTTCAACAGCTCCAACGGGACCTTCTCCACCACGGGCGGCGTGTTGGACATCCCGGCGGGGTCCACGGGAAAGGGATACTTTGGCGGCGGGGCGACAATAAGCTGCTGTAACGTTTCAAAAGGCGGAAAAGAGGGGTCGTCATATTGCAGATATTCCACCAAATCCGCCAACGGGCCGTTTTACAGCTACTACACCACCTACTCCCGGGGGGATTACATCGGCACCGTGACGGTGCCGGAGGGAGAGAACCCGGAGGCGGGGAAGGGAAGCTATGTCACGAGCTTTTACTACGACGGGGGATATTACACGGTGATGCTCCAGGGACAGGAGTATTACTGCTACATAAAGGACGAGAGCGCGGGGGCGGCGGAGTACACAAGGTCCTACAGCTTCCACGCCCGGCCCATGAGCGTGTCCGCGGACAGATACGACTGGTATTTTAACGGGACATACTCCACGCCCAACGAGAAGACGGACACGGCGGTCCGGGGGATATGGTCGGGCTTTGTGGGCGGGCGCGAGGTGGTCTGCGCCGCCTGCGGCGGGTACCTCTGGGAGCTGCGGCTTGACGAGAACGGCGTCTGGGGGAAGGTCCCGGCGGGGGACATGGACACGTCGGAGGATGTGGACATGTTCGGCTTTGACGAGAAGCTGTATATCTTAAACGGGGAGAAGTACCTCGTGTGGGACGGGGAGAGGCTGGAGGAGGTCGCGGGCTACAGGCCGCTGGTGTCTGTGAGCGTGGAGCCCTCCGGCGGAGGGACGCTTCTGGAGAGCGTGAACCGGCTCACCGCCGGGAGACGGTGCCGGTTTTCCCCGGACGGGGAGGCCACGGTTTTCCACCTGCCGGAGAGGGACATCGCGAGCGTTGACTGGGTAACGGATCTCACCGCCGCGCCTGCCGCGGCAGATGAGGGCGCGGAGGGACCGCAAGTAATGGACGGGGAAAACGCACGGCAGGACGACGGCAATTTCGTGGGATCGACGCCGGGCGTGGGCCTCATCGCCCTGTCGGATTACACCGTGGACCCTGCGGAGGGTACGGTTACATTTAAGGAGGCTCCGGCGAAGGGCGTAAATACGCTGGAGATAGCCTGGAGCGTCAGGGAGGACTACCGGGCGCAGGTGTGCGCCATGAGGTTTGCCGAGCTTTATAACGGGGCGCAGGATTCCCGGGTGTTCCTATACGGCGACGGGACCAACAGGGCGTTTTACTCCGGCCTTGACCACGAGGGGAGGCCCCGGGCGGACTACTTCCCGGACCTGTACGAGGTGTCTGTCGGGGACGCCAACACGCCCATCACCGCCATGATCCGGCACTACGACAGGCTTCTGGCGTTCAAATTGGATTCCGCATGGTCCATCGGGTACGACACCATAACGCTGGTGGACGGGAGCGTGACGGCGGGGTTCTATGTGGCCCCGGTGAACAGGGCAATAGGCAACTGCGCCTGGGGACAGGCGAGGCTGGTGCTCAACAGGCCGCGGACGCTGGACGGGCGGAGCGTCATAGAGTGGAAGTCCACCAGCTCCAGCGGGATAACCGGGGACCAGCGCAACGCCGAACGGGTGAGCCAGAGGGTGGATTCATCGATTCGGCGGTTCGACCTGACGAAGGCCCGGACCTTCTATGACAAATTCAGCCACGAGTATTTCGTCATAGGCGAGGACGGTACGGCGATAGTGCAGAATCTGGACGTGGACGCCTGGTATGTGTACACGGGCCTTGACGTGACGTGCATGATAAACTACCGGGACGGGCTTTACTACGGGACCCGGGACGGGTACCTGAGGCACTTTTCGGACGAGTATTTTTCCGACAACGGCGCGGAGATAGACGCTTACTGGGAATCCGGCGCCATGAGCTTTGGCGAGGACTTCCGGAGGAAGTATTCGGCGATGCTGTGGGTGGGGATAAAGCCGGAGGACAACGGGTATCTGGAGGTGACGGCAAAGACTGACAGGAAGTCGGAGTTTGCGGTGTACAGCCTCGGGACATCGGACGCCGGGGCGGTGCCGGAGATGGACCGGATAAAGCTGAAGGCGAAGAAGTTCACATACTACAAGCTCATTTTGCGAAACAACACCCCGGACAGGACGGCGACGGTGGTGTCGGCGGATATTCGCGTCCGGGGGACGGGGTATGTGAGGTGAGACCACCGGAGGTGGACGGGAAAACCGCCTTGAAAAGGCGGGGTATTCCGCCCGGAGGGCGGTGCGATATGTCCACCATCGGTGGTGGACGGGACATTTACTTTCTCCTCTTTTGTGTTGACAAAAGAGGAAGAAAGTAACAAAGAGGAG